>CAKTSO010000225.1 GCA_934613185.1 uncultured Clostridia bacterium | reverse complement strand
CCGACAAGCTCGACGAAATGGGCATCGTGCATTCCACGTTCTATGACGTCGCCCCCGATCCGACGCTCGGCTGCGCTATGGACGGCGCCCGCCAGATGACTTCCTTCCAGCCGGACGTCATCATCGCTCTGGGCGGCGGCTCCGCGATGGACGCCGCGAAGATCATGTGGGTGCTCTATGAGCATCCCGAAGCGGACTTCATGGACATGGCCATGCGCTTTATGGACATCAGAAAGCGCGTTTACACCTTCCCGAAGATGGGCGAGAAAGCCTACTTCATCGCCGTCCCCACCTCCGCCGGTACCGGTTCGGAAGCTACGCCTTTCGCCGTTATCACCGACGAGAAGACCGGCGTGAAATATCCGCTTGCCGATTACGCGCTTATGCCCAACATGGCGATCGTTGACGTGGACTTCCACATGAACGCGCCCAAGGGTCTGACCTCCGCGTCCGGCATCGACGTCGTCACGCACGACCTCGAGGCTTATGCTTCCATGATGGCGACCGATTACACCGATTCTCTCGCGCTTCGCAGCATCAAGATGGTCTTTGAGAACCTGCCTGCCGCCTACGACAACGGCCCGAACGATCCCAAGGCCCGCGAGAAGATGGCCAACGCCGCCACCATGGCCGGCATGGCATTCGCGAACGCGTTCCTCGGCGTGTGCCACTCTCTTGCGCACAAGCTCGGCGCGTTCTATCATCTGCCGCACGGCGTGGCCAACGCGCTGATGATCTGCGAAGTCATTCGCTTCAACGCCGCGGAAGTTCCGCCGAAGATGGGTACCTTCCCGCAGTATGACCATCCGCATACGCAGGCTCGCTATGCCGAGGTCGCATCTTATCTCGGCCTCAAGGGCAGAACCGACGCCGAAAAGGTCGAAAGCCTGATCGAGGCGATCGAAGAGCTGAAAAAGAAGATCGGCATCAAGGGCTCCATCCGCGAATACGGCATCGACGAGAAGGAATTCCTCGAGCGTCTGGACGACATGGTCGAGCAGGCGTTCGACGATCAGTGCACCGGCGCCAACCCGCGCTATCCGCTGATGAGCGAACTCAAACAGATGTATTTGAATGCGTACTACGGCACGCATACGGAAGTGTAAAAAAACAGGATCGGTCTTTGAACGATCGAACAACAGCAGTGCAAGGAGGCAAAAAGAATGAATCTTGAAAAAGTGATTGCCGTGCGCACCGACAAGACGGTCTACCGCGACGGCGACCGTGCGGTCAAGGTCTTCGACGAGGGGTATTCCAAGGCCAACATCCTCAACGAGGCGCTCAACCAGGCACGCATCGAGGAGACGGCGCTGAAGATCCCCAAAGTTTTGGCCGTCACGATGGTCGAGGGCAAGTGGGCGATCATCTCGGAATACATCGAAGGCAAGACGCTGGACCAGCTGATGAAAGAGGATCCCGCGCACTTTGATGAGTATCTCGAACGCTTTGTCCGCCTGCAAATGGAGGTTCACGCGCAGCGCGCGCCTCAACTGACGCAGCTCAAGGACAAGATGCAGGCCA
>CAKTSO010000224.1 GCA_934613185.1 uncultured Clostridia bacterium | reverse complement strand
AACACGCTTTCCTTGTGCGGCGAAATGCCGTGCCGCCCGCTGACGCTGCTGTATTCGCCGTTCTGGTTGAACATGTACAGCTCGCTGTACTGCCAGCGCGCCGCCTTGTCCCTGATGACCGACCACGCCTCTTCCGACGTGAGATCGTAGAGATGGTTGGGCAGATCGCTGTCCCACTCGTCCAGCAGCTTCCAGTTTCGCTCCGCAAACAGGGCGAACGTCCGCGCCACCTGCGCGTAGCTCGACTGCAAATGGGAGACGTTTTCCTGACGCATCAAGCCCCGGTTGACGTAGCTGTATCGCGCGATTTCAACAAAAATCAGGACGAACGCGCCGAGGATGGCCAAATATAGGGGGGTGCGCTTTTTCACGCTGCCACGTCCTTTCAGATAATGGATGAGCGCAGGGACGGCGCTTGGCAGTCCATTCCTAGCATTATAGTATAACAGATCAACTGTTTTTTTACAATCCTTGTGTGCGAAAATGGGGTTTACTCCTTCCACCGCCTGATAACTCCTTCCACCGCTGCGGCGGTCCCCCTCCCTCGAGGAGGGAGGTCTGGGGCTTCACGCTCTCTCTCGAAGTCTCTTATACAACTCCGGGTGCAGGGTCGCAACCCTGCTCGTTTTAATGGGGGTTATGGGGTTCCTAGGGGATTTAAGGGAGGATCGAAGCCGAGCGCGCCCTGTGGGCGGCTCAGCGAGGCGGAGCATCCCAAGCGAAAGGGAGCAATCCTGTTGCGACCTTTGAGCGCGGTAAATCGAAATCTCCCCCTAATCCCCTAGGCCTAGCGGAGCGCGTCTACTCCTTCCACCGCCGCGGGCGGTCCCCCTCCCTCGAGGAGGGAGGTCTGGGGGCTTCGCCGGTCAAGGCCTGCGGCCTTGCCGTCGATTGCATATAGGGGCTTTGCGGTCGCCCCTAAGCCCCTTCGCGCGCCCTCTCGAAAGGTTGTTATAACATCGGAGATAAACGGGCGCGCAATGCGCGCCCCTACAGAGTACGGCGGTGCAACCAACGGTTGCAAATACATCTAACCGTTGCAATGATGCAACCCAGCGTTGCAAACGCATCTCACAGTTGCAATTTCCCGCAACGTTGTAGGGGCGCGCATCGCGCGCCCGCCGACATTTTGCCGACTCTCGATTTTCCTTCCCCTAAGACCTCCCTCTTCGAGGGAGGGGGACCGCCGCAGCGGTGGAAGGAGTTCGCGCATCGCGCGCCCGCCGACATTCTGCAAACTCTCGATTTCCCCTCCCCCAGACCTCCCTCCTCGAGGGAGGGGGACCGCCCGCAGGCGGTGGAAGGAGTTAAGAAAAGCCTTTTCCAACTTCATATGCTTCATATGCATCATATGCCCGACACATATTAGGCATATGATGTTTTTTTTCTCTTTTTTTGAGTTATTGCGTTCTTTTTCCGCAAACGAAGCCCTCAAAAAAGCCCGCGCCCGCTCAGCCCTTCTCCGTGAAATAATTGAACATCGGGTAATATTCAAATTCGATCTTCTCCCCGACGCGGCCGTTCCGGTTTTTCAAAATCACGGCCTCGATCTGCCGGGGATTTTTCTTTTTCGC
>CAKTSO010000223.1 GCA_934613185.1 uncultured Clostridia bacterium | reverse complement strand
ATTCAGATGGGCGCGAACATCGACTACGCCATCGTCATCGCCAGCCGTTATCAGGAACTGAAAAACACGATGGATCATAAACGCGCCATGATCGAGACGCTGAACTTCGCGTTTCCGACGGTCCTGACTTCCGGCACGATCCTTTGCGTGTCCGGCACGCTGATCGGGCAGATGACCTCCGAGGCGACCATCGCCGGCATCGGACAGTGCCTGGGGCGCGGGACGATTCTTTCCATGTTCCTTGTTCTGTTCGTTCTGCCGCAGATCCTTCTGATCGGCGGAAACGTGGTGGATAAGACCTCGTTCTCGGTCGCCAAACCGACAAAACGCGAAACGACCGGCGGACGCATTTATGTCGACGGTATGGTGCGCGGCACGGTCAACGGTCAGATCAGCGGCATACTGCGCGGCAGCGTGGAGGGTGACGCGGATCTTCACATTGTCAGCGGCAGCGCCGAAAAACGGGAGCCGCAAACGCCGCTTTTGACGACGCCGCAGCGGGAAAAGGAGGACGGCGATGAAGAAAAATAAACGGTTGTGCGCGATATCGCTCATCCTGACGGTCGCGCTGTTTTTCGGTGCGAGCGCGACGGCGCTTGCCGCGGAAGAACCCGACGCCGATTCTTCGACGGAGACGATCGAGATCCAAAGCGTGGAGGATTTGCAGGCGCTTGCGAAAAGCTGCCGCCTCGACACCTGGTCGCAGGGAAAGACGGTGGAACTTACGACGGATCTTTCTCTCGAAGGGACGGAGTTTTCGCCCATCCCGAGCTTCGGCGGCGTCTTTCACGGAAACGGCCATGCGATCAGCGGCCTGAATCTTGACGGCAGCGCATCGCGCGCGGGACTTTTCGGCGAAATTCAGGAAGGCGGCGCGGTGTATCGACTGTCCGTCAGCGGCACGATCGATGTGACGGGAAACGAGGCGGCGGGCGGCATTGCGGCCGTCAACGGCGGCGCGATCGTTTCCTGTGATTTTTCCGGCAGCGTGAGCGGCGCGTCCTGCGTCGGCGGGATCGTCGGGCAGAACACAAAGACGGGCAATGTGACCGATTGCCGCAGCAAGGGCGCGGTCACGGGCGAAAAAATGACGGGCGGCGTCGCCGGGCGAAACGACGGGAAGCTGGCGCGATGCGTCAACGCCGCTTGCGTCAACGGGACGTCCGCCGACCGGAATCTTTCCCTTCAGAATCTGTCCCTTGATTTTTCGTTTGATCTGTCGAAGCTTTCGTCGATGAACACCGTCGGTGCGGCGGCCGATACGGGCGGCGTCGCGGGGTATTCCTGCGGCGTGATCCTGTCGTGCGAAAACACGGCGGCCGTCGGTTATCCGCATGTCGGCTACAACGTCGGCGGGATCGTCGGGCGAAGCTGTGGTTTCCTTTTTTCAAGCAAAAACAGCGGGACCGTCAACGGTCGAAAGGATGTCGGCGGGATCGCCGGGCAGGCGGAACCGTATATCGAAATGACGCTTTCGCAGAGCCGATTGGAAACGCTCCAAAATCAGCTTTCGGAATTGAACGCGCTGATCGACAAGGCGGCAAACGACGTGCAGGGCGGCGCGAACGGGATTACTTCACGTCTGAACAGCA
>CAKTSO010000222.1 GCA_934613185.1 uncultured Clostridia bacterium | reverse complement strand
GATTTGGCCTATACGGATTATTGCATCGGATTTGACACGGCGATTAACACGGTCGTCTCTTCCATCAGCAAGATCCGCGATACGATGGATTCTCACGGCCGTATCGGCGTCATCGAAGTTATGGGCCGCAACTGCGGCGATATCGCGCTTTACTCCGGCGTCGCCTGCGGCGCGGAGGCGGTCATCATCCCCGAGATCGAATGGGACATCGACCGCATCGCAAAGAGCCTGGTGACACGTTTTGAACTCGGCGTTCAGACGGGCATCGTCGTCGTGGCCGAAGGTGCGGCGCACGGCGAGGAAGTCGCCGAAAAGCTTGCGCAGATGACCGGGCTCGACATCAGAGCGACGGTCCTGGGGCATGTGCAGCGCGGCGGCGAACCGACGGCCATGGATGCGACGCTTGCGGCGCGTCTTGCGGGCCGCGCGGTCGAACTTCTGCGCGACAACAAGGGCAACCGCGTCGTCGGCATCACAAACAACTCCATCAAGGACTTCGACATCACCGAAGCGCTCGAAATGAAGAAGAAGATCCACCGCAAGCTCTATCAGCTCGCCTACGAACTGGCGTTTTAAAAACAAAACGAAATCGAAAAGGGGAGCGAGCGGCTCCCTTTTTTCATGAGAACAAAGGCCCGCCATGATTGAGCCGGGCCATAAAGAAAGGAACGAAGACTTTGAGCAAAGCTTTATCGCTGCCTGTGCAGAAAAACGAGCGCATCGCTTTGACGATCGATAATCTGGATAATCGCGGCTTCGGCGTCGGGCGTTATGAAGGCGTCGCCGTATTTGTCGAGGGCGCGCTGCCCGGCGAGCGCGTCGAGGCGCTGGTCATCAAATGCGCAAAAAATTACGCCGCGGCGAAACTGCTTTGCATTTTGGACAGCAGCGCCGACCGCGTGGAAAGCGATTGCGGCGTTTACGAAAAATGCGGCGGCTGTTCGCTGCGCCATCTTTCCTACGAAGCGCAGCTCGTGAGAAAGCGCATGAGCGTGGAGGACGCGCTGCGCCGCATCGGCGGCTTTTCCGACGTGATGGTGCGCGATACGCTCGGCGCGAGGGAAACGCGTCGTTATCGCAACAAGGCGCAGTTCCCCGTGGCGGTGGGGCCGAAAATCGGGTTCTATCGCCGCCGCACGCACGACGTGATCGACATCGCCGACTGCCCGGTTCAGACGGAAAACGCGATGCAGGCCTGCGCGGCGCTGAAAGATTATATGGCGAAATATAACGTTTCGGCCTATGACGAAAAAACGGGCCGCGGCCTTGTCCGCCATATCATGACGCGCGTCAATCGAAAAGGAGAGATCATCGCGACGATCGTCGTCAATGGCGCCAAACTGCCCAAAGAAGACGCGCTGGTCGAAATCATGCGAAGCGGCGTTTCGGGCCTGATCGGGATCGTTTTTAACGAAAACCGCCGCCGCGACAATGTCATTATGGGAAATTCCTGCCGCACGATCTGGGGACGGGATCGCATCGAGGAGACGCTTTGCGGCAAGACGTTCTCCATTTCGCCGCTCGCGTTTTTTCAGGTCAACACTGCGCAGACGGAGGTTTTGTACGAGCAAGCGCGTCTTGCGGCGAATTTGAA
>CAKTSO010000221.1 GCA_934613185.1 uncultured Clostridia bacterium | reverse complement strand
TCGCGCCGACGAGGCGATCGGCCTTCACGCCGTTTTTGAACACCATCAGCGTCGGGATCGACATCACCTGATAGGCGGCGGCAAGGTCCGGTTCTTCGTCGATATTGACTTTTGCAACGGCGATGCGACCGTCGTATTCCTTTGCGATCTTTTCAACGTAAGGCGCGATCATTCGGCAGGGGCCGCACCACGAAGCCCAGAAATCCACCAGAACGGGCGTCTTGGCATTGGCAAGATAAGAAGCGAAGTTTTCGCGGGTCAGTGCGACAGGTTCAGTCATAACACACAACTCCTTACAATCGTTCGATGGCAATAGTATAGCACAGTTTCACCGAAAAACACAAAGATTTCAGCATAAGTTTGAAATCGACCGTTTTCGCCGTTTTAAATCAGATCCGGATTCCCTCTTCGCCGCACAAAAAGCGCACGATCTGCGACGCGATGATCATTCCCGCGACCGGCGGCACGAACGGCGCGCTTGCAGGGGAAAAGCGCCCCGGCGACGTCTCGACGCGGCATTTTTTCGGCAGTTCGCTGCTGGCGCAGACGCAGAGATTTTTGATCCCCGCGTCGCGCAGGCGTTTTCGCATGATCCGTGCGACGGGATCGTTCTGCGTGCGGAACACGTCCGTGATCGAAAGCTTCGACGGATCAAGCCGATTGCCCGCGCCCATGCTCGACACGATCGGGATCCCGCGGCGCTTGCATTCGCAGATCAGCAGCACTTTGGCGTTCATGTCGTCGATGCAGTCGGCGACGCAATCGGGGCGATCCGAAAGCAGTTCGTCCACCGTGTCCGCCGCAAGATTCACACAGCGCGGGCGAACGTCACATTCGGGGTTGACATCGCGCACGCGCGCGGCGAGCGCTTCGACCTTCGGCATCCCGACGGTGGAGGACAGTGCCGCCACCTGGCGGTTCATATTCGTGATATCGACAACATCGCGATCCACCAGCGTCAATGTTCCGACGCCTGCGCGGCTCAGGGCCTCCACCGTACCGCCGCCGACGCCGCCGACGCCCACGACCATGACATGGCTATGGCGCAGAGCCTCTATGTGCTCTGCGCCAATCATCGCCTCAAAACGTGAAAAACGTTTATCCATTTCTTTGATTATTTTTCGTCCTTCGGAGGAACCGTCTCGATGAACAGCTCTTTGAGCTGCTCTTCTTCCACCGGCGCGGGCGCCTGGCACATCAGGCAGGACGAGTTCTGCGCCTTGGGGAACGCGATGACGTCGCGGATGGACGGCGATTTGGTCAGAAGCATCACGACGCGGTCGAGGCCGAACGCGCAGCCCGCATGCGGCGGCGTACCGTAGCGGAACGCCTCCAGAAGGAAGCCGAACTGCGCCTGCGCGCGCTCGGGCGTGAAGCCGAGAAGCTCAAACATCTTCTGCTGCAATTTGGGATCGTGAATACGAACGCTGCCGCCGCCGGCTTCCACACCGTTGATGACAAGGTCGTACGCCTGCGCGCGCGCCTTGCCCTGATCGGTGTCAAGAAGCGGCAGATCCTCGGGCATCGGGCTGGTGAAGGGATGGTGCATCGCCATGTAGCGGCCCTGCTCTTCGTCATATTCAAACAGCGGGAACTCGGTGACCCACAGAAGATCGAAACGATCCT
>CAKTSO010000220.1 GCA_934613185.1 uncultured Clostridia bacterium | reverse complement strand
CAAGATAGGTCTGCGCCTGCGCCGACTGCATGACGTACGCCGCGACGGCGTCATCCTCGCCGGTGCAGTGTCGCATGCTGTCGATATAATACGGATTCGGCAGGAAACGCATGTCGTGTATGATATCCGCGTCCAGCGGTACGCCGTATTTGAATCCGAAGGAAATGATCGTCACGAGCGGCAGCGTGATCTGCCGTTTGCCCGAATACAGCTTGGCGATCGCGCTTCGAAGCTGGCGGGCGGAAAGGTTCGTCGTGTCGATGATGCGGTCGGCCATTTTGCGAAGCGGCGCAAGCATCTGCGTCTCCTGTTCGATCGCCGCCTCAAGCGTCATTCCATCGTGATGCAGAGGATGCGTCCGCCGCGTCAGATCGAATCTGCCGACGATCGCCGCGCGGTCGGCCTCCAGATATAAAAGCTCCGTCTCATGCCCGTGTTCCTTGAGCCAATGGAGCGATTCGTAAATATCGTGGAACATATCGCCGCCGCGCACGTCCATAACAAGCGCCACGTCGGTGATCCCTTCGTTTTGACCCGCGCAAAGCTCGGCGAACATGGGGATCAGTTTCGGCGGCAGGTTGTCCACGCAGAAAAAGTCCATATCTTCAAAGCAGCGAAGCGCCGCGCTTCGTCCCGCCCCGGAAAGCCCCGTCACGACGATAATTCTCATAGCCGTTATCCTTCCTGCAAAAGATTGACGATCCGTTCACGCGGCACGCCCGCCTCCATGGCGGCCTCATAGGCGCGTTCCACCCGCCCGACGCGCTCGGGCGCATGGGCGTCGCTGGACAAAATGAACTTTGCGTTTGTCTGCAGCGCAGCGCAAAGATCTTCTTTTTTCATCGGATGCTTGTTGTTGATCTCGACGTAAACGCCGCATTCTTCCGCCGCGCGTGCCACGCGCAGAAGATCGACGGGAATGTACTCCCCCGGGTGCGTCACGGCAAACAGCCGCCCGCTTCGAATCGCCAGCTCGTCCGCACGCGTCATGCGTTCACTGAGCTTTTTCGATCGAATGCGAAACAACGCGGGGATCTGCAAAGAAAAGATATCCCAAATGCGATTCGGCACCGCCGTTCGATGATACCCGCCGAGCACATAATCGAATTTATCCTGCCAGTCTTCCGGCAGATCGATCGACCCGTCAAGACCGGTAATATCGGACTCGATCGAAGACAGAATGCGAATCTTGCCCGCGTATTTTTCGTTCAGTTCGGCGATCTCGTCGATCTGGCGCAGCAACGCGTCGGGCTTTACGCCATGCGCGATCTGCTTGATCCCGTGATCGGAAATGCCGACGGCGCTCAGGCCGCAGTCGATCGCCGCGCGAACGTTGTCTTCCACGCTGCCCGTGCCGTGACTGTAGCGCGTATGCGTATGATAATCGACGCTGATCAATGATCTCATTCAAAATCCCCCACCGGGCGCAGCTCCGTTTCAAGCTGCACGCCGCTTTGTTCCAGCACGCGCTTTTGGATCAGTTTGATCAGCTCAAGTACATCTTGACACGTCGCGTTCCCCGTGTTGACGATAAATCCCGCATGCTTTTGCGACACCTGCGCCCCGCCGACCGAGACGCCCTTCAAGCCCGCATTTTCGATCAGTGCGCCCGCGAAATGCCCTTCGGGGCGTTTGAAGACACTCCCCGCGCTCGGGAAATTCAACGGCTGTTTTTCCTGCCGCGCCGATTTATAC
>CAKTSO010000219.1 GCA_934613185.1 uncultured Clostridia bacterium | reverse complement strand
TCCAGCCGCCCGCGCGGAAGAATTTCCCCTTGCCGAACGCGGCGAACGCCCCGACCGGGCTTTTGCCCGTCATGCGCCCGAGCGCCGTCTCCGACACGATCAGCACATAGCCGAACGTCACGACCAGAAGAAGATAGATCAATAAGAACATGCCGCCGCCGTATTTGGCGGCCAGATACGGAAAGCGCCAGATGTTGCCCAGACCGATCGCGGAGCCCGCCACGGCCAGCACGTAGCCCACGCGCCCCGAGAACGTCCCGCGTTCGCCGTGGCGGTGCGCTTTGGAAGATGAGTTTTTTGCCATAGATCCCCCTGTGTTATCAATGTTACAATCCGTATTAGGGTATCATGAGAATGCGTTTTATGCAACATCGGATGTTGAAAGAACCGAATATTGAACAGCGAAAGAGAGGACGGTCGATACGGGTTTTGCGGGCGGACGTTTGAAATGCGGGGGACGGCGAGCTTTTTTGGGGGGAGGCCTGCAGGGAAATCGAACGCGCGGCGGGGCTCGACGGTGAGTTTTGTCGGCATGGCTGACGACGCATTTTTCGTCGCGCTTGATTCGGGTTCGGCAATATTGTTGATGAAAGATCACGCCGCCCGAACGGTTTTGCGCGGCGAATTTCCGATCCGGGGCTGTTCGAGACGGAGTCTGATCCGATTGCAATCTTACCGCGAATGCCGAAAGATGTTCGCCGCGCCCTTTGACAGAACGCCGCCGACGTATTATGATAAAAGGGACTATGATTATCCGGGGCGATTGCGCACATCCGGCGACGGAGGTTTTGTTATGGCAGAAGAACGAAAGCAGAGGACCGTCATCTCGAAGCAGGCCATGCATCGGATGCCGTTTTATTTGCAGTGCCTGAAAAAACTCAGCGCCGAGGGCGTGACGAACGTCTCCGCGCCCGTCGTGGCGGAAATGCTCAAGCTCAACGAAGTGCAGGTTCGAAAGGACTTCGCCGCCGTCAGCCGCACGGGCGGCAAGGCAAAGGTCGGCTTTTCCGTGGCCGAGCTTCTGGACAGCATGGAGCGCACGCTCGGGTATCGCAATATGGATGACGCCGTGCTCGTGGGCGCGGGCTCGCTCGGCCGCGCGCTGGCTTCCTTCCGCGGATTCGAGGAATACGGCCTTCGGATCGTCGCCGCGTTCGACGTCGACCGCTCTCTCGTGGGGCGGAAGCTCGGCAACGCGCCGGTGTATCACGTCGACGACCTCGCCGCGTTCTGCGAGGAGAACGACATCAACATCGGCATCATCACCGTTCCCGTCGAACATGCGCAGGAGGCGTGCGACGCGCTCGTCGCGGGCGGCGTGCTCGGCATCTGGAACTTCGCGCCCGCGTATCTGCGCGTGCCGGACAACATCCTTCTGCAAAACGAGAACATGGCCGCGTCCCTCGCGCTTTTGTCCAAGCATCTGAGAGAAAAGTTCGCCGAGGAAAGCGAGCGGTAATTTGAAATCAGATCACGATATGCCCGCCCCTGCCGCGCAGGGGCGGGTTTTGCGTTGTGAAAAAACGGCGGCGTTCTTTCAAATTAAAAAGGCTCCTTTTTCAAGAAGCCTTTTTGCTGGTATCAATCATAGTATCGTTCTATTCCCATCCAAAGGACGAAAACGCCGTGTGAGTAGCGCGAATACCGAACCGCTTTTTCGCCCGATCGAGGCGCGAGAACATCGCCCGCGGACGCAGGGAGACGGTCGCCGAGAGCAGCCCGGCGAGAGATGTTTCGCCAGGGCAAGGCGCGGCGGCGCTCTTTCAAATTAAAAAGGCTCCTTTTTCAAGAAGCCTTTTTGCTGGTATCAATCATAGTATCGTTCTATTCCCATCC
>CAKTSO010000218.1 GCA_934613185.1 uncultured Clostridia bacterium | reverse complement strand
CATCTATCTAGGCCGTTTGTTGCCAAACGGCTCAAGCGATTATTAGGGAATGCGGCGGGCCGCCGCGCTCTCCCAGCAATCTTGCTCCGGATGGGGTTTACAGGACGGACAAGTCGCCAAGCCGTCGGTGAGCTCTTACCTCGCCTTTCCACCCTTACACGCCCGACGGGCATGCGGTATATCTCTGTTGCACTTTCCCTGGAGTCGCCTCCGCCGGGTGTTACCCGGCACCCTGCCCTGTGGAGCTCGGACTTTCCTCGCGGCAGTTACGCCCCGCGACCGTCCGACCCGCTCATATCAAAAATGATTTCTTTATCAGTCCTCGATGTAGAGGATGCGGCCGCAGTTCTCGCATTCGACAATGCCGCCCGTCGTTTTGGCGCGGCTCAAAACATACTGCGCGATCTCCATGTTGCAGCCCGCGCACTGCGCCGCGATGACTTTCGCCACGGGATTGACCCGACGACCCTTGATGTTCTTATAGCGCTTCAAAAGCTCCGGTTCGATATCCTCGCCGATCTTGTCGCGCTTTTCGCGCAGAGGCTTCGTCTGTTCGGCGAGTTTCGCCGCCTCTTCGTCGTATTTTGCCTTTAAAACGGGATACTCCTTCTTGGCGCGCGCAATGCCCGCGCGCATTTCTTCCAATTGTTTCTGCTGCGCGCGGAGCGTCTCCGTCAGCGCCGTCAGTTCCCGCTCGCGGCGCGCCATCGTATCGGCCCACTGCACGCAGTGCTGACGCATGGAGGTGAGCTGTTCCCGCGTAAATTCGTCGTCTTCGTAAATCGTCTGATCGTATTCCTGCGAAGACTGCACGCATTCGCGCGCAATTACTTCCAATTTATTCTGGATCTCCTGCGCCTCGCCCTCCATTCGCGCAATGTTCGCCTGCTGCTCTTTCAAATAGGCCACCGAGCGCGCCAGACGCTGGCGAAGCTGCGAAGTGCGGAGGACATTTTCCGCGCGGTCGATCTCAAGATCGGCCAGCTGATATGCCCAAAGCTTTTCAAGCTGCTGCTTATAATCCAAAGCGTCGTCCATCCTTTCCCTTTCAAATTCCGCGGCCGAATCGTTTCGCGGCTATCAAAGCGTGCGGCGCGTGACCGCACTGTCTTTTTCATATATTACGGGTAATTTACATTGTACCGCATCAAGCGCCGTTTGTAAAGACGCGGCAACCTTCGGCAGCACAACCTGTTCTGTTTCGGCATGACCCGCCACGATCAGCCCCAGCCCCGCTTCCTGCGCGGCGACGCGCTCGTGATGTTTGGCCTCGCCCGTAACAAGAAGCTGCGCGCCCGCGTGAAGCGCCTCTTCGATCATGGAACCGCCCGAGCCGCCGCAAAGCGCCGCGACCGAAACAGGCATTTCGTCATCCCCGACGTATTCCGCATTGGAAATGCCGAGACACCGCGCCGTATGCTCCGCCGCCTCGCGCAGCGTGATCACGCGCGGCAATCTTGCAAGACGCGCAAGCCCGCGCGGCATGTTCTCGTCGCCGCAATCGTAATCGTCCGACAACACGCCCGCGTCGAGCCAGCCGAGCGCTTCGCGCAGGCAGTCGTTCACGCCGCCCGACGCGCGATCCAGATTCGTATGCGCGGCATAAAGCGCCGTGCCCGTCTTCACGCATTCGATCACGGTGTCGATGTCGCCGTTTCCGCTGTTTTCGCAAAAACACTTCACGCCGCCGCCCAAAAACAGCGGATGGTGCGTGATCACAAGATTGCAGCCCGCCTCTTTCGCCTGGCGCACCGTCCTCACCCGCGCGTCGAGCGCAATATAAACGCCTGTTACGGCCGCATCCATGTTCCCCGCGAGCAGGCCGGGGTTATCGAACCCTTCCGCCCAGTTTTCCGGCGCCCAATCGCGCATGATC
>CAKTSO010000217.1 GCA_934613185.1 uncultured Clostridia bacterium | reverse complement strand
AAGTTCTGCTGTTCCAGCTCCTCGGGAACGAGCGAGAGCGAATTGATGATGTTGTGCTTGCGCGCCATCTTCGTGCCGGTGACCGCCCAGGACTTGTCATATTCGTGAATCTCGCCCGCCTCCAGCGCGACCGGCTCCATCATCTGGCCCATCGTGCCGTCGGCAAGGATCATGGACGTCATGCGGTATTTTTCCGCAAGGTCGAAGCCCTTGAAGGTCAGGCTCGCCATCTCCTGCACGCTCGCGGGCGCAAGGATGATCATATGATAATCGCCGTGACCGCCGCCGCGCGTGGCCTGGAAATAATCCGACTGAGACGGCTGAATGCCGCCCAGGCCGGGGCCGCCGCGCTGGACGTTGACGACGAGGGCGGGAAGGTCCGCGCCCGCCATGTAGGACAGGCCTTCGCTTTTGAGCGAGATGCCCGGGCTGGAGGAAGAGGTCATGACGCGCTTACCGGTCGAGGCCAGGCCGTAGACCATGTTGATCGCCGCGACTTCGCTTTCCGCCTGCAGGAACACGCCGCCGATCTTCGGCATTTTCTTCGCCATATACGCGGCGATCTCCGTCTGCGGCGTGATGGGATAGCCGAAGTAGTGCCGGCAGCCGGCGAGAATCGCCGCCTCGGCAATGGCTTCGTTGCCCTTCATCAATACTTTTTCAGCCATAATTTCCTCCTCACTTTTCCACGGTGATGACGCAGTCGGGGCACATCGTCGCGCAGAATGCGCAGCCGATGCACTTTTCCTGATCCGTCATTTCGGCCGGATAATGTCCCTTCTGATTGATCTTGTCCTTCGCAAGAACAAGGATCTTCTTCGGGCAGACGTCGACGCAAAGCCCGCAGCCCTTGCAAAGGTCGGTGTTGAAGGTTACTTTTGCCATGTTCTTCCCCTCTCTTTCGTTCCGCGTTGGTCGATGGTTATCAAAGATAATATTTACGCTGAAGGCGCAGCGGGAATAAATGTTCCACACGCGCATCCAGAGTATCGCATAAGGATTCTTCGGCGCAGGTCATCACATGCGGCAGATCGCAAAGGCGCGACAGCGCGCGGCAGAAATCTTCGCCGCGCAGCACGTCGTCCGTGCTCGTCTCCTCGGCAAGATTGGAATTGTTGACGATCCCGGTGAACGGGATGCCGCCCGCCGCCTCGATCTCGCGCATGACGCCGAGCGCCTCTTCGGGCGTTCGGGTCAGCGGGCGGAACGCGTTCGCCACAAAGAGCATATCGAAGTCGTTTTCCTCCAAAATGCCCGGGGTGTAGCGTCCCAGCGCCACCGCGCCCTGATCGTCGCCGCCGACGTCCACGACGGCGTAAGTGTCGCGGTCGCGGCAGATGCGGTACATTTCCTCGGGAAGCGCGGGCGCGTCCAGATTCGTGTTCGCGTAAGGCGAGCACAGCACGTCGATCCCCGCCGCCCGAAGTTCGTCGGCGCTGTCCTTCGTGCGGAAATACGGATTGACCACGTCAAGATCGGCGATCAAAACCGGCAGGCCCTGCCGCTTCAGCGCGAGCGCGTAGTTCACGGCGATGTTCGTCTTGCCGCTGCCGTAATGGCCTGCAAACAGCGTCACGCGCTTTTTTTTCGTCATGGAATCGCGCGCCTCCTTTTTTCAAAATTCGTCTTTTACAGTCGACTGCGGATGATCTTTCCGCTCGTCGTCTTCGGAAGTTCGTCGCGGAAGACGACCAGACGCGGGTATTTATACGGCGCGGTGTGCTTCTTGACGTAATCCTGAATTTCTTTTTTGAGCTCCTCGGTGCCCTCGGTACCGCGCGTCAGGACGATGCTCGCCTTGACGATCTGGCCGCGCACGTCATCCGGCGCGGCGGAAACGCCGCACTCCAGAACATAGGGCAGCTCCATGATGACGTTCTCGATCTCGAACGGCCCGATGCGGTAGCCGGAGGA
>CAKTSO010000216.1 GCA_934613185.1 uncultured Clostridia bacterium | reverse complement strand
CCATCGGCACGGCACCCGACGTGGAGGCAGACGTAGAGACGGACGAGTGGGAAAAAGACGAAATCCTGCTTCTTTGCAGCGATGGTTTGAGCAGCGAGGTCAGCGACGCGCAGATGGAGGCGATCCTTCGAAAGTCGGGGGATATTCGCGAGGCAATGGATGCGCTGATCGACAGCGCGCTTTCGGCGGGAGGACTGGATAATATCACAGCGATCCTTGTGCAGAACTGTGACGAGGTGAACGAATGATGGAAGGACGCATTGTCGACGGCCGCTACGTCATTTTGGAAAAAGTCGGCGCGGGCGGGATGGCGGATGTTTACCGCGCAAGAGATAACGAAACCGGCGAGGAAGTCGCCGTCAAACAGATGCACGCGGATCTTTTGAACGATCCGGAATTTGTGCGCCGCTTTGAACGCGAGGCTGCCGCGCAGTCGATGCTCAATCATCAGAACATCGTCCGCACATTGGGTCACGGGCAGGACGGCGACGTGCCCTATATCGTCATGGAATATGTCGAGGGCATCACGCTAAAGGATTTCATCAAAAACCGCGCACCGATCGAGCAGAAAATGCTCACCCGCATCGCCCGTCAGATCCTGGCGGCGCTCGGGCATGCGCATGCGCACGGCGTCGTTCATCGCGACATCAAGCCGCAGAACGTGCTGATGGGCCGCGGCAATATTTTGAAGGTGACGGACTTCGGTCTTGCCAAGGCCGCAAGCTCCGCGACGATCACGATGACCGGCTCGAACGTTTTGGGCAGCGTTCACTATTTTTCGCCCGAACAGGCGCGCGGCATTGCGAGCGACGCTCGAAGCGATCTGTATTCGCTCGGCATCGTTCTGTATGAAATGGCGACGGGCGTTCTGCCGTATCAGGGGGATACGCCCGTGACGGTCGCGCTCAAGCATTTGCAGGAAGTGCCGTATTGGCCGCATCTTTACGCGGACGTGCCGCCCGCGCTGGAGGGCGTGATCTTAAAGGCGATTCTGAAGGATCCCGATCAGCGGTATCAAAGCGCCGCGGAAATGGCGCGCGATCTTGCGCTTGCGCTGGAAAATCCGCAGTCGCAGGTCGTGCAGTTCCCGGAGAATCTTTATATCGCAATGGACGCCGACGAGGGCGAGGGGTTGTCGCCCGTGCCGCCGCGGGAGGAGCCGCCGCAGGGCGGGTATGCGCCGCAAAACGGCAACGGTGCGCAGACGCCGCCCGTGCCGCCGCGGGAAAATCCGCCGCAGCAGCGCTACGCCGCGACGCGCCCGCGTGAGAATCCGCAGCCGCAGCAGACCCAGACGGGAAAGACGAAAAAGCGCGACGTGCGATTGATTGCCATCGGCGTGACGATCGCGGTGTGCCTTGTCATGGCCGTCGTTTTGATCGTGGCGCTCGTCGGGAAAAACCGTTTGACGATGCCGAATCTTGACGGCTATACGCAGTCCCAGGTGGAAAGCGCTCTCGCCGAATACGAGATCGCGCCGCAGATCACCTATCAATACGATGACAACGTTCAAAGCGGCCGCGTGATCTCGCAGGATCCCGCCGCCTCCGCGCCGATCGAGCGCAAAAAAACGGCGGTTACCGTCGTCATCAGCCTCGGCAGCGAGGAAGTGGAAATGCCCGCGCTGACGGGATTCAGCTATGAACGCGCGCTGGAATTGATCGAACAGTACGACCTTCGCATCAGTTCCGTGGACTATCGAGTCGATTCTTCCAAGGCGAAGGATACCGTGGTGCAGCAGACGCCCGAGGCGGGGCAGACGATCCGCCGCGGCGAAGGTGTGAAATTATGGCTGTCCAGACCGTGACGCAGAATCGATTCCCCGGCCGGATCATGATCGGGCTTTGCGGGTATTACGACGTTCTGCTCGACGACGGGAGGCTTGTGCAGACCGTCGCACGCGGAAAGTTTCGAAAAGCCAAAGTGAAG
>CAKTSO010000215.1 GCA_934613185.1 uncultured Clostridia bacterium | reverse complement strand
TATTTATACAAGGCTTGCTGCGGACGGCGACGAACAGACCGCGGCGGCGCTGACGGCGGCGCCGGAAGAGGCGCCGGATATGGAAGCGGTCGCCGAATGGATTGCGCGGCGCATCTCGCGGCGGCAGCAGCGAAAAATCGCGCAGCTTCAGGAAAAATTGAACGACGCATCGCTCGGCGACGCGGAAAAACTGGAACTGCTGGGGCAGATACAGAGTTTGCAGCAGAAGCATGATTGACGGGAGGGGCAAGGGATGAAAACGGAAAAAGAAAAACTGGAACGCGTGGGTGAATTGATCGAAATGGGCAAGGCCAAGGGGAAGATCACCTACGAGGAGATCATGGACGCCCTGGAAGATGTGGAGCTGTCGCCCGAGCAGATGGAAAAACTCTATGAAGGGCTGGAAAACTTCGGCGTGGATATTATCCACAACAAGAGCGAAAAACAGGCCGCCGAACAGACCGGCGCGGCGGCGGAGCAGGAGCCGACGGAAGAGGATTTCATGTCCGATCCCACACTGGAAGAAGAGGCGTCCGACCTGGATCTTTCGATCCCCGACGGCATCAACGTGGAAGACCACGTCCGCATGTATTTGAAGGAGATCGGCAAAGTGCCGCTTTTGACGGCGGAGGAAGAGATCGAGATCGCCAAGCGCATGGAGGCGGGAGACGAAACGGCGAAGCAGCAGCTTGCCGAGGCGAACCTGCGCCTCGTCGTCAGCATTGCAAAGCGCTACGTCGGCCGCGGCATGCTGTTCCTCGATTTGATCCAGGAGGGCAACCTAGGCTTGATCAAGGCGGTCGAAAAGTTCGACTATACCAAGGGCTATAAGTTCAGCACCTACGCCACCTGGTGGATCCGCCAGGCGATCACGCGCGCGATCGCGGATCAGGCGCGTACGATCCGCATTCCGGTGCATATGGTCGAGACGATCAACAAGTTAATTCGCGTCTCCCGTCAGCTTCAGCAGAAGCTCGGCCGCGACGCGCAGCCGGAGGAGATCGCCAAGGAAATGGGCATCTCCGAGGAAAAAGTGCGCGAGATCATCAAGATCGCGCAGGAGCCGGTGTCGCTGGAGACGCCCATCGGCGAGGAGGAGGACAGCCATCTTGGCGACTTCATCCCCGACGACGACGCGCCCGCGCCCGTCGACGCGGCGGCGTTCATGCTTTTGAAAGAACAGCTGGGCGAGGTCCTCAACACACTGACGTATCGCGAACGCCGCGTTTTGAGCCTGCGCTTCGGTTTGGAAGACGGACGAGCCAGAACGCTGGAAGAGGTCGGGCGCGAGTTCAACGTCACGCGTGAACGCATTCGGCAGATCGAGGCAAAAGCGCTGCGCAAACTGCGTCATCCGTCCCGATCCAAGAAACTTAAGGATTTCCTTGAAACCTGATGAAATCGCTTTCCGGGCAAAAGTGGCGCTTTTGCCCGGTTTCTTGATAAAAAGGAGTGTTTTGTCATGCAGCTTTCCACGCGTCTTGCCGCGCTTGCCGATGCGATCGGAACGAACGATACGATTCTGGACATCGGCTGCGACCACGGAATTTTGGAAGCGGCGCTGATCGAACGGGATCAGGCGCACCGCGTCATTGCGGCGGACATCAGTCCCGCGTCACTCGAAAAAGCGCGGAGGCTCGCCGCCGAACAGAGCATTGAAGACAGAGTGGAATGCCGCCTCGGCGACGGTTTTTCCGTTGTGCGCGAAGACGATGCGATCGACGCGGCGGTGATCGCGGGGATCGGCGGATTTGTCATCGCGCGCCTGCTGGAAGCGGGAAAGACGCAGGCGCAGAAGATCGGCCGGCTGATCCTTCTGCCGTCCTGCGATGCCGAGGCGCTGCGCGGCTATCTTCGAAAAAACGGCTGGGCCTGCGTGCGGGAAGAGCTGATTGAGGACGCGGGGCGGATCTACGCGCTGATCGTGGTCGAGCAAGGGCAGGAGCGTTCTCCGGGCGGGATCTACGAT
>CAKTSO010000214.1 GCA_934613185.1 uncultured Clostridia bacterium | reverse complement strand
AAAAGCTCGGTGCGGACTTCCTTCTCGCCGTCGGCGGCGGTTCGGTCATTGACACCGTCAAGGCCATCGGCTACGGTCTGGCTGAACCCGAATACGACGTCTGGACGCTGTATGAGCACACGCGCATGGCGAAAAAGTGCTTCCCGCTCGCAAGCGTGCTGACGATCGCGGCGGCGGGCAGCGAGACGAGCAACTCCTCCGTCATCACGAACGAGAAGACGAAGGAAAAGCGCGCCTACGACGACGATCTTGCGCGCCCGAAGTTCGCGGTCATGAACCCCGAGCTGACGCTGGGGCTGAACGATTACCAGACCGAATGCGGCTGCACGGACATCATGATGCACACGATGGAGCGCTATTTCACCAACAGCGGCAATATGGAGATCACGGACGCGATCGCCGAGGCGCTGCTTCGCACCGTGATGGAGAACGCGAAGATCCTGCATAAGGATCCGCAGAATTATGATGCCCGCGCGGAAGTCATGTGGGCGGGTTCCCTTGCGCACAACAACCTTACCGGTTGCGGCAACGGCGGCGGCGACTTCGCCACGCATCTTCTGGAGCATGAGCTGGGCGGCATGTTCGACGTCACGCACGGCGCGGGCCTTGCGGCGATCTGGCCGACCTGGGCGCGCTACGTCCTGAAAAACGACATGCACCGCTTCGTCCGCTACGCCGTGAACGTCATGGGTGTCGAGAAAAAAGCGTCGGACGAGGAGACTGCGCTTGCGGGTATCGCGGCGATGGAAGAGTTCTATCACGAGATCGGCATGCCGATCAACATGAAAGAACTCGGCGTCGAGCCGACGGAAGAGCAGATCAAAGAACTTGCGAGCGGCTGCGCGCGCGCCTGCGGCGGCTGCATCGGCGCGGCACTGCCTTTGCATGAGGACGACATGGAGAAGATCTATCGCGCGGCGCGATAACCGATAACGATACGCAATAAAAAAGACGTCTTCGCAGTTTTTGCAAAGGCGTCTTTTGTTGTGGAAGAAAACTCTTTGCAATCGGATGCGCGTGAACGACAAAACCTGTTTTCAATCGCGTCCAAAGCGCGGACGGCGGATTTTGACTTGAAGCGGCTTTTTTGTCTAACGTCAATCCTGTACGAGCGAACTTTGCATTTCCAGCAAAAAGTTCTGAAATTCCTTCGACGCGACGCTCTGCGGATGTTCGCGGTCGAATAAAAGCGTGACAAAGCGCGCGGGGAACGTCTGTTTCGTCGGAATCTCGAAGATTTCGCCGCGTGACAGGTGCTGTTTTGCGATCTCGCGCGGAAGAATGCCGAGCCCGAGGTCGTGACAGATCATCGGCAGCACGAGATCCGCCGTCGTCGTTTCGAACGCGGGTTCCAACGGCGCACCGATCTGCGAGAAAAACGCGTTCAGATGCCGCCGCATCGCCGTTTCCGAGGAAAGGCAGATGAAGGGGTAGTCGGATAAGTTTTTCAGATCGAATTCGCTTTGCGCGAGCGCGCGGAACCGCGGACCGCCGAAAAGCACGTCGTGGATCTGCAGAAGCGTTTTCTGCACGATGGGCGGCTTTGCGGGTGCGGGGCCGGTGACGACGGCGAGATCGATCCGCCCGTTTTGCAGCGCGCCGAGCGCTTCGTAAGTGTTGAAATTCGCCACGCGGAAGCGGACGTTCGGATAACGGGCGTGAAACAAATCGAGCGCGTCGAACAGAAAGTAGTGCAGCGCCGTCTCCGTCGCGCCGAGATAGATCGTCCCGCTGTCCAGCCCGACGCCCGAATGGATCGCCGATTCGCCGAGCATGAACTGTTCGCAGCCGCGCGCGATGTGTTCGTAAAGCGTTTCGCCCTCGGCGGTCAATTCGATACCGCGGCTTTTTCGGATGAAAAGGCGGCAGCCGAGCTGATGCTCCAGTGTCTGAATGCAGTGCGACACGTTCGACTGGCTCGTGCAAAGCACGTCGGCGGCGCGTGTGAAATTCCTGTATTTTCCGGCGTAGTAGAAGACGCGATAGTAATCGTAACTGATCATGGCA
>CAKTSO010000213.1 GCA_934613185.1 uncultured Clostridia bacterium | reverse complement strand
CGCGCTCCTCCGCCACGACGTAATCCTCGCGCGGAATGCCGGTCACCGTTCCATCCGTCGTCATGACGACGCCAATGGTCGAATGATCCGTGATGACCTTTTTCGTGCCGATCTCCGCCGCCGTCTCAAACGGAATATCCTCGTCGAACCACGGCGTACGCACCATGCGCGGTGCTTCGTCCTCCAGCATTCCCATCGCGCCGGGAACCATATAGCCCACGCAGTCGATCAGCCGGATCTGGACATCCGCATTTTCGCCGAAGCGCACGACCGCCGCCTCGTTCGGGACAAAATGCGGCTGCGTCGTCATGATCGTGCGTCCCGCGCCCGTCTGCGGCGTCTCGTCAAGCGCGCGCTTTTTGTCGTACTCGTTTTCCATCGAAGGCAGCACGAGCTGCTCCATAAAGCGTTTGATAAACGTCGACTTTCCTGTGCGCACCGGCCCGACGACGCCGAGATAGACGTCGCCGCCCGTCCTTTGCGCAATGTCGCTGTATACGTCATAAGTCTGCATCGCACAACCTCCAAGTTCCGTTTTCACTGGAGGATATGCGAAATCTGCGCGCAGTAGAACACCGATCGATCATGAAAACAGGTCTTGTCGAATCGGCAGCGCTCCTGTTATGATAGTGACAGAGTTTGAGTCGTTTCAGGAGGTTTGACATGACCGATTCCGCCATGCCGCGTCTTTCCCGTGTCAACGCCATTGTTATGGTGATCGAGGGGGCGATGTTCGTAATTTCGACTTCGTTTCTCGATTCCGGCACGGTGATCGCCGTATTTACCAATTTAAAGACGGGAAGCAATTTCGTCGCCGGGATCGCGGGTGCGCTGGTGTTTTTGTGCCCGCTGATCGGCACGATCCTGATGGGCAATCTGATCGACCGGCTGCCTCATCCCGGGCGCGTCATGACAATCGCGGGAATTTTGAGCCGTCTTACGTTCGTTCCCCTGTTTTTTACGCTCGTCTTTCATGCGTCGAATGCAGTTCAGGTGTTCGCGCTCATCGCAGGATACGGACTTTTTTATTTCGGGGACGGATTCGTTTCTCTTATTTGGACGGACATTCTGGCGCGAACGCAGCCGGTGCGCCGTCGCATGGTCATTCACAGCATCGCCCGCGTCTTCGGCGGCGCGGCGGGTTTCTTCGTCGCGCTGTTCATTCGAAACACGCTGGCAAGTTCGCGTTCGGTCGACACGAAGTTTACGGCGATCTTCGGCGGCGCATGCGTCTGTCTTGCGATCAACGCCGTCTGTCTCGCGCTGATCCGCGACGATCCCGCGCGATGCGTCGTCGATCCGAAAAAAGTATCGTGGCGCGCGTATTTTTCCTCCTTTACGCCGCTTTGGAAAAAGAACGCCGAGGCGCGTCATACGATCGTCTGTAAGGCGCTGTATCAGCTTTCGCTCCTGACCGCACCGCTCAATCTTCTGTTTTGCACGCAATACGGTCACGTCACGCAGGAGGCGGCTGCCGCGCTCGTCTTCATGCCGATCTCGGGGCTTGTCGTCGGCGGCTTTTTATGGGCGTATCTTGCCAGGCGTTTCGGCTATCGCCCGCTCATGCTGGCGACGCAGCTGATCGGCTGCCTTTGCGCGGCGCTCAGTCTCGTCTGCCTTTTTCTTGCCGCGCGCGGCGCGAGCGTGCTTTATCCCATGGGCGCGGTGATCCTTCTTTTGTCCTGCAACGTCGGCGGCGCGCAGGGCTATAACCATCATTTGATCAGCATCGTCTCCCAGGAAGACCGCGCGCATTATCTCGTGCTTTTGAGCATTTTGACCGCGCCGTTCACGCTCGGGTCGATCCTCGCGGGATTTCTCGCCGATCAAATCGGTTATACCGCGGTCTATCTTCTGTTTGCGTTCATCGCCGCCGCGGGGCTTTGCGCAACGCTCCGTTTCTTCTTTTCCAAAAGCCGCGTTTGGGCCGAATAAACTCGGCGCATGGCAAAAGACGGTCTTTTAAAAGACCGTCTTTTTGTTTACTTCGTTTCCGTATTCTCTTCTTCCGGCACGATGATCTTT
>CAKTSO010000212.1 GCA_934613185.1 uncultured Clostridia bacterium | reverse complement strand
TGACGGCCAGAAGCAGCAGCCAGAGCGCCACACGGCTGTCATCGCCCGTCTTCGGGAGGTTATTGATCGCCTCTTTATCGGGCAGTTTCTCGGTCACCGTCTGCTCAAGCGTGATTTCGTGCGCGGCTTTCGCGTCGCTGAAATACTTGCCGCACTTTTCGCAGTGCCAGTATTCGATATTGCCCGCGCTCTCCGCCGTCGCCGCTTTTGCGTCTACGTGCGTCAGATTTACATGGTTATTGGGGTTCTTCGCGCCGTAGCTCACGCCGCAAAGCGAACAAACCGCCGGCGCCTGGCAATCTGCCGTACCGCCGAAATGGCTGTTGCAAATCGACGTGCCGCCTGCGTTAGCGAACTCGCCCTCCACGGTGACAAAGCCGTTATTGACGAGCTTTTTGCCGCTGCCGACGCGCAGGGAAGCGCCCTTGGGGATCAACAGCGTCCGCCCCTTCGCAATCTCCGCATCCGCAGGGAGCTGCGCGTCGCCGATCACCTTGCCCGCATCCCCGTTGAACAGCACACTGTTTTGAATGTCGCCGTCATAGCTTTCCTCGCCGGAGGTTTCAATCCACGAGCCGGAAATTGACCTTCTGTTTCTGCTCAAAATGCCATCGTTGCCATCCGGCGTTTGGGTTTTCACAATGCTGTTTTGAATGTTCACAGTGTCGCGAGAAAATATGGCTACATCGTCTGATGCGGAAGCATCCACCCGGCTCGACGAAATCTCCACCCCGCTCTCCGCAAACAAAGCGGGCCAATACCCCGCCGCTTCAACCGTCGCGCCGTTCGAAATAGCAATGGTTTCCCCCGAAAAAATGCCGTTGCTGCCCGTGCTGTTCGCCGTAACCTTGCCGCCGGAAAAGGTTACAGCGCCGCCAGCGCTAATTGCAGCATCTTGTGCGGCCGCTTTTATTTCCGCATTATCCGTCACCCGAATACTGCTGTCCGTAACGATTCCGTAGCCTGCATACTTACCCGACGAGGGCTTTCCCTTTGCTTCCAGATAGCTGTTATTCTGAAGCACAAGCGGAGCGTTGTTAAAGAGTTCCAAACCGCTCACACTGGAGGAAGCAGGCGAATCGGAATCCTGAAGGCAATACAGTCTCGCAGAATCCTTGAGCGTCAGCGAATGCGTTGTGTCGTTGTTTTTCACGCCGACCTGCAAAGGCGCATATGTTCCGCCACCGATGTAAGTAACATTTGCCGTGCCGGAAAGGACGCACGGCCCATTCCATTCGCCGGAAGTCTTAGCCGGGTTTCTAACGGTGATGGTGGTATCTTGAATGTGCAAAGCGCTGGGCATATAAGACGTTCTCTGGGTAACGCTCATTGTCTGGGCGTTGAGCGTACCCGAGCCTTTGACGGTCAAATCGTTGGCCGTTATCTTTTTGATGGTGTTTGTCGTTCCTTCCGGCACTTCCAGCACCATTTTCACCGGGCTGTTTTCAACCTGAATTCCGCCGTTTAGCGTGACGTTTTTCGCCCGGATGTAAAACGCCTGATCGACGTCCGCAGGCTTATTACTGCCCCAAATGCTGATTTTCTTATCCGTGGTTCCCGTCAATTCATAGAAAACCGTATCCCGCTTACGCAGAATAATTCTGTTGTCTTCTATTGCATAATCAGCGTTGTCGTCATTTTTCCCCCCGACGTCAATTTTGACGACGGTTGTCGGTTCGGCCAGCGCCGCCGGTGCTAAACAAAGCACCAGACAAAGCGCCATCAGGATTTTCAGCATCTTCCTCTGCATGTGTGTTTTCCCTCCATCATCAATGCCCACGGCACAAGCTGTGTTTCTGCGCCGTGTGAGTGCCCTTTTTCCGCCCGCGCGCCCAAGCGTTTTTTCTTTATTTCAGTCAAATCGGGATGCGCGCCCGACAGAATCCATATGTTCCCATTTTACCACCGCGAGCTGAAAAATCAATAATCATTATTCATATATTATTTGTTTTTCCGCATTTTTCTGTTTTCTCTGACACAATACATCGCCTGATGAGGTTTTCGTGCGTTTCCGGCGACATTGTGGGCGCGGTCAACTTGCAGACCCA
>CAKTSO010000211.1 GCA_934613185.1 uncultured Clostridia bacterium | reverse complement strand
GTCCGCGGCGAGACGTTCTTTTAACCACTGGAAAATGTTTTTGCTGCTGTCTGACTGCGTATCTTCCTCCACGACGTCCTTCTCGGAGACGAGATAGTCGATGGACAGCTCGCCGCCCGCGTTGGAGCTTCTCGCATTTGATCCAAAATAGCTCAAAGCCAGATAGCCGAGAGCGCCAATGGATGCAACGATTGCGATTACGATCAGCGCAAGCAGTACCTTTTTCTTTTTCATATCACCAATTCCTATTCACGCGCGAAATCGCTTCGCGTCGGTATATTCTTCCCCCGAACGCCGCGTTCCCAGGACAGCGTTCGGAGTCTTTCATGCGCGCCAGGGGATTGACGCGCTGGCAGTTGGCTCACAGGGGGATGGAGCCAGGGCCTTATTTATACAAATCTGTTCCCAAGCAGATCGTATACCCATTTATAACGGAGCAGTTTCTTCAGCTGCGGGCTGCTGGGCTGCTGCCTGCGCCGCCTTTGCGGCTTCTTTCTTGGCGGTGATTTTTGCCGCGTGTTCTTGCCTGAATTTGTTCAACTGGCGCTTAAACTCGTCCTTAAATTCCCGTGTGCCACGAACATTTGTACCCGGTGGGAATTTGACGCCGCGCTCTTTCAGCGCGTACATGGTTCTGGCGCTTACCTTTTCGTCCATCCAAATATCGGCACGAAAGCGGCGGCCTGCGCCCTGAAACTGCTTTTTGCCTTTACCTTTTGACATCCGTCACTCCTCCCTTCGTTCAGATTCTGAAAGGAGAGTTTCGGATTCATTTTTTATCGGCGCCTTGGCAGCATTTTTAGCTCTTGCTTCAGCTTGACGCTGTTTTCGCTGCGCGTTGCGCACTTGTCTGGCGCGTTTCTTTTCGTCGCGCTCCTGTTCGTAAATGGCGGTCTGGCGCTTGTATTCTTCGTCATAACGAAGGCGACGCTCCAACGGCGGCAAATCGGCAAGCGCTGCATTGACGCGCGTGCGGATCACCTTTTCCCGCCATTGCTGACCGTTAAAGTTGTTCCGTGCGCCGCCGCTCATTTGGAGCCTCCCGCGGCTGCCGCTTTTTTCTCGCGCTTTTTGGCGGATTTTTGTTCCCGACGATCGATCTTTGCCTGCTTTTTGCGCTCCTCTTTTGCCTGCTTATGAAGCGCCTGCTGCCGGTCATACTCTGCACGGTACAGAGCTGTATTTTCTAACGCGGGTGTATGGACAGCCGCACCGGTATAGTCCTTAAATCCGCTCTGTTTCAGGGCGTTTGCCCACGAGCCGAATCGAAGCTCCACAAACTCGCCGCCAACCACTTCCGTTCGCGCAGGGATGTGTTTCAGCTCTTTTTTGCATTGCCGCAGATACTGCGACAGTTCTTCCAGTGTGTCGTGCTGGTGCGTGAGGGTAAATTCAATGTCTCTTTGCGTAATGATCAAGCGCACACGCTCGCGCATGATCTTATCGTGTATCGCATTGTTATCCCGATAGATGAACGGCTTGTCTTTCATGCCCGCACCTCCACGGCGCAAGCCTTTTCCAGTTCCCGCATCCGCGCGTCCTCTGATTCGTAGAGATCGCGCACGATCTTTCGGCTTACGAACACCGGGGGATTTTTGATGTTGGTGGTCTTCCCGGCATAAAAGCTGCGCAGCGCTTTTTGCCACGAGCCAAACCGGTACTCGATATAATCGCCCCCGACTACTTCCACCCGTGCGGGTGGATGCCCGATGTCTTCTGCACACGCTTGCAGATACTTTGACAGCTCTTCGAGGGTGTCGTTCTGGTGATCGAGGATAAATTGTGTGTTCCGATGCGCAATGATACGTTCCACGCGGCGTAGGATCAGCTGCCGGCGGGCGGCCGCGCGTCGTTCTTCCACGGACTTCTGCGGCGCTTCGGATTGTTCTAGGTGCTGTTTTTCGTCATGCATGGTAGTGCAACCTCCTATCGTACTTTTTCGCAGACTATCCCTATCGTGGGATAATCTGGATGAGACACAAACAAAAAAAGCGCCAATTGTTCCGTAAAAGAGGGAACAGTTGACGCCCGTGTCAAGTACAATAAGCAGATCATCGT
>CAKTSO010000210.1 GCA_934613185.1 uncultured Clostridia bacterium | reverse complement strand
AGCATTATCTGATGTCCAAGACGGAGCTTGAAAACAAGATCGCCACGTTCACCGGCGGCCGCGCCGCGGAGGAACTGATCTTCGGCAGCATCACGACCGGCGCTTCCAACGACATCGAACAGGCCACGAAGCTCGCCCGCGCGATGATCACGCGCTACGGCATGGACCCGAACTTCGACATGGTCGCGCTCGAAACGGTCGAAAACGCGTATCTCGGCGGCGACGCGTCGCTCGCCTGCTCCAACGAGACGGCCTCGAAAATCGACGCGCAGGTCATCGCCCTCGTGCGCCGTCAGCATGAAAAGGCTGTTGGAATTTTGAAGGACAACATGGACGCGCTCCATCGCCTCGCCGCGTATCTTCTCGAAAAAGAAACGATCACCGGCGCAGAGTTCATGCAGATCCTCGGCGAATAACAAACCGTCGGCAAGCCGAAACGCTCATGAGTTTTCATGGGCGTTTTTTTGACGCCCGGCAAACGATTGACAGCGTTTGGATTTGTGCGCTACAATACGAATAATGAATTTCGGATAAAAACGCGTTTTGTGCGCGGAAAGGATCGGTTTTACTATCATGACGTTAAAAGAAGAACTCGCACGCCGCGGCGTCCCCATGCCGCAGGTCAAGACCAAAGAAGAATGGGAGGCCATGCGCCCCGACGTGCGCGAAATGCTCCTTCGGGAGGAATTCGGCCGCTTCCCCAAGGCCGACCGCGTGACGTATCGCGACGTCACGACATGGGGCGAAGAGGAAGTGTTCATGGGCGGGCTCAACGACAAGTTCCAAATCGAAGTCGAAGTCACGATCGACGGGCGGACGGGGAAATTCCCGTTCAACCTCGCCGTGCCGCAGGCGGGCCGCCCCTGCCCCTGCTTCGTGGCGATCAACTTCGAGCCGGGCACGCCCTATAAATACATGCCCACGGAGGAGATTCTCGACAACGGCTTCGCCGTGGCCAGCTTCTGCTACAACGACGTCACGCGCGACAACGACGACTTTGACGACAATCTTGCCTACGTCGTCTTCGGCGGGCGCGAACGCGCGGCGGAGGATCCGGGGAAGATCGTCATCTGGTCGTGGGCGGCGAGTCTCGTGCTGGACTATCTTCTGACGCTCGACTTCATCGATCATAAAAACATCGCCGTCATCGGCCACTCCCGCCTCGGGAAGACCGCACTTGTCACCGGCGCGTTCGACGAGCGCTTCGCGTTCACGATCTCCAACGACTCCGGCTGCGGCGGCGCGGCGATCAGCCGCGGCAAGGGCGGCGAACGCATCGAGGCCATTTTGCGCCGCTTCCCGTTCTGGTTCTGCCCGAATTATAAAAAATACGTCGGCAAGGAAGATGAACTTCCCTACGATCAGAACTGGCTTTTGTCGCTCATCGCGCCGCGCAAACTCATGGTCGCAAGCGCCAGCGGCGACGCGTGGGCCGACCCGAATTCCGAGTACCTCGGCGCGTACGCGGCGGGCGAGATTTTCCGCCTCTACGGCCGCGGCTTCGCCGGCCCCGACCGCTTCCCCGAGCCGGGCGACGAATTCTATTACGGCGACGTGACGTATCATCAAAGGATCGGCAAACACTTCCTCTCCCGCCGTGATTGGAACCTTTATATGAAGTACATTAAAAACAATTTGAATCGATAACGGTTTCGCAAAAAACGAGCCTTCTTTTTCCGCAAAAGAAGGCTCGTTTTTCATGTTGTTTCGTCACTTTTCTTCGAGTGCCGCGCGTCCCCCTTCCAATCGAATCGTCACGGAAAACTCCCGGCTTTCGCCCGGCTGCAAAAAATCAAGAAGGCCGTCGGCGCGCATTTTCGCGCGGCCGTCGGGGTGGCAGTTGCCGGGTTCGAGACCGAGGACGTAGTCGCGCACGCCCATCATCTTCCACTGCGTGAAGAAGGGAAGCTGCTTTGGATCAAAGCGGATGCACAGACTCGCGTCGAGCAGCGGGCTGTAGATCGCCGCAGACCCCTTTTGGTCAAAATGATGGAAATAGCACTGTTCGACAAACCCCGGCTGCGGCGGCGTCATCCTTTGCCACGCGCCGATCCCCTCCGCCGCCCGCTCGTCGCGCGGCGTCACGCGATC
>CAKTSO010000209.1 GCA_934613185.1 uncultured Clostridia bacterium | reverse complement strand
TCCCGGAGGAGGCGGACGCCCTTTTGGATGAAGCCGTCTTTTGGGCGGCAGCCGTTTCGGCGGCGCTCGGATTTTTATGCTGCCGAAGCGAATGCGGCGCGGCCGCCTGCGCGATCGCGTGCGCGTGGGCGATCCCGACCGCCGTTTCCTTTGCGCATCACGTTTCCTATGAATCGACGCCCGTGTGCTGCGTCGACGCGATTTTGATGATCGATGCGTTGATCGGCGTGGGAGGGATATTCACGGCGCTTGCGGCGGCGGGGAACAGAACCGGCGCGATGCGGGTCAAACCTTGACTTTACCCATGTTTTGCCCGATAATAACCTTTGCCTGCATCTTTTGATTGCGGGTGAAGGTTATTCTTATGTGATAAAGGAGCGTTCCGTGGCGAACATCATCGTAGACATCACGAAGGACAGCCCGGCTGCGCGTGCGGGGATCAAACGCGGGGAAGAACTCGTGTCCGTGAACGGGCAGCGCGTCGTCGACGTGATCGACTATCAGTTTTTTTCTGCGATGACGCGCCTTGCCATCGATACGCGCGACGAAAACGGCGAGGTTCACCATTATAAGATCCGAAAGCCGGAATGGGAAAACCTCGGCCTGATTTTCGAGGACGCCCTGATGGACTCCATTCGAAGCTGTGCCAACAACTGTATCTTCTGCTTTATTGCGCAGATGCCGCCCAACATGCGAAAGACGCTTTACGTCAAAGACGACGATTGGCGCATGTCGCTGATGATGGGCAATTACATCACGCTGACGAATGTCGGCCCGCGTGAATTTCAGAGGATCATCGACCGTCACGTCTCGCCGCTTTACATCTCCGTCCACGCGACGGACGGCGACGTTCGTTGCCGCATGATGAACAACAAAAATGCGGGCGATATCATGCAGCGGCTGCGGACGCTGGCGGAAAATCACATTCAGTTTAACTGCCAGATCGTGCTTTGCCCGGGTTTCAACGACGGAGAGGTGCTGCAAAAGACGCTCGAGGATCTTTACTCGCTTTCGCCCTACGCCGTTTCCGCGGCGGTCGTGCCGGTCGGCATGACGAAATACCGGGAGCACTTGACGCACATCGATCCCGTCACGCCCGAAAAGGCGAACGAGATCATCGACATGACGGAAGCCTTCGGCAAAAAAGCGTTCGAAGAGACGGGAACACATTTCGTCTTTGCGTCCGATGAAATGTACATGATTGCGAACCGCCCGCTGCCGCCGTATGAATATTACGAGGATTTCCCGCAGATCGACAACGGCGTCGGGCTTTGCATTCAGCTTGTGGATGAATATGAGGCGGCGCGAGAACGCTACGGTAAACGCGCGATGAAAAAGAAAAAGACGATAGCGACGGGAAAATCCATCGCGCCGTTTCTTCGAAAGCTGATCGGCGAGGACGAGATGCTCGATATCGTGCCGATTCGCAACTTTTTCTTCGGCGAGACCATCACCGTCGCGGGGCTCGTCACCGGCGGCGACCTTATTTCGCAATTAAAAACGCGCGACTTGGGCGATGAGCTTCTGCTTCCCGCCTGTATGCTGCGAAACGAGCAGGATCTTTTCCTGGATGACGTGCCGTTTGCGCGTGTGGAAGAAGAACTGCATATAAAAACGAGCGTCGTGCCGGTCGACGGCGCAGCGCTTTATCGAAAGATCTACGATATCGAACAAGAGGAGACGGACGAATGAATTCCAAACCGATGGTCGCCATTGTCGGGCGGCCGAACGTGGGCAAGTCTACGTTTTTTAATCATATCCTGCGCCAGAAAATTTCGATCGTCGAGGACACGCCGGGCGTGACGCGCGACCGCATTTATGCGGATTTTCAGTGGCTCGACCGCGCGTTTACGCTGATCGACACCGGCGGCATCGAACCCAAAAGCGACGACGAGCTTTGGCAGCAGATGCGCCGCCAAGCGGAACTTGCGATCGAGACGTCGCAGGTGATCCTGTTTTTTGTCGACGGCAAGCAGGGGCTGACGCCCGCGGACGAAGACGTCGCCGACATGCTTCGCCGCGCCAAAAAGCCGGTCATCGTCGTCGTCAACAAGATCGATGACATCGCGCAGCAGGATTCGATGTATGATTTCTATGCGCTCGGCCTGGGCGATCCCTTCCCCATCTCCGCAACCAATATGCTCGGTTTGGGTGACCTGC
>CAKTSO010000208.1 GCA_934613185.1 uncultured Clostridia bacterium | reverse complement strand
GCAGTCGACGACGTGCTCGATCTGCGCCTTATGGTTGTTGGCGGGCTGCTCTTCGGAAATATCGTAGCTTTCGCCGGAAAGCATGTTGATCTTCGCACCCGCGCAGGTCGGGAAAATAGCCTCCATGCGGCCTACCGTGCCGTTGACGGTGAAGTGGCGCGTCATATAGGAACGGAAGGCGAGCATCATCGTCACGGTGCGGTGGTTCGGATACTCCAAAATGATCGAGCTTTGCGTATCGATGCCGTTTTCGATCGTGCCGCTGGTGAGGATCTTCGTGGGCTTCTCCTCGTTAAAGAGCATTTCGACCGCGTGCGTCGTGTAGCAACCGAGGTCGAGGATCGCGCCGCCGGCAAGCTTCGGACGGTTGTAGCGGTCCAGATCGCCCTTGACGTCGGGCGAAACGCGGCCGAAGGTCACCGTCACCATGCGGATGTCGCCCAGACGGCCGCTCTTTGCCTCGGCAATGGCGTCGACGGTCGGCTTGTGAAAGCGGACCCACAGCGCCTCCATGACGAACAGATTCTTCTCCTTGGCGCGACGAGCGATGTCCTTTGCCTGTTCGGCGTTGACGGTGAAGGATTTTTCGCAGAGAATGTGCTTGCCGTGCTCGATGCACATGAGCATGTTCTCATAATGATGAGAATGCGGCGTGGCGACGTAAATGATGTCCACGTCGGGGTCGCTGCAAAGCTCTTCATAGCTGGCATACGCGCGCGGGATGTTGTGCGCCTTGGCAAACGCCTGTGCCTTTTCAAGATTGCGCGAGCCGACGGCGAGAACTTCTGCATGATCGACCGTCGCGATCGTGTCCGCAAGACGCGCGGCGATGTCGCCGGTTGCCAGGATACCAAACCGAATCGTTTTCATTTTTCATCCTCCAAAAACTCTTTCGCCGCAGGACGCGGCATCTTCTTTTCTATCATACTATATTTGCGCGCGCATTTCCATCAAAAACCGCTTCCGACATTTTCAAAAAACGGCGCGGGATAGATCTCGTCATAGCCCTTACCGCACAAAAAGCGCTTCAGTTCCATGCAAAGCGCGCAGCAGGAGACGTAGCCTCGCGCATCTTCGCAAAAGCCCATTTCGCGGCACAACGCAAGCAGACCGCGCAGCCCTTTTTCCCGCACCAGATCGACGATCGGATAGCGCCCGGGTTTCGCGCCCTCGAGCGCCCAGACAAGATCGACGCCGAACCCCAAGCAATGTCCCGGCAAAAAGCGTCCCGCATAGTCGACATGGCCGGTGTCCATTTTTGCAAGCTGCGTGCCGCGGCACTGCTCCGCCGCCTCGTCCGCCGGCATTTTCCGCGTCATGGTCTTCAAAAGTCCGAGCGCGCGTCCGTTAAACGCAAGCCCGTATTCCGCCGCCGTGCGCTCCCGATAGTCTTCCCCGAGAAGCTCCGACAGCTCCTGCACCGAAAGCGGGCGTTCGCGCGGGATCCCCATCTGCAAAAAGCGTGCAAGATACGCTTCATGCCAGACGAAATAATCCATTGCGCATTCACGGCAAAGACGCACGAATGTGATTACGCGTTCCAAAGGAATATATGACGCATGAAACGGATCGCACGACGCCATGAGCGTATTGCCGCCGAGCGCCTTGACGCGAAGAATCTTCTCGCGCGCCGTCTTTTCATCGCCGCACCAGAGTGCGTTGGTCTCGATATAATCGATGTCGATATCCGCATCCGCCAGCGTCTTTAACACCGTACACAACCCGTCGAAATGCAAAAACGGCTCCCCGCCGCCGATGTGCACGGACGGAATCGAAAAATCGTCCAGCGTTTCGGCGACGCTTTGGCACGTCTCATCGCTCATATAATCGTCGGGCCAGTCGGGCGACGAGGCGTAAAGGCAGTGCGCGCAGCGCGCGTTGCAGCGATTGTTGACCATGATGCCCAAGTTAAACATCGTTTTTCCCCCGTTTATGCGCCCTTTGTGACGTCACGGATCCATTTTCCGGAGGCGATACGCCGCACGGCGAGGAAGAATTTCGGGATCTCGTCGCAGTTTTTCAGAAGATACATCGGCACGATCGATCCGCCGAACAAAAGCGCCGACGCCGCCGACGCGGGAAGCGCCAGCAGAAACATCGGAAGCACGTCGAACAGCATCGCCGTCTTTACGTCCCCGCCGCCGCGCAGAACGCCAACGATGTTGATCGTGTTAACGGAGCGAAGCGGCGCGACCGCGGCCAGCACGAGCAGCATGAAATC
>CAKTSO010000207.1 GCA_934613185.1 uncultured Clostridia bacterium | reverse complement strand
GCCTGCGTTAAATCCGTCGTTGATAACGGAGACGACGCCGGGGACGATCAAAAACAGCGTCCACCAGCCGGGGAACGAGACGGAAAGATCCCACCATCCGGCGGCGCGCCCCAAAAACAGAATGGCCAGCGCGAGCAGCGCCAGTCCGAAGACCAGAGAAGAGATGTTTTTGCGTTTCATCGTACTGCTTCCTTTCAAAGATAAACTGAAGAATGGATGAATGAATCCTTCTCGTTCATCATAGCACGATTTTTTAAGATGCGATGCAAAATTTGGAAAAGATAAGAAAAAACAAAGAAAATGCGGCAAAAACGAGGGTTTCTGCCGCAAAATAAATCGTTACAGCCGGCGCGTCAGACGCGCAACGTCGTCCGACTTGCCGAGGATCAGAAGCTTGTCGCCGTTATGGAACTGATAATCCGCGCCGGGCATCGCGTCGATATGCCCGTCCGCCGCTTCGACGGCGAGGACGTTGACGGCGAATTTCTTGCGGATGTTGAGCGCCTGGAGCGTCGCGCCGATCCAGGGCACGGGGACGGGGATCTGGAAGATCGAGTATTCGTTGCCGATCTGGATGAAGTCGAGAATGTTGTTCGACGAAAAACGCACGGCGGTCTTCTCGGCGATGTCCCGCTCCGGGTAGACGACTTCGTCCGCGCCGTTTCGGAGCAGGAATTTTTCCTGAATCTCGTCCGTCGCCTTGGAGACGACGTATTTTGCGCCGAGTTCCTTCAAAAGCGACGTCGTGATGAGCGACGATTGAAAATCTTCGCCGACGGTGACGAAGCACACGTCGAAATCGCTCACGCCGAGGCCTTTTAATACTGCGGGGTTCGTGCCGTCGCCGATCTGCGCGTCGGTCACATAGGGCGCGATCTGATTGACGGCCTCCTCGCCGCTGGATAAGACCATGACGGAAAGCCCGCGCTTTGCAAAATCGAGCGCAAGGTGGCGGCCGTACTGGCCGAGGCCGATGATCAAAACCGATTCGTATTTCATAGTGTCGTTTCCTCCCTTAAATATTGCGGTGCGCGTATTTACCCGATCAATACGTTCCCGAGCGGCCGCTGCACGTCGTCGCCGGATGCGGTTTCCGCAAGCGCAAGCGCCAGCGTCATCGCGCCGAGCTTTCCGGCGAACATGAAGACGATCAGAAGAACGCGTGAGAAAAGTCCGAGCGTTGGCGTCACGCCCATCGTCAGGCCGACCGTGCCGATGGCGGAGCAGACTTCAAACAGCGCTTCTTTCAGCCCGAAGGGTTCCGCCGCGCTGACGGCGACCGTGCCGATGATGACGGCGAAAAAGTAAATTGCGCTGATCGTCCATGCGCGCGTGACGCTTTCGGAATCCAGACGGCGGTGAAAGACCGTTACGTCGTTTCTTCTGTGCGCCTGCGCGGCGATTCCGAGAAGAAGGATCGCAAATGTTGTCGTCTTGAAGCCGCCCGCGGTGGAGGCGGGGCTGCCGCCGACAAGCATCAGCACGTCCATGACCAGAGAACCGGGGTCGGACAGGCGCGAAAGATCGACGCTCGCAAAGCCCGCCGTGCGCGCCGTGACGGATTGGAACAGTCCTGCCCAGAAGCGCTGGCCGAACGAAAAACCGGCGAAGGCGAAGTCCCGTTCAAACAACCACAAAAACGCCGCGCCCATGATCGTCAGTGCGGCGGAGACGGTCAGCACGAGCTTCGTGTGAAGGGAAAATCTCTTCCAGTGAAAGCGGTTTTTGACGATGTCCCCGATGGCAAAAAAGCCGAGACCGCCCAGGATGATGAGCGCCATCAGCGTGACGTTGACGAGCGGATCGGATTCGTACATGACAATCGATGCGAACGGCGCATTCTGCGGCAGAATGTCGAAACCGGCGTTGCAGAACGCGGAGACGGCGTGGAAGACGCTGAAAAACAGTCCGCGCCCAAACCCGTAGCGGGGGATGAAGCGGAAGCACAGCAACAGCGCGCCCGCGCCTTCGCAGGCGAACGTGCAGCCGATGAGGTTTTTGGCAAGCACCGCCGCGCTTGCGTCCTCGCCGCCGACGCTCTGCGACAGAAGCCGCCGCTGCACAAGCCCCATCCGCCGCCCGAAGGCGATGGCGAACATGGCGACAATCGCCATGAAACCCATGCCGCCCGTTTGAATCAGCAGCAGGATTACGATCTTGCCCGCCAAGGACCAGTGCGTCGCCGTGTCCACGACGATCAGCCCCGTCACGCAGGTTGCGGACGTCGCGGTGAACAGGCAG
>CAKTSO010000206.1 GCA_934613185.1 uncultured Clostridia bacterium | reverse complement strand
TTATAATAAATACCCCGCGAAGGTGTTCATGGGGGACACAGGGTCGATGGCGCTCGGCGTGACGGGTGTCTTTGCGGCGCTGCTGTATAAGCAGCCGAACCTTAGCATGCTTATTACATATATCGCTGTGATGGGCATCATGATGTGGCAGGCGGGCGCCAAGTGGCAGCATCTGTTGCTGATGGTCGGCATCGGCGTGGGCGCAGTAGCGATTGGCTGGCTGTTTTTGCCGCATGTTCGAGATCGCTTGACAGGCTTTTTAAACCCGGAGGCGGATCCGCTTGACACGGGTTATCAGATTCTGCAGTCGCTTTATGCAATTGCGGACGGCGGATGGGCGGGCGTCGGCTTCGGCAACAGCCGCCAGAAATTTCTGTATCTGCCGTATCGGGAGACGGACTTTATCTTCTCGATCTTTGCGGAGGAATTCGGATTTTTCGGCTGCATCGGTTTGCTTTTGCTGTATTGGCTTTTGATTTGGCGATGTGTGCTGGTGACGATCCGTTGCCCGGAACGCTTCGGACGGCTGCTTGCGGGCGGCATTACGGCGATGCTCGCCGTTCAGGTCATTATCAACGTTCTGGTCGTGACGGGTAGCATGCCGCCGACGGGGTTGCCGCTTCCGTTTATCAGTTCCGGCGGCAGTTCGCTGACCATATTTCTGGCGGAAATCGGAATCATGCTCAATATCTCCCGAAGTTCGGGGACGCATAAGCGTGCCTGACGCGCGGTGAAACGAAAAAAAAGACAGGAGGGAAGATCGCTTGTATCGTTCAACGGTGGACACGGTGCGCGCGCAGAGGGCGAACCGTATGCTGTGGGGACTGTTCCTCCTGCTGCTTGCGGTAACGATAGCGGCGCTGTGTTTCTTTTATGTATTTTTGATCCGGCATATTGAATTTGTCGGAAACGAGCGCTTCGCCGCAGACGAATTGACGCAGATGACGGGGCTCGTCTATGAAGAAAGCATGCTCCTGATCGACAGACAGGCGGTAACGGAGAACTTGCAGAAGAATCCGTATCTCGCCGTGGAGCAGATCGAGCTGCAATTTCCGAGCACGGTGCGCATCACGGTGCGCGAACGAAGCGGCTGCGCGCTGACGCAGCAACTTGGAAACGTGCTTTTGCTTGACAGCGAGGGTGTTGTTTTGAGCGTCGACGCGTCGATCCTGCAAAACGAAATGTGTGCCGTCGAAGGCTGGAATGTCTTATCTTCCCGCGCGGGGGAGACGATCGAGGTGGAACAGTCGATGCAGCTTGCCGCTTACGCAGCGACGGCGCGGGAACTGGAGCGGTTTGATCTTCTTGGCAGCGTTCGACAGATCGACGTGGAAAACCCGCTGGGGATCGCTTTGACAATGCGCGACGGCATGCTTGTGAAGCTTGGCGATACGACGGAGATGACGATGAAGATCACCTGGCTTTCCAAAATGCTGGATGAATTGAAAGACGAGGGATACAGCGGCGGAACGCTGGATCTGACGAGCGGAAAGTCGGCCAGTTATCTGCCGGACGAGACGGAATAACGCCTTTTGGTTTACAATTTAAAGATGGAATTCGCGCCAAATGGTTTACAATTATGAAAAATGATTGTAAACCATTTCTTTTGAAAAATACGCAAATTTACCCCTGTTTTTTGCGCTTCCGGGCAAATTAGTGTTTTACAATAGCGCGATTCTTTGATATGATAGCAGTGGATCGGTTGGATCGTTTGTTTGCCGAACGCGCCGATCCCGATCGCGTCCGAACGGGCGGAATAAACAAGGTAAGAAAGGGGCATGACATGAGCAGGACGATTGCGGCGATTGACTACGGAACATCGAAAATTGCCTGCGTGATCGCTCGTGTGCAAAGATCGGGCGCATACGATGTGCTTGGATTCGGCAACGTGCCCTATGCAGGCTACGCCGACGGCAAATGGAACGAGGCGGACAAACTGGCGGATGTGACGAAGTCCGTGCTGCACGAAGCGGGCATCGTGGCCGGAAAGAAGATCCGAAAGATCCATATCGCGGTGCCGGGCGACTACACGATGGTCGCCAATTACCGCGTCGGTCTTGATGTGACGGCGGCGGATCGCCGCGTGACGCAGGAAGACATCCGGCGGCTTTTGGAAAAAGCGCCTGCGCCGGAGAAAAACAGCCGCTACGCGCTGCTTCACCGCTGCCCGGTTTACTATCTGCTCGATTCTCAGGAACGGGTGGACGACCCCGTCGGGGAGCGCACGAGCATGCTCAGCGCCACGGTCAGCAC
>CAKTSO010000205.1 GCA_934613185.1 uncultured Clostridia bacterium | reverse complement strand
ATTCTACTGCGAGCACAACGCAAACCCTCTGCGCGGCATTTATCCTTTGAGCGTCGAGGCGACGCAGGCGCTGGAGGACGGGCGCGCCGCGGCGGCGCGGTTCATCGGCGCGGCGCATGCCGAGGAGGTCGTCTTCACGCGCAACACGACCGAGAGCCTGAATCTTGTCGCCTACAGCTACGGGCTTTCGCACGTCAGGGCGGGCGACGAAATTCTCGTGTCCGTCATGGAACATCACAGCGACCTTCTGCCCTGGCAGATGGTCTGCCGCGCGACGGGCGCGACGCTGCGGTTTATGGAGTGCGAAAAGGACGGCAGCCTTGATTTGAACAAAGTTGAATCGCAGATCACCGACAAAACGCGCATCGTGGCGATCACGCAGGTCTCGAACGTTTTGGGGCGTGCGTATCCCGTCAAAACCATCGCCGCCATGGCGCATAAAAAAGGCGCGGTCGTCGTCGTGGACGGCGCGCAGAGCACGCCGCACAGGAAGGTGAACGTGCAGGATATTGACGCGGATTTCTTCGCGTTTTCGGGTCATAAGCTCTACGGGCCGATGGGCATCGGCGTGCTTTACGGAAAACTTGCGCTTTTGGAAGAAATGCCGCCGTTTTTGCTCGGCGGCGAGATGATCGAGTCCGTCACGCGCGAGGGCGCGGTCTATGCCGAGGTTCCGCATAAATTCGAGGCCGGTACGGTCAACGCCGCGGGCGCGGCGGGGCTGCGCGCGGCGATCGATTACGTCGAATCGATCGGCTTCGACGAGATCGAATCGCGCGAGCTTGCGCTGTGCGGCGACGCGCTTGCAAAGCTGCGCGAAATCCGAGGCGTTTCGATCGTCGGCGGCGAGACGGCGGCCGAACACAACGGCATTTTGACGTTTACGCTCGAGGGCGTGCATCCGCACGATATCAGCGAGATCCTGGCGGGCGACGGCGTCGCCGTGCGCGCGGGGCATCACTGCGCGCAGCCGCTTTTGACGCATCTGGGGCTTCGCGCCACGGTGCGCGCGAGTCTTGCATTTTACAACACGACGCAGGACATCGATCGCTTTGTCGAAAGCCTTTCGACGGTAAGGGAGCGCATGGGATATGGACAATAAGAGCTTTTACAACGAGATTTTGACGGAACACAACATGCACCCGGACTTTAAGCACGACCTGCCGGATGCGGACATCGTGCTCGAGGGCGTCAACCCGAGCTGCGGCGACGAAATCCAATTAAAGCTCAAGGTGAAGGACGGCGTCATCGAAGACGGCGCGTTCGTCGGCGACGGCTGTGCGATCTCGCAGGCCTCGACGGATATCATGCTCGGCATGATCATCGGCAAAAAGACGGACGAGGCACGGCGATTGGGCGACCTTTTCATGCGAATGATCCGCGGCGAGACGACGGACGAGGAGATCGACTCGCTCGAAGAGGCGGGCGCGCTTCGCGACATCGCGCATATGCCCGCGCGCGTCAAATGCGCCATGCTCTCGTGGCGGACGCTCGAAGAGGCGTTAAAAGACGAATAAAGCGTTCGGCTGCGGCGGCGGGTTTGATGAAAAAATATCGAAAACGCTTGCATCCCACCGAACGCTGTAGTATAGTAAAGAAGTCGTTAAGTTCATATTTTCCGATGAAACCTTCAGGATCGCGCACGAAACTGGAGGCGGAGGAAACTCTGGAGAATCCCGGGCCAATCGCTCGGGTGCCGAAGGTGCAAGGTCGAAAAGACCGAATCTCTCAGGCAAAAGGACAGAGCAGAGCATTTCGCTTTTTATGCGTTTGTCCTGCGATGCTGCAAGCCGGCCCGAGAGTGTGGCCGGCTTTTTCTTTGTTCCTTTCTCCAAACGAAGCGGCGGATATCATTTTATCATCGTTGCATGAGGAGGAAATGAAAATGCAGACGGTTCTGAACATCGTTCAGAAGATCAACCTCACCCTGTCGGACTACGTTCTGATTGTCCTTTTGATCGGAACGGGTCTGTTCTTCTCGATCAAGACGCGCTTTGTGCAGGTGCGCTGCTTCGGCGAGGGGATGCGCCGCGTCTTCGGCAAGATCTCGCTCAACGGCGGGCGGCAGGAAAGCGGCTTGAGTTCGTTCCAGGCGCTGGCCACCGCGGTCGCCGCGCAGGTCGGCACGGGCAATATCATCGGCGCGTCCGGCGCGATTTTGATCGGCGGCCCCGGTGCGATCTTCTGGATGTGGATCATTGCGTTCTTCGGCATGGCGACCATTTATGCCGAGGCGGTTCTGGCACAGGAGACGCGTGTCGTCGAACCGGACGGCTACGTCCGCGGCGGCCCCGTGTATTAT
>CAKTSO010000204.1 GCA_934613185.1 uncultured Clostridia bacterium | reverse complement strand
AAAGAAAATGGTCGAAGTGACGTCGCAGCATCACCGCCGCCAGCTCGATCCGGACGACATTCTGTACATGATCTCCCGCGACCGCAAAAGCCATATTTATCTTGCGGACGGGAAGATCTGCTCGACAAACGCGTCGATCCGCCAGATCGCGCAGCAGCTCGACCCCGCCGTGTTCGAGACGATCAATAAAGGGGTGTTGATCTCTCTTGCGCATTTGTCGTCGGTCGATGGGTTGGACTACCGCATGGACGACGGGCGCGTGCTTCGCGCGCGCGTCAAGACGTCGAACCGGCGGCAGTGGAACATGCGCGTGCAGACGACGGAGAACAAATCGCGCCCCGCGACGGCGCTCTACGCCGAGTGCGGCAGCGTGCAGGCGTTCGCACTGCTTGCGCCCGTGACGGGCGGCGTCCGCGTGGTTTTTTCCAACGAAACCTGGCAGATCCGCTTCGGCATTCAAGACGTGTTCGCCGCGGCGTTCGGCGAGGACGCGCCCCGCGCGCTTGCGACGATGCACGAGGCGATCTCTCTGGGCGGCGTTTCGACGATCCAGGCGGGGAAGGTACACGCAAGCTTCTTCCGCGTGGACAACTGCCTGTGCGCCTGCCTCATCCGCGACGCGGAGTGATCTGCGCACGATTTCGGAGATTACGGGAATTAAAACGACTAAAAAAACGGAAGCCGTTTTTGAAAACGACTTCCGTTTTTTTGATGCGGCTTTGCGCCTTTTGTTTCGACGGATTTTGATCAGTCGGAAACGTAGGGCAGCAGAGCCATCACACGCGCGCGCTTGATCGCCATGGCAAGATGGCGCTGATGCTTGGCGCAGGTGCCGGACATGCGGCGGGGCATGATCTTGCCGCGCTCGGTCATGTAACGGCGAAGACGGTTCACGTCTTTGTAGTCGATGTAATCCATTTTATCCACGCAGAAGGCGCAGACCTTTCTGCGGGGGCGGCGCATACCGCGCCCACCCGAAGGACGGCGCTCGCGGCGCTCGGGGCGTGCAGCCTCGGCGGCCTCGGTGCGGACCTCGGGAGCCTGATTTTCGGCCATGAGAATGCCTCCTTAAAAATCTTCGATTAAAACGGCAGATCGTCGTCCTGGACGCTCTGCATGTCCCCGGAGGGGCGGTTGCCGCTCTGGGGCGGGGCAAAGGAGTCGAATTCGCCGGAATCTCTGGGACTGAGGAACTCGACCTCGTCGGCCACGACCTCGGTCACATAACGCTTCGAGCCGTCCTGCGCGTCATAAGTACGCGTCTGAATGGTCCCGACGACGCCGACACGGCGCCCCTTTTTCAAAAACCGATAGCAATTGTCCGCCTGAGCGCGCCACACGACGATCGGAATGAAATCCGCTTCGCGCTGGCCGCTCGCATTGGTAAAGCGGCGATTGCAGGCGATGGTAAAAGTGCAGACGGAAACGTCGTTCTGCGTTTTGCGCAGCTCGGGGTCCCGAGTCAGGTTTCCGACCAGAAATGCCCGGTTCATACAACGCCCTCCTTATTCGGCGGCTTCGACGGTTTCTTCGGCTTCGGGAGCGTCTTCCGCGGCTTCGACTTCGTCGGCCTCGGGAATGCGCGTCACCATGAAGCGAAGCACGTTCTCGGAAGAAATGCGCAGGTTGCGCTCCAGCTCGGCGGGAACGTCGCTTTCGGCGTCAAACGTCATCTGCACATAGTAACCCTCGTTCATGAAACGGATGGGATAGGCAAGACGCTTGCGGCCCCAGGGCTCGACCTTGACGACCGTACCGCCGTTCTCCGTCACCATGGCGCTGAAACGATCGATGAGGGCCTTCTTGGCGGCCTCGTCGATGGTGTCATTGATGATGTAGAGTACTTCGTAATGGTTCATGTCTGTTTCACCTCCTCATGGATTTTCGCCCTTTGATATCTCGCAAAGAGCAAGGATGGTCGCGCGCCGGTCGCTGACATAGGCACGCTTATCTAATATAGCACACTCTTTTGAAAATTGCAAACGTTCGGCGGCGGAAACCGCGTTTTTTCGCGGGCGAAACGGGAGCTTTCGGTGTCCGAACAAAAAAAGGGCGGACGGCCTGCCGTCTGCCCTTTCGCTTTGACTCGAAAAATCACGTCCTCTGCACGATCCAGGTGCGCATGGCGCGGCGCATGGCGGCCATTTTTTCCTCGGCGGCCTCGGGGCGCTCGTCGTGCGCGGCGAAATAGACGCGCAGAAGCGGCTTGTTGGACGCGGGGCGCAGGACGATCGTCCCGGCCTCCAGATCGAGCGCGACGATCTGCGCACTGTCGGTCGGCAGCGTCGTGGTCTGGAGCGTCGCAAGGTCGAACGCGGTGCGGCGGTCGTAGTCGCGCAGCGTCAACACGCGCATCCCGCCGATGTCGGTGGGGA
>CAKTSO010000203.1 GCA_934613185.1 uncultured Clostridia bacterium | reverse complement strand
GCCTTGGCCCAGCCGGTGTCCGAGATCGTCAGATGCAGGCCGTCCGGGTCGACGCAGTGCCAGTAATTTGCCGTGATGAAATGCCCGAGCGGGTATTTGTAGTTGTGCGACGCGATCTTTGGGTACCCCGTGGTTCCGGAAGTGAAGAACATGAGCATGCGGTCGTCGCCGCAGGGCGCGTCCGCCGCGCGTTCGAACCGATCGGAACAGGCGGGGAATTCCGCGTCGAAATCGTGCCAGCCTTCGCGCGCGCCGCCGACGAGCAGCAGCGTCTCGAGCGAGGGCGAATCCTTTTTCGCGGCCTCGATGCGTGCGGGGATATCCTCGTCCGCGCAGGCGATGATCGCCTTGACGCCCGCCGCCCGGAAGCGATAGGTGTAGTCGTGCTCCTGCAAAAGGTTCGTCGCGGGGATCGCCACCGCGCCGATCTTATGCAGCGCCAAAATGGCGAACCAGAATTGATAATGCCGCTTCAAAACGAGCATCACGCGGTCGCCGCGCCTGATTCCCAGCGCCGTGAAGTAGTTCGCGCAGCGCGCCGATTCGCGCGCCATGTCCGAGAAGGTGAATCTTCTCTCGACCTTGTCACGCGAGATGTGCAGCATCGCAAGCTTCTGCGGGCTGCGCGCGGCAAGGGCGTCGACGACGTCGTAGGCGAAATTGAACTTGTCCTCGTTTTCGAATCTGAGCGACAGCAGCGCGCCGCGCTCGTCTTCTTTGGGATGGATAAAGTTGTGATAAATGCGGCGGTACTTCGCGGCAGGTTCCTTCGGCTCCTTGCCGATGCGGTTTTCCTGCGGCTTCTGCGCCTCGGCCGTCTGCACCTCGGGGTGCAGCACGATCGCGTAGAAGCGGCAGTTCTCGCCGCCGACGGCGATCATGCCGTGCGGCGTGGAAGAGTCGTAATAGGCGCAGTCGCCGGGATACAGCGTCTCGGTGTGCTCGCCGATCTGGATGCGCATCGTGCCGCTGATGACGAGGTCGCATTCCTGCCCTTCGTGCGTCGTCAGCTCGATGTCGCGATGTTCGGCCTCTTCATTATAAAGAATGTCGACGTACAGCGGGTCGGCAATGCGCTTTTGGAACGGCGCGGCCATGTTGTAGTAGATCATGCCGTGCGCCTGTTCGATCTGCTGCCCGTCGCCCGCGCGCGTGATCGTGTAGGAGCGAAGGGTCGGGCTGGATCCCTGGATCAGGTCCGTCACGTCGACGCCGAGCGCCAGCGCGCAGCGATACAGGAACGCAAAGCTCATGTCGTGCTGCCCGTTCTCGCACGCCTCGTATTCTTCCCGCGCGACGTCGGTCAGCGACGCCATCTGTTCCGTCGTGTAGCCCGCGATCTGGCGCAGCTCGCGAATGCGCTTGGCCATCTCGATGAGCTTGATGTTCAGTCCCGTCATCTGTTCCATTCGACTTCTTTTCCTCCCGCGTGTGCGTGTGTGTCTCCCTTTTCCCGTCAACGGCGAAAGCGTCGCTCCCACCCGCGCGGGTTCCAAGTTCGTCCGTCAAGAACAGGCGGCGGCAATTTTGTTCCCTGCCGAGGCGAAGGCTCGCAGCCATAGCGGCGCTATGGCAAGAGACTTCAACGAAGGCAGGGGGCAAAAGGGCTGTCGAATGTCGCAGACGGACGGGCTTTGAGCCCGCGCATCAAAAAAGGAAGGTTCCTCTCAAAGATAGTTACTCTCACCTTTGAGACGAGCCTTCCAAATTACCGTTAGGGATCGAAAGATATCGCTATCCTTCGACGACGGCCGCTTGGAGTTTCCACCCGCGGTACCACTCAAATTGCACGAACCTCACGATTCGTACCACTCTTCACGTTCCAACAAACGCTATGCCTTGACGCAGCAATCACGAGAAGGTTCTACTTGCGAAGACCGTTCCCGATCCGCGCTTTCTTCCTTCCAGCTTCGGAGCTACATTCGTTCGGTTATCCGCTTTGGTCGGCTCGCACCACCCGCCGATTCTCTGCAAAAAGCCTTGTTCCGACGACCTCTCCATCATCGCTTTTCATTCAGTTGTGGACTTAATTTAGCACACTCGTTCGAATGTGTCAAGCGGGAAGTTTGATTCGTCTCAAAACGTTCACACTTTGCCGGATGGCCGGCGCGGGATCAAAGCTGATTGCGCATGATCTTGCCGCTGATCGTCTTGGGCAGCTCGTCGCGGAAGACGATGATGCGCGGGTATTTATACGGCGCGGTGTGCTTCTTGACATAGTCCTGGATCTCTTTTTTGAGCGCCTCGGTCGGCTTCGTGCCTTGCGTCAGGACGATGCTCGCTTTGACGACCTGACCGCGCACCTCGTCGGGCGCGGCGGAGACGCCGCACTCCAGAACATAGGGCAGCTCCATGATGACGTTCTCGATCTCGAACGGCCCGATGCGGTAGCCGGAGGA
>CAKTSO010000202.1 GCA_934613185.1 uncultured Clostridia bacterium | reverse complement strand
GCATTCACGTTCTGCGTGCTGCGCGCGCCGGCCGCACGGAACGCGGAACGGACGGAAAACCTGCCGCCGCTTCCAAAGGCGAAGGACGGCGTCCGCGCCGCGGTGGGGAAGATCAGGGCGTATGTGATGAATTTTGCGGATCATCCGACGAAGCCCAAAAGGCTGTTGTGGACGCGAATCGACACATTGCTTGTGTGCGTGATCACGGCGGCGTACGCGCTCGTCGGCTTCGCCAATCTGGGCGACCGCTATTGGCCCGAGACGTGGTGGGAGCCGCAAAGCTGGGGCGAAAATTACGTCTACGACTTCGGTTCGGCGCAGGAGGTCGGCTGGTATAACATCTGCGAGGGCATCGGCGACGGCGCGCTCCAGTTTGAATACAGCATCGACGGCGAACATTGGACGGCGCTCGGCGAAAAATGGGAGACGTCGTACGCGGACTTTTTCTCGTGGAAGCGCGTGGACAATGCGTTCACCGCGCGCTATGTGCGATTGAGCGTGATGAACCTCGGCTGCCGAATCTACGAGATCGGCTTTTTCACGCCGGACGGGGAGCTGCTTCCCGTTTCGACGGGTTATATCGGGCACGACGACGAAAACCCGTTTGAGAATACGGTCGACGAGCAGAGCTTTGTTCCCGCGCGTCCCGATTATAAAAACAGCTCCTATTTCGACGAAGTCTATCACGCGCGCACGGCCTACGAGCAAATCAAGGGTTGGCCGATCTACGAGCAGACGCACCCGCCGCTTGGCAAGGACATCATGATGCTCGGCATTCATATGTTCGGCATGAACCCGTTCGGCTGGCGTTTTATGGGGACGCTCGCGGGCGTGCTGATGGTGCCGGTGATCTACATTTTCGGCAAGGCGCTGTTCCAAAAGACGAAATGGGCGGCGATGCTCGCGGCGCTTTTGTCGCTTGACTTCATGCACTACGCGCAGACGCGCATCGCGACGATCGACTCGTTTTCCGTGCTGTTTATTTTGCTGATGTATCTGTTCATGTTCCTGTATTTGCAGGAGGACTTCTTTGCGGAAAAACAGCGGCGCGCGTTTGTCTATCTTGCGCTGTCGGGCATTTTCTTCGGCATCGGCGCGGCGACGAAGTGGATCTGCATCTATGCGGGCGCGGGGCTTGCCGTGATCTTCTTCTGGTCGGTCTTCATTCGCTTCCTGCGCTGGAAAAAAGCGAAAAGGATCGCAGAGGCGGCGCAAAGCGCGGACGAAACGCCGACGGAGTCGGCCGCACTTGAACGGAATCGCCAAATGGCGGATCGCTTCCGGCTCAATCTTGCGCGGACGATTCTTTGGTGCTGCGTGTTTTTTGTGCTAATCCCGTGCGTGATCTACTGCCTGTCGTATTTGCCGTACGTCGGCGTGGAGGGGCAGCCGGACGGACTTTTGAACATCGTGCTGCAAAATCAGGAGTATATGTTCCGCTATCACAGCGAATACGTCCTTCAGATGCAGGATTCGCCGCATCCGTATCAATCGGCGTGGTATACCTGGCCCTTCATCGGGCGGCCGATCTTCTATTATATGGGCGAATATCTGCCCGACGGACTCGTCGCGGGCATTTCGTCCTTCGGCAATCCCGCGATCTGGTGGTTCGGCATCTTTGCGATCGGCTGGCTGATCGCCTGCCTTTTCCGAAAGCAGGACGATACGATGCTTGCCTATGGCGTTCCGCGCGGCGACTACACGCGCTGGTTCATCCTCGCGGGGCTGCTCGCGCAGTTCCTGCCATGGGTGCTCGTGCCGCGCTCGACGTATATCTACCACTACTTTGCCACGACGCCGTTTATGATGATGGCGATCACGGCGTTTTTCCGAGATGTGTATGAATATCAAAAACCCAAACGCAGCGCCTGGGCGTGGGCGGTCGGATACGTCGCACTGTGCATTGCGCTGTTCGTCTGGTTCTATCCGCTTTTGACGGGCGTGCCGACGACAAAGCTGCACGCGGAGCTTTCCCGCTGGCTGCCCGGCTGGGTGCTGTACGGTTATTGGCTGTGACCATAAAACGGAGCGCGTAACATCATGATCTCACGACTTTTCAGCTATGCTCTAAACGGACTTGACGGCTTCAAGATCGACGTGGAGGTGGATATCGCCCGCGGCGTTCTTCCCGCCTACGACACGGTCGGTTTGCCGGACGCGGCGGTGAAGGAATCGCGCGAACGCGTGCGCGCGGCGCTCAAAAACAGCGGTTTTTCCTTCCCGCTTGCGCATATCACGGTCAATCTTGCGCCCGCGGACGCAAGAAAAGAAGGCTCGGCCTACGATCTTCCGATCGCGCTGGGGATCCTCGCCGCTTCCGATCAGCTGCAAAGCGAGCCGCTTGACGGAATGCTTATCTTGGGCGAATTGTCGCTCGACGGGGAAATTCGCGGTGTGCGCGGCGT
>CAKTSO010000201.1 GCA_934613185.1 uncultured Clostridia bacterium | reverse complement strand
GAGCGCGGGAAGGATCGTCCGCATGAAGCTGCCCATTTCCTTGCGCCGAAGCGTGAAAAGATGCGCCAGATAAACAATCAAAGCGAACTTCGCCGGTTCGGACGACTGAATGCTCGGCAGCGGGCCGATCTTGATCCAGCGGTTGGAACCGTTGATATTAATGCCGATCCCCGGCACCCAGACCAGAACCATTAAAACCAACGCGGCAATCAGCAACGGCAAAACAAATTTTCGCCAAATGCGATAATCCATGATTGTAAAAATGATCATTAAAGTCGCACCGGCTACGGCACCGTAGAGCTGTTTTTTCAAAAAGTATGCAGCGTCGTTGTTGAACTCCGACGACTGCTGCGCGACGTAGTAGCTGGAATCGTAAACCATGACCAGTCCGATCACGACAAGCACGAGCGTCAGGAACACGATCAGGAAATCCGAAGCATTTTTCAGCTTCTTCCCCTGTTTTTTCTCTTTCGGCGCAGGGGCTTCCCCGCCGCGCTTTTGGCTGCGCACACTCGTCGTCTGCACCGCTGTCACCCTTTCGCTGTTTTTCCGGCGATTTTATTGTAAACTTTTACTTGGTTTCCTCCGCGATCTGTTTGGCAAGCGCTTTGAAAACGCGGCCGCGCTGTTCGTAATCGTCGAACATATCGAAACTCGCGGACGCCGGAGACAACAGCACGTTTTCGCCCGGCTTCGCCATTTCGAATGCCGTGCGCACAGCCTCCTCAAAGCTGTCCGCCGTCACGACGGGCGCATAACCGCACTCTTTTGCATTGTCAACCACGCGCTGTTTCGTCGCGCCGAGCGCCACGAGCGCACGGATCGTCTCGGGCATGTCTTCAAACACGGGCTTATAATCCGATCCCTTGTCATAACCGCCCAGAAGCAGGATCGTCGGGCGATCCATCGCATGCGTCGCGCGAAGCGTCGCGTCGCAGTTCGTCCCCTTGGAATCGTTGATAAACGTCACGCCGCGCGCCTGTCCCGCAGGCTCGATGCGATGTTCTACACCGGGAAACGTGCGAAGTCCCTCGCAGATCGCCTCTTTCTGTGCCCCCATCGCGTCGGCAAGCACCGCCGCCGCAAGCGCATTTTCAAGATTGTGTCCGCCGGGGATCCGAAGCTCTTTTGCCTCGATCAGCTCGCAGGGAACGCCGCCATGCATCAGCGCGATCTTTCCGTCGACCACGCACGCGCCGTTTTCCACGCGTTCTTTTCGGCTGAAAAACGCAAGGCGGCATTTGACACGCTCGGCCAGCGCGCGCGTCATCGGTTCGTCCGCGTTTAAAACGACGCAGTCGTCCCCGCGCATCCGCTCAAATATACGCGCTTTGCAGTCGATATAGACCTGCATCGTCCCGTGGCGATTCAGATGATCCTCGCTGATATTCAATACTGCCGCCGCGCGTGGATGGAACTCGTCCGCCGTCTCCATCTGAAAACTGGAGATTTCGGCCACAACGACGTCGTCCGGCGTCGTCTCCCGCGCGATGCTGATAAACGGAATGCCGATGTTTCCGACGACAAACGTCTTCTTTTTCGTCAATTCCATAATATGTCCCAGAAGCGCCGTGGTCGTCGTCTTCCCGTTCGTACCGGTGATCGCGGCAAGCGGCGCGCGGCTGACGCGGGAGGCATATTCGACTTCGCCGATGACGGGAATGCCGAGTTCCCGCGCGCGTTCCAACGGCGCGATCCCGATCGGCACGCCCGGGCTGACGAACACAAGATCCGCCTCCTCCACTAGCGCCATCGCATCGCCGCCCAGCGCCCACGTCACCGTGTCGCCTAGCATCCGGCGGATCGGCTCCATTTTTTCGCCGCTTTTGGCATCGTATGCTGTCACGGCCGCGCCCTGTTCGACCAGAACTTTCGCAAGTGCAGCGCCACTTCGCGCCATGCCGATGACGAGCGCTTTTTTCCCTTTTACGTCACAACCCTTGAATTCCATTGCCGTTCTCCTTTTTTTAAGAAACGCGTCTCAGACGATCAGCAGCGTTACGACCGCCATCGCAAGCGTGATCAAAACATACGCGCGCGTAATGCTGACCTCGGAATACCCTTTCTTTTCAAAATGATGATGCAACGGCGCCATCAGGAAGACACGCTTTTTGTTGCGAAGCTTGTAGCTCGCCACCTGAATGATATCCGAAACGCTGGATACCATGAACATCAGACCCAAAATCGGAATGATCAGCACCGTCCGCGACAGCACCGTCGCCACGACAAACGCCGCGCCGAGCGCCATCGACCCTGTGTCCCCCATGAACACCTTCGCGGGGTATTTATTATAATGTAAGAATCCGATGCACGCCCCGGCAACCGCCGAGGAGAACACCATCAAATTGCGCGTATTTTCCACAAGCTGCGCCGACGCGCCGCTCGCTGCAAGCGCAACCGCCGAAAAATTCAATATCAGCGCGACCGCCGCCATGACGACCGTCGTCACACCCGAGGCAAGGC
>CAKTSO010000200.1 GCA_934613185.1 uncultured Clostridia bacterium | reverse complement strand
AAAGCAAACATCACGACGCAAAGGTAGAAATACCCCGTGCTGCTGCTGATCTGAAGGCCGAAGATGTTGGGCTTCTTGATGCCCGTCATACCCATCGGCCCGCGCGTGAGCGAAACCCAGTTGAGTTCGACCAGGCGAACCACTTCGCAGAAGCCGAGCGTGACGATCGCAAGATAGCTGCCGGAAAGTTTCAGTGCGGGGATACCGAGCAGCATGCCGAACAGTGCGGAAACAAGCAGCGCGCAAAGCGCCGTGATCACGAAGTTCCATTCGAAATTGGCGGACAGAATCGCCGAGGTATAGGCGCCGATGCCCATGAACGCCGCATGGCCCAAAGAGACCTGGCCCATGACGCCGGTAATCAGGTTCAGCGTCAACGCGAGCGCGGAATACATGACGCACAGCGTCGCGATACGCATGACGTATTCGTTTTTCAGATACACGGGAAGCAGAAGGAATGCGAGCGCCAGCACCGCAAGAATCGCGATGCGGATCCAGGCGCTGCGGCTGAAACGCGTTTTTCCAACGAAGTTCTTCATAATATAAACACGCCCCCTTCTTACACCTTGCTGACCGACTTGCGGCCCATCAGGCCGGACGGACGAACCAGAAGGACAATGATCAGAACGATGAAGCCGATGGCATCCTTAAAGCCGGAGCTGATATAGCCCGCAAACAGCGCCTCGATGATGCCGATCAGATAGCCGCCGACGACCGCGCCGGGAAGCGAACCGATGCCGCCCAAAACCGCGGAAGCAAACGTCTTCATACCAACGGTGAAGCCCATCTGAAGATCAACGCTGTAGTAATACATGGCGAACATCGTGCCGGCGACCGCCGCCAACGTGCTGCCGAGGAAGAACGTAAAGGTAATGACTCGGTCGGTATTGACGCCCATAAGCTTGGCCGCCGTGGGATTCTGCGCGACCGCGCGCATGGACGCGCCGAGTTTCGTCTTGTTGACGAGGAACGTCGTCACCGCGACGAGAACGATGCTCATAATCCAGATGATAATCTGAAGATTGCTGATCACGAGGTTCGAGCCGATCGTGTACTGACGGCGCGCGAGTACCTCTTTAAACGGGATGGATTCCGATCCGAACACCAGGTTGATCAAGTTCTGCAAAAAAGTCGAAAGACCGATCGTGCAGATCAAGTACGAAATGCGCTTCGCGCCGCGCTTGCGCATCGGCATAAGGCAGGACCGGTCAATCAGAATACCGATCGCGCCGCAGGTAATGAGTGCCAAAAGAAACGCCACCGGGAAGCTCACACCCGCTTGAAGCGCTACGCAGGCAACATAGCCGCCCATCATGAACACCGCGCTGTGCGCAAAGTTTGTCAGTTCAAGCACGCCGAATACCATCGAGTAACCGATTGCGACCAGCGCGTAGAAGCTGCCGATGGTCAGGCCGTTGACAATCTGCTGTAAAAACACGCACCTACACCCTCTTTCCGTAGATTAAGCCGACATTTTTCTAAAAAAAACCACGGCAGCGGTGCACGATTACGCCGCTGCCGCGGTAATTCTTACGTCGGTTTGTCGTTAAGTTTTAGTCGATCTTCTCGAAAGCAGCTTCGTCGCCGCTCTTGCCGTTCCAACGGGTGAAGAAGAACTCACGTTCGACGTTACGGTCATCGCCCAGGACGAAGTAGCCGTTGATGCCGTCGATGCCCTCTTTACCAACTTCGATGATCGCTTCGCGAAGCGTATCGGGATCGGTGGACTCGCAGCGGTCGAACGCATCCATCAGCCAGCGGACGGCGTCGTACGCACGCATGATGAAGTTATCGATCGCGACGTCGTACTTTTCACGGACCATTTCTTCAAAGTCGTTCAGCTCGGGCTTGGTGCCGTCGTTGATGAACGCGGTCATGAACACAACGTCCTCGGCCGCGTCGCCGGCAAGCTGCAGCGTCTCGACTTTGTAAGAAGAGGTGGTGACGATGACGTCAATGTCAAGGCCGAGGTCTTTGATCTGCTTCAGAAGCAGGCCGCACTCGGTGTACTGACCCATGTAATACAGCGAATCCGCGCCGGACTGCATGATCTTGGTCAAAGAAGCGGAGAAGTCTTTGGTCTGGCCGACGATGAAGGACTCGTTGGCAACCATTTCCATGCCGTTGGCTTTGACATTCTCGACGAAAGCGTCATCAACGGCGATGCCCCAGTCGTTGTTGGAGTAGATCGCGGCAACCTTCTTGGCGCCGAACTCATCCTTGCAGTAATCCGCGGCAACCTTGCCCTCGTAGGAGTTGACGTGCGAAAGACGGAAGGTGTAATCGTAAAGGGTAACGTAATCCGGATGCGAGCAGGAAGGAGAAATGGTGATGATCTTCTCCTCGTCCAGGACTTCCGCCATCGCCAGAGCGCAGGTGGAGCTGAACGGCCCGATGACCGCCATGTAACCGCCGTCGGCGATGATCTTGTTGCCGATGCTGACCGCTTCCTTTGCATCGTTCTT
>CAKTSO010000199.1 GCA_934613185.1 uncultured Clostridia bacterium | reverse complement strand
GGCCCCACAGGCCCGACAGGCCCCACAGGTCCGACAGGAGCTACGGGCGCGACAGGTGAAATCGGCCCCACAGGCCCCACAGGAGCTACGGGTGCGACCGGCCCTACCGGCCCCACAGGTACTACGGGAGCCACGGGTGAAATCGGCCCCACAGGTCCCACGGGACCCATCGGCCCGCTCGGCCCGACAGGGCCCACAGGACCCACGGGGCCGACAGGCCCTGCGGCGGCGACGCGGGAAGCGTCCGCGCTGGTCGCCGAACAGACGACGCCGCCCGCCGATGCGATCGCCGACGGCGGGACGATCCCGCTGAACCTCGTGCGGAATATCGGCGGCGATCTGTCCTATGACGCGGCGCAAAACGGCGTCCGCGCGCAGGCGGACGGCGCGTATCACGTCGAATGGAATCTGAATTTGACGCGTGCGGACGGCGACGTCGTCGTGACGCTGGAAAACGCGGACAGCGCCGAAGTCTATGCCCGCTCGGGCGACAAACAGCGCGCGAATGCCGCGCATTCGGTTGCGGGGGCGAGTGTCGTGACGCTGCAAACGGGCGATACGCTGATCCTGCGGAATCGTTCGGGCGCGCCCGTTACGCTTGCGGCGGCAAACGGAAACGGGGAAGCCTACGCGGCTTCGCTGACGGTCACGCGGCTGTAAAGGCCGTAAGACGGAAAGTGCGGAACTTTTGCGGCTCGGGGGCTTCCTCGGGCCGCGTTTTTGTCGGGAGGAATGCAAATGTGCCGAAAAAAGGGAGATTACCGCGTCGTCGTGTACGCGATCTGCAAAAACGAGGAAGCATTCGCCCGAAGGTGGATGGATTCCATGCGCGAGGCGGACGAAGTCGTCGTGCTGGACACGGGGTCGACCGACAAAAGCGTCGAGATCCTTCGCGAATGCGGCGCACGCGTCGAAATCGAGACCATCGAACCGTGGCGCTTTGACGCGGCGCGGAACCGAAGCCTTGCGCTGGTCGACGACGATGCGGAGATCTGCGTGTGCACCGACCTTGACGAAGTGCTGCACGCGGGTTGGCGTGAGGCCGTCGAGCGGGCGTGGGCGCGCGGCGCGAACCGCCTGCGCTATCGCTATACCTGGAGTTTCAACGCCGACGGCGGCGAGGACGTCGTCTTTTTTACCGATAAGATCCACGGGCGGCATGGGTTTTGCTGGGTCAATCCCGTGCACGAGGTGTTGAAATGCGAAGGGGAGGAGCGGATACGGACGGCCGACGGGGTGCAGCTTGACCATCTGGCCGACCCGAAAAAATCGCGCGCGCAGTATCTGCCGCTTCTAGAGCTTGCCGTGCGGGAGGATCCCGAAAACGATCGAAACGTGCATTATCTTGCACGGGAATATTATTTCAGAAACGACGACGATCGCGCGATCGCCATGTTTCAACGGCATCTTTCGATGAAATCGGCGACGTGGCGCGACGAACGCTGTGCCTCCATGCGCTATCTTGCCGCGATCTTCGCGCGGCGCGGGGACGAAAAAGCGCGGGAAATCTGGCTTCTTCGCGCGATCGCCGAAGCACCGCATCTTCGCGAGCCGTGGCTCGACGCGGCGCGCGCCGCCTACGGAAAACGGGAATGGGACGCCGTGGCCGCGCTGTGCAATCGCGCGCTTTTGATCCGCGAGCGCCCCGCGACGTATATCACGCAGGCCGAATGCTACGGCGCGCTGCCGCATGACCTTTTGAGCCTCGCCTATTACCATACGGGCCGATTAAAAGAAGCCGCGGCGCAGGCGAAACTGGCGCTCGAATACTCCCCGAACGACGCGCGCATCGCGGGAAATCTTTCGCTGTTTGAGAAAGCCGAAAAAAGTGAAAACGCGGCGCGGGGCGGCGAACGGCAAAGGCGAAAATAACGGATGAAAAGCGGCGTTAAACCCGCGCGGCAGGCGTCTTAACAGGTGTTTTTTTCATGCCGAACGGCGAATGGGGCAAGATTGCAAATAAAATGCGCTTGTGCTATACTGAAAAAAACTGCGTGCAAACCCTGCCCGATGCGCGCATCATGGAGGACAAAACCGTGACCATTCTTGTGACCGGCGGCGCCGGTTTCATCGGAAGCAACTTCATCTATTATCAGCTCAAGAACCATCCCGAGGACCGCATCGTCTGCCTCGATAAGCTGACGTACGCGGGCAATCTGCAGACCCTCGAAGAGGCGATGAAGAACCCGAACTTCCGCTTCGTCAAGGGCGACATCGCCGACCGCGAGTGCGTCTTCAAGCTCTTTGAAGAGGAAAAGTTCGACATCGTCGTCAACTTCGCGGCGGAAAGCCATGTCGACCGTTCGATCGAGAACCCCGAGGTCTTTTTGAAGACGAACGTCATGGGCACGCAGGTGCTCCTTGACGCCTGCCGCAAATACGGCGTCAAGCGCTATCATCAGGTTTCCACCGACGAAGTCTACGGCGACCTGCCGTTGGATCGCACCGACCTTTTCTTCACCGAGGAGACCCCGAT
>CAKTSO010000198.1 GCA_934613185.1 uncultured Clostridia bacterium | reverse complement strand
TTCCGGCTGCCTGCGCGGCGCGGGCGACGTGCGCTTTGTTGCGCTGTGCTCGCTTTTGAGCGTGACGATCCTGCGCCCGATCTTGACGTGGCTTCTTTGCTATCCGCTCAATTCGGCGATCCCGGCGGCGCATTTTGCCGTGACGGGGCCGTGGATCGCATTCGGGATCGACGCCGTCATTCGCGATCGGCTGCTCATCGCGCGTGTAAAAAAGGGGCAGTGGCTCAACATTCGGCTGTAATTGATAGGTGTTTTATCTAAATTATCAAGGCCGCATCGGTGAAGAATTTCTTCGAAGATGCGGCCTTTTTTGTTTTATGATCGGTTATCGTTCTTTTGATTGGCGCAGTTCAAGCGCGAGAAGCAGGTTTAAAAGTTTCTGTTCGTCGTCAAGATGGATGTCGGTGATCGCCTGGATCTGACTGAGACGATGAAGCAGCGTGTTTCGATGAAAACCGAAATATTCGACGGTCTTTTTGCTGTTCAAAAAACTGCGGAGGTAGACGTAGAGCGTGTTTAAATAATCGGTGTGATTTTTGCGATCGTATGCTTCAAGCTTTCGTATCGCTTCCGGCGTGTAGCAGTCGGACGGAATATGGTCGGTCACGGTCTTAAAAACATGATCCAGCGCATGATATTCGTATTTATGGATCCCTTTTTGATGCGGCTTGGAAAAATACTCGCTTAAGAAATCGACCTGTATTTTTGCCGACGGGATCTCGGCAAGATCGGCAAAAGACTTGCTGACGTTGAGCTGACACTGGGCGGAAACGTCATAGAAACGCTCCAGCTGAAGCAGCTGATGCGCGGCGTCTTCGTCGCGCGTGTATCGCACGAGAATATAGATACCCGCGCGCTCCTGTTCCGTTTTGGAAAGCACGCACAGCATTTGCGGGAAAGCGCTGTGCAGCTTCCTGACCATGAATTCAAGATGATGCGGCGTGGTCGGCCCGCCGAACATGAGCTTTACGAGGCGGAACTTGTTCTCGTCGGTCAGCCGCAAAGATTCTTCGAGAATGTGGATGGAGCCGCGGTCGAGAAAACCGTTTTCAAGAAGCGACAGGAAGAGCCACTCTTTTGTCGCAACGCGCGCCGCGGCCGTCGTTTTGTCGCCGTATTGCCGCAGAACCTGCGTGCAGGCGTTGGCGATCAGCTCATAGACGGCGTTATCTTCGTCGGTCCAGCGATAGTGACCGAGCGTGATCATGGCGAATACGCCGTATAATTCGCCGCGATCGGACAGTTTGCAGTTGACGCGCGGGTTTTCCCTGCATACACCCCAGTCGATATACTGTGCCTTCGGCTGCTCCATAATGGGCACCATATAGGCGCCTTTGATGAAACTGCGCTGCGTATCCTCGTCGATGCGGCCGTTCGTCATGATCGCGTCCCAGGTCGGGTCGCCCGTCGGCACTTTCGGCTGCAGGTCGATCAGGTTATAGCAAATGTCGATGACGGCGGAGGGGAAGCCCCAGATCTCGTATGTCAAAAACAGCAGCCGCGACAAATTGCCCGCAACCATGCCGTCATACAGCTTCTTATAGACGTCCTCAAGCGTCAGATTGTGCGCTTTGCCTATTTTGAGATACTCGCTCATTGGCCGACCTCCGCCGTGGTATTACGGAATTTCTTGAAATATCGCGATTTTTTAAAAAGCAATATCAGAAAATACATGGGTCAATTATATACCATGATATATGTTTGTGCAAACGCACAATGATTGCTTTTCGACTGTGCGTTTCTTATATCGACATTGCAGGGTGCATTTGATATTTTTATATCGATTGCTGAATGCTGATTGAAGCCGTTCGCTTACGGATGCGATTGAAATCGAACATGCGTCGATCGGGATGAATGCAAATGAAATCGTTGTACGTTTATGCGCAGGTTCATTCCGAAACGAAAACGTTTGATGAAACGGATCTTACGCGGAACGAAAGAGTCGGCATATTCGGCAAAAAAGTAATTCTTTGTTTGAGAGGATGGGAGTTTTTGTGAAAAGTTCCAAGAGAGCATGGGGCGTCGCCGTCGCCGTTGCGGCCATTCTGTTCGCCGTGTCGGGCATCGTTGCCAACACCATCAGCCTGTTTATGGCGCAGTTCAGCACGGAATTTGCGGACACTGCCAGCATGGCGCAGCTTGCGTTCTACTTTACCTGCATGACCGGCACGATGGCAGTTTGCCAGCCGATCGCCCGCAAGCTTTTCGCCAAGCTTGACACGCGTATCGTGATCGGCGGCGCCGTTTTGCTTTCGGTCGGCGGATTTGCCGCGATCTCGCTTTATACCAGCTATGTCGGCTGGCTCGTTTCGGGCGTCGTGATCGGTTTCGGCTTCTCGTTCATCACGTATCTTATGGGGCCGATCCTCATCAACAACTGGTTTAAGAAAAATGCGGGCACGGTTCTCGGCGTCGTTCTTGCCTGTTCCAACCTCGGCGGCGCCGTGTTCGGAACGGTCAGCGGCAAACTGATCGCCGGTCTTGGATGGCAGAGCGCGATGCTTATCTGCGCTGCGATTGCGCTTGCAATCGGCCTGCCGATTGCGATCTTTGGCCTGAAGTACGC
>CAKTSO010000197.1 GCA_934613185.1 uncultured Clostridia bacterium | reverse complement strand
TCGTTCAATCCTTCAAAGGCCATGGATTTTCCTCCCATAGCCGCCGAACGGCGGCGAATGTCTGCTGCACTTTTTCGCAGCAGGCGCCCGACAAGTCCTCTTCGCACTCGCGCATAAGCATCTGCTGCACGAGCATGCGCCGAACGACGCCGAGCTTTTCTTCGCTTCGGTGCAGGATCCCTTCGCTGCGCCGAATGCTGTCGTACACGCCCTGACGGGAGATCTCGATCTGCTGCGCGATCTCCGCCAGAGAATAATCTTCATCGATCCACATGCTCATCACCCGCCGCCGGTTCTCGTTCAACAGCGGGCCGTACACGCTGTACAAAAGCGCCGTGCGCACCTTCGGCGGCAGCGCCTCGAAGCTTTCCTGTGCGCGGACGTATTGCTTTTTCAGAAGTTCGGACGGCTGATCGATTTGATTCATGGGATCGCTCCAACACGAAAGACTGTAAAGCCGCAAAGCTTTACAGTCTGATTATACAGATATTTTCGATCCTGTCAAGCGTTTTTGCTTGTCACATCTCTTCGTTTTCCAAAAGCGTGAATTCCAGCCGCACGGGATTGTGATCCGAATAGGCAAAACCCGTGTCGACCACGCGGCAGGCGTCCGCGCGCACGTTTTTCGAGACGAGGAAGCCGTCGACGACCAAAACGAACTGCCCGTCGTGATACGGCGCGTCGGCATTGCGGCAGGACGGCACGGGATCGGCTTCGTCAAGCGGTGCCGCAAGCTCGATGCCCGCCTCATCCAGAATTCGCGGATCAATCGGCTGCGCCCAGGTATTTTCCCCACCGGAAACGCCGAAATATGCGCTGCTGTCACCGAGCAGGTCTTTGTTGAAGTCGCCGCCGCAGACGACGTAATTTCCCTTTTCGTATTCCGCCTGCATATCGCGCGTCAGCATGCGAAGCTGTTCGTCGGCGATGCTGCCGTCGGAAGTGTATGCGGACAAATGCGCCGTATACAGCACAAACTCATGTCCGCCTTCCACGGGAAAACGCGTCACACTGTAGCAACGGTCAAGATCGACAATCTTCATGACCGATTCTTCCACGGGAAGACTTCTGCGCACGCTCCCCGTCATAGAAAAACGACTCGCCGTCAGCATTCCCGCCAAAGACTTGCCGTGCGGCGACAAAAACGGATAGAACAAGTAGGGGCTGTCGTAATTGACCGCATAGACAGAATCGTAATCCGTCAGTGCGTCTTCCAAAATCACACGTTCGTTGACATGATGACTGCGCGTCGCGTCTTCGTCCACCTCTTCAATCAGATAAAAGTCCGCGTCTTCATCTTTCAAAATGCCGCAGATCCCCCGCATCGTCTCGTTGACGCTTTGCTCGGAGTTTGCGTGGCTTTGCGTGCCGCCGTCCATGAAGAAGCTGAAATCCGGCGTGTAAGCGGCAAACCCGATGTTGTACGTCACGGCAGAATACGTCTCCCCCGTTCGGATTGTTTGCGAACCGTCCGCACCGCTTCGTACCGTCAGCGTCTGATTATCATCAATGCGATGATAATCGATGAAAACATACGCCGCATACGCGCCGAACGCCAATACCAACGCCAGAAGGATCGCACCGAGCGTACAGAAGATTTTTTTCACAGCGCTTTTTTTCTTTTTCTCTTTCATATTCACCTCAAACGAGTTTCATGCCCGCCGCGTCCGCCATTTTTTGAATGTGTTCCCGGCCGAGCGTGATGCGATTGTCGATCACGGAAAAATTCTTGACGAGCGCATCGGGCAAAAGATCCGCAAACAGCTTGTTCGCCCCCGCGCCGAGCGCCAGAAGATTGCCTTCGTCGTCCGCGAGTCCGCGCGTGGGATCATGGCCGGGCTGCTGCGCCGTGATATCGATCGACGGCATCATCAATCGCAAAATCGAGATTTCGCGCAGATTCAGCGTGATATCTCCGCGTCCGCCTTCCGCCGCGAGCGGCGTGCCTTTTGCGGGCATATAGGGAATGATCGGCGCCCAGCAGATGTCAAGTTCGCGCATGAGCAAGATGTCGTCGGCCAGCTGTCCGATCGTCTGACCCGGAAAGTCCACGATGTTGCCGGAAGCAAGGCGCATACCGCTATTTTGCACGGCTTCAATACTCTTCATACGACGGTCAAAATCCGTCGACGGATTTAAGCGATTGAACGTTTCCCGATCGGACATTTCAAATTTCAAAACGTATTCGTCCACGCCGAGCGCGGCAAATTCCGCATACTGTTCGGGCGAAAATTCGCCGCAGGCAAGACTCAGCGTAAGCCCGAGTTCCTTCACGCTTCGGATGATCTGCAAAAGGTTTTCGTAGCCATAACCCAAATCTTCGCCGCTGATCAGAAACAGGCGCGAAAAGCCCATCCCCTTCGCAGTTTTCGCCGATTGGATCACATCGTCCGCGCCGATGCGATAGCGCTTGACGTCGCTTTTTGCGCGCATGCCGCAATAAAGACAGTTGTTTTTACAGACGTTGGAGTAACCGAGCATCGCCGATGCAACCAGCTCGTCGCCCCGCGCCTGCCGATAGACTTCTTTTGCACGCGGCATGATCTCTGCGCAAAAGCGGTCGTAAGGCATCGTCAACAATTCGATCAATTCGGATCTGTTCCAGTTTTCCGCCTGCATTGCCATTTCAATC
>CAKTSO010000196.1 GCA_934613185.1 uncultured Clostridia bacterium | reverse complement strand
CGACGAATCCTGTGCGCGGCAGCGGTTGACGGAAGCGGATTTTTCTGTGTGGAGCATGTTCGCGCGGCCGTTTGACAAAAGCATGTTTTCCGCCGCCGAGATCGATCGCGCCGAGCGTTTGCGGGACGTCTGGCCGTGCGACCGCGCCGAATGGGAGAATCGGCTTTGCGGCGTTTATGAGCGGGAACTGACCGAACAGGCGGCGCAGCGTGTGGGCGGCGGCACGTCCAGCGTCTTTTTGATCGAAGCGGCGCAGGCGCTTTGTAAACGGTTGACAATGTCGTCTGCGGAATACGAGATTGGTCGGGCGGTGAACGAATTGTCGGCGCGATGGATCGACCATTACACAACGATTTTTGACGAAACGGGGAGGAAAATGCAATGATTTATGCGATGTCCGATTTGCACGGCTGTTATGAGCTTTATTGTGCGATGCTGGAGAAGATTCGTTTCGGAAACGACGACACGCTGTATGTCCTCGGCGACTGCGTCGACCGCGGGCCGGAGGGCATCCGCATCGTGCGGGATCTCGCGGCGCGGAACAATGTGCAGCTGTTGTGCGGCAATCATGAATACACGGCGATGACGCTTCTGAGCGCACTGGAGGATACGGAGGACGGCGGGTTTCCGCAGAAGCTGTGCGACATTCTGGCCGCATGGTTCTGCGACGGCGGCGTTTCGACCGCCACGGAATTTTTGCGCCTTGCCGACGACGAACGAAGCCGCGTTTTGGCGTTTTTGCGCGCGCTGCCCTTTTTTCAGAAGATCGAAGTGAACGGGAAACAGTATCTGCTTGCGCATACCGTGCCGGAAAAAGAGAAGATCGACGACGCCAAACCGGTCGACTTTGTCATCGGCGAACCCGATTACGACAGCCGGTATTTCGATGACGTTACGATCGTGACGGGACACACGCCGACGGCGCTGATCGACATGGCGTCGCGCGGCAGGATCTGGCGCGAAAACGGTCACATTGCGCTGGACTGCGGCGCGGTGTTCGGCGAAGGGCTGGGCTGTATTTGTCTTGACACGATGCAGGAATTCTATGTGAAGTAACGCGATATGGCGTGAAAAAATAAAAAGCGCTCTCGATGCGGTTCGCAAGCCGCGCCGGGAGCGCTTTTTTTCAGCAAAGCGCGTTGTAGATCTGACAGAAATCGCCGAGCAGTTTGGTCTGCGTAAAATCCGGATGGAAGACGAGGTGAATTTCGCGCACCATGCTGCCGTTTTCGATCGGGATGGCTGCGAGTTTGCCTGCGCGGATCTCTTCGCGGCAGGCGGATTTGGCGATGATCGACACGCCGAGATTGTTGGCGACGAGCTCTTTTGTCATGGCGATGTTGTCAAGCTCCATGATGATGTTGAAATTCTGGATCGATTCACGTTGATTCCAGAGGAAATTTTCGAAGAACATGCGCGTGCCCGCCTCCTTGGAACGAAGGATCAGCTTTTCTTTTTTCAAGTCCTCCAACGGAACGCTCTGCTGATGTGCGAATGGATGGTCGACCGAGACGATCAGGCACAGATAATCCGTGTCCAGCAGGATGGAGGGGAAGTTGTCGTGCGGCAGGATCCCCTCGACAATGGCAAAATCCAGCTCATAGAGCGCGAGCTTGCGATAAAGATTCGCTATGGTATCCGTAAGAATATGAATGTGTGTCTGCGGGTGTTCCTCGCAGTATTGCGCGAATACGCGCGGCATGAGATTCTCGCCCGCGGTCTGCGTGAGGCCCACATGAAGCTGCGCGGCGCCGTTTTGCCCCGCGGCGATCGCACTTCGGGCGTCCTCGTCTATGGCGGCCAGGCGGCGTGCGTATTTGAGCAAAATCTCGCCTTCGGGCGTTAAACGGATCGATTTGGAGCCTCGAAGGAAGATCGTGATGCCGTATTCTTTCTCCAACAGGCGAATGTGGTGGCTGACGGCAGGCTGTGTCAGGTTCAACGCCTGCGCGGCCGCGGTGAAACTGCCGGTCTGCGCGACGGATAACAACGTGTGTACTTTCGGATCGAGCATACCGATAAAACCTCCCCAAAGGAATATTATAAACTTCGTTTATGGCACAAACGAAAAACTTGATTTGATTCTAACATCAAACCTCCTTATAATCAAGGAACGATAGAAATTATTTATGAGGGCCGTTTGGAAAACGGAAAGCGTGTTCGATGCGCTTTGCGTTTCCTTTTGATTCTCTGCGAAAGGGGAAGATGCAATCATGCTGCAAATTCAAAATCTGACCGGGCTAAGCGCCCGTATCGTTCTGTCGCTCGCCGTTATGCTCTTTGCGGGGCTCGGCGTGAGCTTTCTGACGCGCAAACTGCGCCTGCCCGACGTGACGGGCTATATTCTTGCGGGTGTGCTGATCGGGCCGTATTGTCTCAACGCCGTGCCCGAGGCGGTGCGCGTCAATATGGAATTTGTGACGGATATTGCGCTGTCGTTCATTGCGTTCGGCGTCGGACGCTATTTCAAGCTCTCCGTTTGGAAGAACAACGGCGCGCGCGTGGCGGTCATCACGGTGTTTGAGGCGCTGACCGCGGCCGTTTTCGTGACGCTTGCCATGCGGTATCTGTTCGGACTTTCCTGGTCGTTTTCGCTGCTTTTGGGGGCGATCGGTTCGGCGACGGCTCCCGCGTCGACGATCAT
>CAKTSO010000195.1 GCA_934613185.1 uncultured Clostridia bacterium | reverse complement strand
CGTGGGGCGCGCGTTGAACATGCCCTATGCGCAGGTGGACAAGATATCCAAAGCCGTGCCGTTTGAGCTGAAAATGACGATCGACAAGGCGCTCAAGCTCAATCCGCAGCTTGCGGCGATGGTCGAGGGGGACGAGCAGGTCGCGCATTTGATCGAGATTGCCAAAAAACTCGAAGGCCTCCCGCGCCACGCTTCGACGCACGCGGCGGGCGTCGTGATCTCGCGCGATCCGCTCAATCGCTATGTGCCGCTGCAATTAAACGACAACGTCGTGACGACGCAGTTCCCGAAGGGGACAATCGAAGAGCTCGGCCTTTTGAAGATGGACTTTTTAGGCCTGCGCACGCTGACCGTCATTCGCGATGCGGTGGCGATCGTGAAGGAACAAAAGGGGATTACGCTCGACATGGATGCGATCCCGCGGGACGATCCGGCGGTTTACGATCTTTTGTCGCGCGGCGACACCGACGGCGTGTTCCAGCTGGAAAGCCCGGGTATGCGCACGTTCCTGCGAGAATTAAAGCCGAGCACGTTCGAAGACATCATCGCGGGCGTGTCGCTTTATCGTCCCGGCCCGATGGATTCGATCCCGCGTTACGTCGCGGGCAAATACCATCCGGAAACCGTGACGTATCTGCACCCGATTTTGGAAAAGACGCTGTCCGTCACTTACGGCTGCATGGTCTATCAAGAGCAGGTCATGCAGATCGTGCGCGACATGGCGGGCTATTCGCTCGGGCGAAGCGACCTTGTGCGTCGCGTCATGGCAAAGAAGGAGGCCGACGTGATGATGCACGAGCGGGAGGTCTTTGTAAACGGCTTGGTCGACAAAGACGGAAACGTTGAAGTTCCCGGCGCAGTGCGCCTCGGGGTCGACGCGAACGTCGCGGGGCAGGTCTTTGACGAAATGACGTCTTTCGCGGCATACGCGTTCAACAAATCCCACGCGGCGGCCTATGCGGTCGTGGCGTATGAGACGGCGTATCTTCGCGTGCACTATCCGGTGGCGTTCATGACGGCGCTTTTGAACAGCTTCGTCACCTCGCGCGACAAGGTCTCCGTCTACGTCCAGGCGGCGCGGCGCATGAACATCGATGTGCTGCCGCCCGATGTGAACAAATCCAGCGCGCGCTTTACGGCCGACGGCGAGAGCATCCGCTTCGGGCTTGCGGCGGTCAAGCGCGTCGGCGTCGCGGTCGTCGATCAGATCGTCAAAGAGCGCGACGCAATCGGTCCCTATCAGGGCTTTCTTGATTTCTGCCGCCGCGTGCCGCAGGACTGCTTAAACAAGGCGCTTTGCGAGTCTTTGATCCTCTCGGGCGCGTTCGATTCCTTCGGTGTCTCCCGTTCGCGCATGGCGGCGGGGTATGAGTCGATCTTGTCCGGCGTGCAGAACGAACGAAAAAAGAACATCGCGGGTCAGGTTTCCTTATTTGATATGGCGGCGCTCGGGGACACGTTCGCGGGGGAGGCCATGGCGGAGACGTGGCCGAACGTTCCGGATTACACGCGCGACGAACAGCTTCGTCTGGAGCGCGACATGACGGGCGTGTATATCAGCGGCCATCCGCTGGACGATTACGCCGATCTGGTCGCCGAAAACACCGTCCGTGCAAGTGAGCTTGCCGTCGAGAACGAAGAACAGATGGCGGAAGGCGGACAAAACGGTCAAAACGATTCGATCGCCGACGGAACGCCGGTGCGCTTTGCGGGGCTCGTCTCCGAGGTCAAGACGAAGATCACCAAGTCCTCTTCCATGATGGCGTTCGTTCAGATGGAGGATTACACCGGCACGGTCGAAGTGATCGTCTTCCCGAGGATTTATCAGCAGTTTTCCACGCTGCTTTCCGAGGACAGCGTGCTGTGCGTTTCCGGGCGCATCACCAAACGGGAGGACGAGGACGCGAAGATCATCGCCGATTCGTTTGCACTCCCGGGCGCGCAGGCGGACGAACCGAAAAAGCTGTATCTTTGCATTCGTTCGGGAATGCCGGAAGACGCGCTCGAGCGCGCGAAAGCCGTATTGAAGAAATACGCGGGCGGCATTCCCGTCAACGTGTATTTTGAACAGACAAAGCAAAACTACCGTATGGCGAAGGAATTTTCCGTGCGCTTTTGCCCCGAGCTTTCGCAGGAACTTCTGACGATTTTCACGCAGGATTCGGTCAAATGGATCAAGAATTGAGCCGATTCCCACAAAATGCGGAAAATGTTGCACAATTGTAATAGAAAATCGTGCGCCGGGCGGTTATAATACTCTTTGCATCGCGCCCGAACGGGCTTGATGGGAAACGCTTGATTGAAAGGGGAATGAAGATGAAACGCATTGGTGTTTTGACCAGCGGCGGCGACGCGCCCGGCATGAATGCGGCGATCCGCGCGGTCGTTCGCGTGGCGTTTGCCAACGGAATTCAGGTTTACGGCGTCAAAGGCGGCTACAACGGCCTGATCGAGGGGGATATGCGCGTGCTGAGTCGGCGCGACGTGTCCGGCATTTCCCAGCACGGCGGCACGATCCTTCATACGGCCCGCTGCCCGGAGTTTAAAACCGAGGTCGGCCGTCAGCATGCGCTGACCAATCTTCGCGCCAACGGCATCGAAGGTCTGATCGTCATCGGCGGCGACGGTACGTTTGTCGGCGCGCGCGAGCTTAGCAAGCTCGGCGTCCCGACGATCGGCGTCCCCGGAACAATCGACAACGATTTGGC
>CAKTSO010000194.1 GCA_934613185.1 uncultured Clostridia bacterium | reverse complement strand
GCAAGCTCGATCAGGCGCTCGGTCAGTGTCGGGCGGCTCCAAAAATGGCGACGCTGGATACCGCTTCGGCCAATTACGATTTTTGTTGCACGGGAAAGGCGCGCGTACTCTGCAATCTGTGTCGCCACATCTTCGCCGTGCGTTGTGACGATTCTTGCCCCAAACTGTTCTGCGAGCTTGATGTTGTCGGATAACCGTGCAAGATCCTCCCTGTTCAATGCGGTACGATCGGGGGTTTGCACATATAACGCCGTAAAGCTGCAGCCAAACGCTTTGACCATCCGCCCGGCAGTACGCACAATTCGCTCATTCGATGGCGACGACGACAGGCAAACAAGGATATGTTCCTGCTGCATCGTGTTTGCAGTTTGCTCGTTCATGCTTTCACCACCTTTTCGTCATTATAACACGCAACGGCGGAAGATTCTATCGCTTGTGCTCCATGAAGCAGAGGATCGCGTCAAGGGAGTTTGCATCAAGAAACAGGATTTGTGCGTCGGGGAACATATCTTTCCGATGCTGCAGTTCCGAGACAAGTTTCTCTGCGGGAAGATTTTCGGGCAGAACCATAAAATGCGGAGTCCACTGTGATTCATGTACGCTGTTATATCGCATCTGTTTGCCGTCGAGCAGTCGATCCAGCCGCTTCATAACAAACAGGCCGAACAGAAAAAACAGCGGCATGAAAATGATCAAAGTCAGCTCTTCCACATAAATTCACCGCCTTTTTCAAATCCGAAAGCATTTCTGAAGCTGCTTATATTTGCCCAGCGCCAAAATAGTCAGATCGTTTGTCAGAACAGTTTCCGCCGTGACGAACACATCCGTTTTACCGCCGCGCTTAACGCCGAGAATGTTGATTCCGAATTTCCTGCGAATGTCCAATTCACCGATGCTTTTCCCGATCCAGCTTTCCGGCACTTCCGCTTCAAAAATCGCGTGCTGATCATCGATTTCTATGTAGTCGAAGATATGATTGGAGCTGTATCGGATTGCAGCCCACTTTGCCACGAGTTTTTCCGGGTAGACCACATGGTCAGCGCCGTTGCGAAGCAGAAATTTGGCCTGAACATCGCGCTCGGCGCGTGATATGACGCACTTCGCACCCAACTCTTTTAACAATGAGGTCGTTTCAAGGGAATTTTGAAAATTACCGCTGATCGTAACGATACAGACGTCATAATTTCCGATGCCGAGCGAGTAAAGAAAATCTGCGTTTGTACTGTCGCCGATCTGTGCGTTGGTGACGAACGGGAGGATGTCATTGATCCGTTCCTCGCTCGTATCGACCGCCATAACCTGATGCCCCAATTGCATCAACTGCACGGCAATATGCTGCCCGAAGTGACCGACGCCAACCAATAAAATGTTTTTCATTAAGAACCTCCCGGGTTATCCAACTGTGATTCGATCCAACGGCGGCTTTGCAACCGCGCGCCTTTTGCCGGACAGTGCCGCATAAATGAGCGTAAGGCCGCCGACCCTGCCCAGATACATGAGTAAAATCAGTACCATTTGCGACGGAACGTGCAGCTGCGGCGTGATACCAAGCGTCAGTCCGACCGTTCCGACAGCCGAAGCTGTTTCATACAGACACATAGAAAGCGGCAGGTTTTCATAAGTGCTGATAAAGACAGCTCCGAAAAAAAACAGTGCGAGATACATCGTTACGATGGTTGCGGCGGTCTGGACCACGCCACACTCAATTCTGCGCTTAAAAAAGTGGGTGTACTCCTGCCGGCGAAAGGTTGCGGCAGCATTTGCGACCAATACGGCCAGCGTTGTTGTTTTGACACCGCCGGCCGTGGAGCCGGGCGAACCGCCGATCAGCATTAGAAAAATCATAATCGCCTGCGACGCGCCCGTCATATCCGAGAGATTCACGGTGTTGAAACCGGCAGTTCTTGGCGTGACGGACTGAAAAAAGGAAGCGAGCAGACGGTTTCCGACGGGAAGTGAAGAAAAATCCGCAAAAAAGAAGAATGCGGCAGGAAGAACGAGAAGAAGTGCGGTCGTGACCAGGATCACCTTGCTTTGCATTCGGTAACGTCGAAAGTGCAGCTTATTTTTGCAAACGTCGTCCCATGTCAAAAAGCCAATGCCGCCGATCACGATCAATAGCATAATTGTGATATTGATTGCCGAATTTCCCGTATAGCCGGTGAGGGAGGGATATGGATTTTTGACTGTTCCCAGAATGTCGAATCCGGCGTTGCAAAAGGCTGACACAGAGTGAAACAATGCCATCCAAACGCCGTGCAGACCGTAGTCGCGGCAGAACACCGGAAGCATGACAAGCGCGCCCAGAAGCTCGATCAGGAATGTCCCCCGAAGAATGAAACGTGTCAGACGGACGATCCCGCCTACCTTTGGCGCAGAGATCGCATCCTGCATGGTGCTGCGTTGCATCAGGGAGATTTTTCGCCCGGACAACAGCGCAAACGATGCCGCTACAGTCACAACACCAAGCCCGCCGATTTGGATCAGCGCCAAAATGACCGTTTGCCCAAAGAACGACCAATAGCTGCCGGTATCCTGCACGATAAGGCCCGTCACACAAACGGCGGAAGTTGCGGTAAAAAGAGTTTCATTGAACGGAGTCACGTTCCCGTCCGCCGCGCAGATCGGCAGCATCAGCAGCAGCGCACCCAGCAAAATGACTCCGGCAAAACCAAGAATGATGATTTGAAAGGACGAAAGTCGGCGCTTTCGTTGTGTCAACTCCTCCGGCATGGATGATAACTCCCCC
>CAKTSO010000193.1 GCA_934613185.1 uncultured Clostridia bacterium | reverse complement strand
CGATGTCGCGCTTTTTCGGAATGCACACGAACGAGCCGCGGTTGGGGATGCGTTCCAAAATGCCGTCCTGCTGCAGGCGATGGATCGCCTCGCGCACGGGCGTTCGGCTGATGCAGAGCTTCTGCGCGACGGTGGACTCCACGAGCTTCTGACCCGGGCGCAGTTCGTGTGTGACAAAGATCATTCTGCGGATGCCGTCATAGGCGATTTGCGTTGCGGAAAAATGTTCCTCTTCCATGCGGACTCCTTTCGTGAAACCATGCGGCGTGCTTTTCATACTGCCGATCGATCGTGTTCCCGTTCAAACAATATTTCGTATACAATTATAAAATCTCAAAGGGGAACTTGTCAAACCCCAGTTTGACAACAAAGATTAAAAACATATTAAGACACGCGGTGATTGCCGAACGGCACGCGCGGATGCTATAATAAACCGAAACTTCCGCGTGAAAGGACGATCGCTTTGAAAAAGAATCGCAGGCCGTTTGCGCCGCTGGTGTATTTGAGAAACGCCATGCATCCCGATCCCAGGGGGCATGGGCTGTTTTCGTGGATCATGATCACTTACTATTTCGGCTCGGCGGCGACGAGCTTCGTCGCGGCGTATCTGGCCGAGCGCGGGCTTTCCGGCACGCAGGTCGGCACGGCGATGGCGGTCATCAATCTGTTCGGCATCCTGTCCGCGCCCGTCTGCGGCAGCATTTCCGACCGGATCCGTTCGCCGCGCCGCGTGATGATGGCATGCCTTGCCGCGGCAAGCGTCGTGTATCTTTGCGTCGGGCTGTTCGGCACGGTTGCCGTGGCGGGGATGCCGCTGTTTTTGGTGCTTCTGCCGCTGTGGTCGGTCTTCAAGACGCCGCTTTCGAGTCTTCTTGACTCCTTCACGGTGCAGACGGTCAATCGCCGCCGCACGTTCACCTACGGCTCGGTGCGGTGTCTGGGGTCGCTCGGCTTCAGCGTCATGAGCCTGATCTTCGGGCAGCTGATCGGATTTTTCGGCTCGAACCGCTGCGTCTTTTTTCTTTACGGTGCGCTGAATGCCGTGGCGTTTGCGTTTCTTCATGCCGCGCGGGGGGAGGATCTGCCGCGCGAAAAAGGGGAGCGCGGCGTGCGCGTCAAGCAGGCGGGCGGCGTCAAAATGGCGCTGTCGAGCTTTTATTTCCGCTTTTTCCTCATCACCTACCTGCTCGTTTGCGTGCCGGTGCAGTGCCTGACGACGTTCCTTCCTTATAAGCTGACGGCCGTTACGGGGTCGACCGCGGCGTTCGGCACGCTGATCGCGCTGAAGGCGTTTATGGAGATCCCGTCGCTGCTGCTTGGCGGGCGGATCATCGAGCGCTTCGGCGTGCGGCGCATGCTGACGATCGCGATGCTCGTGTTCACGCTGGAGCAGACGCTGTATCTTTGCGCCGAATCCCTCGTCCTGGTGACGATCGCGCTTTTGCTGCACGGAGCGACCTACGGGATGTTTCTTAGCTGCGCCATCAGCTACATCTATATCGTCACGCCGCATGAGGCGAACGCGAGTGCGCAGACCGTTGCGTGCGCGCTGGCAAGCGGCGCCACCATATTGGGCAGCCTCGCCGGCGGCGTTCTGGTCGACGTCTTCGGCGCCAACGGTTATTACGGCTTTACGCTGTGCCTGGAAATTCTGGCGATCGTGCTGTTCCTGATTTCCGTGCCGATCGGCAGACGCAGGGGGCACGGCCTGCCGGGCGTGCAGGAAGCCGCGCGATAAAACAAAACAGGATCGATCTTTGCCGCGCAGACGGGTTTGTCTGCGCGGTTTTTTAATTTTTAAACTTTGTGTATTAACAAACTTTCGATTTTATGTTACACTGAATCCAACGAAACGGCGGAATCAAGACACAAAGACGTCTTTTTTATCATGAAAAGAAACGAAAAGGAGGCGCGTATGAACCCCACTCCCCCGAAAGCGCGGCGTTTGGATCCCACCGTGTTTCTCAAGAACAATTTCAACCGCGACATCTGGATCTACGGCGGCGTGGTGGCGGCGTTCTGGGCGGCGTTCGCCGCGCTGACGTTCACCTCGGCACATCTTGCACAGGAAGGCTTCTCGAGCTCTGCCGTCGGCGGCATCATGGCGATTGCCAGCGTCATGGGGATCGTGTCTTCGGCGATCATCGGCAACATCACCGACAAGATCGGTTCGCCGCGAAAAATGATGATCTTCTGTGCGGTCGTCTCGGCCGCGTTCTACGCGTTCGTGCCGATGCTGCTCGGCGTGAAGTTCGCGGGGGTCTCGCTCGGCGTGATTTTTATCTTTCTCTGGTCGGCGTTTTCCAAGCCGATGCAGGGGCTCTGCGACGGCTGGGTCGTCAGCGCGGCGGACAAGCGAAGGACGTTCGTCTACGGCGCGGTGCGCTATTTCGGCTCGATCAGCTATGCGCTGGCATGCATTGCCTTCGGCGCGGTCGTCAAGCGAACGGGCACGCAGAGCTTTACGTTCTGGGCCTACGGGCTGTTATGCCTGCCGCTGATCGCGCTGGCGCTGACGCTGCGCGGGGACGATGCGCCGAAAGAAGCGGTCGCGAAGATCGCGGAAAAGAAAAAGGGCGCAAGTTACGGCGTCGGCGCGGCGATGAAGAACTATTATTTCGTCATGTTCCTGATCTGCCACTGTTTTATCTGTCTGCCGATGATGTGTTCGGCGACGTTTGTGCCGTATAAGCTGGCGGAGATCGGCGCGAGCGATTCTTTGGGGAACGTCACCGCCATCCGCGCGCTGATGGAGGTGCCGATGCTCCTCGGGGG
>CAKTSO010000192.1 GCA_934613185.1 uncultured Clostridia bacterium | reverse complement strand
GCGTTGACGCTGCGGTCCGCGCCGACCTCGCGAGGCGTCTCGTATAAAATATTCAGCCCCGTCTTGATCCCCGGGCCGACGATATGCGGCGTCATATGAAAATAATCGGCAATCATATGCTCGAGCGTATAGTTGATCCCCGGCACGACGGACGACATGATCACGCCCGTCACATTTTGACAGCGATACCCCACCGCCGAAATCAGTTCGCGCACGAGAACGCCGTATTCGTCCGAAGTTTTGACAAGATCGGTCGCAAGCCGAAAACTGGCCTTCAATTCGCTTTGTTCAAAAAGGCCGGCTTTGATGTTTGTGTTGCCGACGTCAAAGGCAAGAAGCATTTGAGTTCCTCCGCTTTCCAGCTGATCTACTTATTATTCCAAAAGCACACAAGGCGCACATTATTTGCGTTTGGCTTCCCGCGTGCGCATGGACGCGACCACGGGACGCAGGACGCGTTCCAGTACCACGACGATCACGACCGCACCCGCGGCCTCCAAAAGCCCGTTGGAAATGCACACGCCCCAGATCGCCGCGCCGACGGCGGACACGTCGATGCCGCTTGCCGCCGCGTACTGCGGCGCATAAAGAAGGAAGGTCATCCCCATCACGCCCGCCGTGTTCATGATCGTTCCGAAGAAAGCCGCCGCGCCGCTTGCCAGCGACGTCGCCGCGCCCTGCGCGCGGGCAGAGAGCTCTTTTTTCAAGAACGGTTTGCGAATGAGCGTATACACGCCCCAGGCGACCACGCCGATGAGCATCCGCGGCACGATCGACACCAGCGGATTCATCAAAAACGGCGACAGGATCGAGCCGGGCGCGGTCACGGCCTTATAAAGGCTCGTCAGACCGAAGATCAACCCGACCAGAAGGCCGACGACCGGCCCTTCCAAAATGCCGCCCAAAATCGCGGGGATGTGCATCGTCGTCAAGTTGGCGATCGGCAGCGGGATGATCCCAAGCGGCGTCAAGCCCAGGACGATAGAGACCGCCGAGAGCATGGACGCCACGACGAGCTTACGGGTGGAGAACTTCTGTTTCATTCGATTTTCCTCCTGTTCGGGTTCGCATGCGGATACCCGTCAAGAATAATAAAGTAAGAAAAGGTGCGGCATCAAAAGCTGCTTTCAAAAAAACAGCCGTGGCCGCGGCTTATGCGCCGTCTCTCATGCGAAGCATTGAAAACAGCAGGGTAATTATAACAGCATTCCCGAAAAAGAGCAATGAGCGCGGCGTTTTTCACGCTCTCCATCTCATTGCGCCCGGCGGCGCATTGTTTTGCAAATGTTAAAATTTTCGCAAAAGCTTGCAAAAAAAACGAGGTTACACTATGCTTAACGTGACGCACTGTTCTTCCAAGCGGCGCGTCGGGCAAATATTTTGTCATTATCATCGGGAGGTTCGCCATCTTATGAAAGTTCTGATCGCACCGGATTCTTACAAGGGCTGCCTGAGTGCCATCGAGGTCGCCGAGGCCATCGAGCGCGGCGTACTGGCCGCAGTCCCCGATGCACAGGTTGATAAAGTCCCCATGGCAGACGGCGGCGAAGGCACGGTCGACGCGCTTTTGGTCGCGATCGGCGGCAAAAAAGTCCCCGTGCGCGTGCTCGATCCGCTCGGCCGCGAAGTCGAAAGCTTCTACGGCGTGACGACGGACGGCGTGGCGCTGATCGAAATGGCCGCGGCGTCCGGCCTTCCGATGCTGGATAAAGACGAACGCGACCCGCTTCATACCACCACCTACGGCACGGGCCAGCTCATCCGCGCCGCGCTGGAGGCCGGATGCCGCCATATCATCATCGGCATCGGCGGCAGCGCCACGAACGACGGCGGCATGGGCATGGCGCAGGCGCTCGGCGCGGTGTTCCGCGACAAGGGCGGCGCCATTATCGAACGCGGCGACGGCGAATCGACCGGGCTCGTATGCGACATCGATGTAAGCGGCATGATGCCCGAACTTTCGGACTGCATCATCGACGTGGCCTGCGACGTGAGCAATCCCCTTTGCGGCGCGACCGGCGCTTCCGCCGTCTTCGGCCCGCAGAAGGGCGCGACGCCCGAATTGATCGCGCAGCTTGACGCGAATCTTGCGCATTACGCGCGCGTGATCAATGCCTGTTTGTCGCGCGACGTGGCACAGATCCCCGGCGCGGGCGCGGCGGGCGGCCTCGGCGCGGGACTCATGGCCTTCACCAACGCAAAACTTCGTCCCGGCTGCGACATCGTCATCGAAGCCGCGCGCCTTGCCGAGCGCATCGCGCAGTGCGACCTCGTCTTCACCGGCGAAGGGCAGACCGACTTCCAGACGATCTACGGCAAAGTTCCCGCCGGCATCGGCACGGTCGCAAAGAGCGTCGGCGTCCCGGTCGTATGTCTCTCCGGCGCGGTTCGCCACGGTTTCGAAGAAATCTACGAATGCGGCGTGACCGCCGCGCTGTCAATCACGACGCGCCCGATGACGCTCGCCGAATCGATCAAGCGCGCGCCCGTGCTTCTTGAGCGCAACGCCCGCGCGATCACCCGTCTCGTGGCGTTCAAACGCGAAAAATAAAATCTGTTTTTGAAAGCGAACGGCTTGCCGTTCGCTTTTTATATTCTCCTCGGATTCCCCTATTGACATTCGGCGGCAGCTATTTATAATAGTTCTAGACAGAACAGTTTTATTTAAAACTATTTTGTCAGGATCAAAAGAAGGAGGGAACCGTATGGCTGACAGTCCCGCACAGACCGACGTTTTAAACGGCGTGCGGCAGATCTTAAAGCGCTACGATCAGTCCCTGGGCGGCGT
>CAKTSO010000191.1 GCA_934613185.1 uncultured Clostridia bacterium | reverse complement strand
ACCCGGATGGGGCTCGAACCCACGACCTCTAGCGTGACAGGCTAGCGCTCTAACCAGCTGAGCTACCGGGCCAGACCGATGGGCCTTCAGGGACTCGAACCCCGGACCAATCGGTTATGAGCCGACCGCTCTAACCAACTGAGCTAAAGGCCCGTAAAATGGTGACCCCAAGGGGACTCGAACCCCTGTTACCGCCGTGAAAGGGCGGTGTCTTAGACCGCTTGACCATGGGGCCATGCCACCATAAATTGAATCGGGGTGGTGGGATTTGAACCCACGGCCCCATGCTCCCAAAGCACGTACGCTACCGGACTGCGCCACACCCCGAGATACGCGTCACACGCGACTTATTTAATATACAAGACAATGCCCGCATTGTCAAGCATGATTTCTCGTTTTTTTGAAAAAGTCGCACGTTCCCCCATCGCAAAAAAATCCCCGCCGTCCTTCGCGGCATTTTCCGCGTGGACAACGGGGATCGTTTCGTTTTAAATGATTTACTTCACGACAAACTGCAGTTCGCCGCCGCAGAGCTTCGCCGCGGCATTGGAAGCGCAGATCGTGCTGACCGCGCCGAGCGCCTCTTTGGAGTACATGCCCATATGCGGCGTAACGATGATGTTCTCAACGCCGAGCAGCGGGTTGTCCGCGTTGATCGGCTCACTCGTTGCGACGTCGGCAGCCGCACCGGCGATGTGGCCGCTCTTGACCGCATCGGCAAGATCCTGCTCGTTGACGATGCCGCCGCGGGCGGTGTTGACGATGTACGCGCCTTCTTTCATGCGAGCAAGCTCGTCTTTCGCGATCAGGTCGCGCGTCTCGTCCGTCAGCGGAACGTGGATCGAGATGATGTCGGCGTTCTCGATGATCTCGTCAAGCGTCGTCAGCTTCACAAAAGAAAGATCCTCCGGCGCTTCCTTGACAAAGGGATCATATGCCAGAACGTTCATCGAGAAACCGTTCGCGCGGCGGGCGACATTTTTCGCAATCGCGCCGAAGCCAACCAGGCCGAGCGTCTTTTTATACACGTCGCGGCCGGTCACGGGCTTCCACATACCGTTCTTGACGCGTTCCGCGCCTTCAACGACGCCGCGGCAGATTGCGAGCATCAGCGCGAACGCATGATCCGCGACCGCATTGGAGTTCGTGCCGGGCGCGTTGGTGACGGTGATCCCGAGTTCACGGCATTTGTCGAGCGGAATGTTGTCAAGACCCGCGCCGTGCTTGCAGATGATCTGAAGATGCGTGCATTTTTCAAGCACTTCTTCGGGCAGCGCATTGACGCCAATAATCAGAGCGTCATAATCGGGCAGAGCTTCTTCGAACTTCTTCTGATCGAAGTCCTTACCCATGAGGGTGTATTCGATCCCGGCCTTTTCGAGGATATCGATCGGCTCGCGGGAGATGTTGCCAAAGGAACGGGACGTAACCAGAACTTTCATCGTCAAACAGCTTCCTTTCGTGTGAATTCTCTTATTTTTTATTTACGCCGTTAAGCGTCCTTTACGCTTCGGGCGCACATGAAAATTGCTCCGACTTATGCCGGAGCAATTGTTCATTTTTTCTTAGTCTTCCGTCTTATCCTGGAACATGGCGCGCAGCTCGGCGGGCATAAGATCGCCGATGGTCACGCCGGATTCCTCGGAGTAAGAGGTGGGCTCGTTGCTGCGGGCGGGACGCTCACGGCGCTCGCGACGCTCGCCGCCGCGGTTCTGGCGGTCAAAACGCTCGCGGGGTTCGCGCTGCTCGCGGCGCTCACGGCGCGGCTGATACTCTTCCTCCTCGGCGCCCTCTTCGCGCGGAAGGGTCGCTTTGATGGAAAGGCTGATGCGCTTGTTCTCGGGGTTGACTTCGAGAACCTTGACATTGACAACGTCGCCGACCTTCAGGGCATCCTCCACCTTCTCGAGGCGGCGGTTGGCGATGTTGGAGATGTGAACCAGACCGTCAAGGCCGGGCTCGAGTTCGACGAACGCGCCGAACGTCACGATGCGGACGACACGGCCCTCGACCACGGCGCCGGCGGGATACTTCTCGACCGCCGTCTCCCACGGATGAGCCTGCGTCTGCTTGTAACCGAGGCTGATGCGCTCCTTCTCGCGGTCAAGAGACAGAACGACGACTTCGACTTCGTCGCCGGGCTTGACAACGTCGGAGGGATGCTTCACGCGGCCCCAGGACAGATCGTTGATGTGGATCAGACCGTCAACGCCGCCGATATCGACGAACGCGCCGAAGTTGGTCAGGCGCTGCACGGTGCCCTTAATGCGCATGCCGACTTCCAGCTGCTCCCAAACATGCTTCTTGGCTTCCTCGGCCTCGGCCTTGAGGACTTCCTTGCGGGAAGCGACAACGCGGCGCTTGGCGCGGTCAAGCTCGATGATCTTCAGCTCAAGTTCCTGACCGACATAGGACTCCATGTTCTCAACATAGCGCATGGCAAGATGAGAAGCGGGGATGAACGCGCGGATGCCGTCGGCGTCGGCGACCAGGCCGCCCTTGACGACTTCCTTGACAGTGGCGGTGATCAGACGACCCTCTTCATAGGCGTCGATGATGTTGCGCCAGTTCTTCTTGGCGTCGACGTTCTTCTTGGAAAGAACGACATTGCCCTCGCCGTCGTTGACTTTAACGACTTCGACTTCGATCTCGTCGCCGACTTTCAGAACGTCGGCGGGATTGACGCTGCCGTCGGCAGAGAACTCGCTGCGGGAAACGAAGCCGTCGGACTTGTAGCCGATGTTGACGCAGACTTCGTTTTCGTTGACGTGCACGACAACGCCCTTGATGATCTGGCCGTTGC
>CAKTSO010000190.1 GCA_934613185.1 uncultured Clostridia bacterium | reverse complement strand
GGATATGGGATTGGTCGACACGAGCGAGCTTTTCAACTGCGCGGGCACGATCACGATCGACGGCGACACGATCCGCTGCTGGCGGCATTACAATCCGCACGGCACGGAAGATTTGAAAATGGCGCTTCGCAATTCCTGCAACCCCGTGTTTGTTACGCTGGCGCTGCGCATGGGAACGGATGCGTTTTACGATTATATCCGCGATTTCGGTTTCGGCCAGCGCACGGGGATCGACCTGTACGGCGAGGCGGCCGGAATCGTGACCAATGAAAAATACGTTCGCAGTACGGATCTTGCCCGCATCGGGTTCGGGCAGTCGATTGCAGTGACGCCGATCCAGATGATCTCCGCCGTTTCGGCGGTCGTCAACGGCGGTCGGCTGATGCAGCCGTATCTGGTCAGCAGTGTCGTCGATCAGGAAGGCGGCGTTGTGGCGCGTTTTGAACCGACGTTTGTGCGGCAGGTCATTAAAGAGGAAACTTCCGCCACCATGCGGGAACTTTTGCAGTTCGTCGTGGACGACGGCGTCTCCAACGCGCGCATCGACGGTGTCGCGGTCGGCGGCAAGACCGGCACGGCACAGAAATACGACGCGAACGGAAATATCATGACGGACGCGCACATCGCGTCGTTTGTGGGGTTCCTGCCCGCGGACGATCCCGAACTGGTCGTGCTCGTGATTGTCGACGGCGCGAAGACATCCGCCGACACGGGTTCGCAGATCGCCGCGCCGATTGCCAAAACGATTATGGAACAGTCATATCAGTATCTTCATTCTGTTGCGTTCACGCAGGAAAACGAAACGTATGTGAAAGTTCCCTCCATTGTGGGGCTGACGCCGGATCAGGCACGGGAAAAGCTGGAGGAAATGGGGCTTTTGCTTGAGTTGGACGGCGATATGGAGTATATTAGTTCACAGGCACCCTTGAGCGGCACGTCCGTGCCGAACGGCAGCAGCGTGAAGGCGTTTGGCAGCGTGCAGGAAAACGGTGCGGCGGATTTTGTCCGCGTGCCGGATGTGACCGGTATGAAGCAGGAACAAGCCGCTTCGGCGTTGGAAGAAAAGGGGCTTGTCGCTGAATTCAGCGGCGAGGGGCGTGCGGCGCATCAGAGCGAACCTGCGGGAAGCCAGGTCGCGCGCGGTACGAAAGTTACGGTTGAAATGGAATGATCGCAGGATCTGCGGATCGCGCGGTCGCTTGGAATCGAAGGGGGAAATGCGTTCAATGAGACTTCTGGATATTCTTACGGGTCTTGATTATCAGTTCCGCGGCGCGGACGTCGAGATCGCGTCGCTCGAGATGGACTCCCGCCGCGTTGAGCCGGGTGCGCTGTTTTTCTGCATTCCCGGCGTGAAGCTGGACGGGCATGCGTTTGCTAAAGACGTCGAGAAAAAAGGTGCTGCGGCGCTGATTGTGCAGCGCTGGCTTGACGACGTAGCGCTGCCGCAGGTGCTGGTCGGCGACGTGCGCGCGGCGATGTCGCAGATCGCGGCGAATTTCTACGGTCATCCGACGGAGAAATTGAAGATGATCGCCGTCACCGGTACGAACGGCAAGACGAGCACGACGTATATGATCAAGACCGTTGCCGAGGCGTGCGGCAAGAAGGTCGGATTGATGGGGACGATCGCCAATTACATCGGGGACAAGCAGATCCCTGCGGACTTGACGACGCCGGATCCGATCGCGCTTCAGGCGCTTTTGGCGCAGATGGCGGAAGAAAATGTCGACTGGGTCGTGATGGAGGCGTCGGCGCACGCGCTTTATCTTCGTAAACTTCAGGGCATCGTTTACGATGCGGCGGTGTTTACCAACCTGACGGAGGATCATTTGGATTTCTTCGGCGATATGGAACGGTATTATCAGGCGAAGCTGATCCTGTTTACAGAACAGATGGCGAAACAGGCGATTGTAAACATCGACGACCCCTACGGCGCGCGTCTTGCGAAAGAGGCGCAGATCCCGGTGAAAACATACTCTGAAAAGACGCTGGCGGATTATACGGCGTCGCAGATCGAAAGCGACGTTCACGGCGTTTCTTATGTGTTAAAGGCAGGAAACGCTTCGTTCCCCGTACATGTGGCGATCCCGGGCGCATTTACGGTTTACAATTCTCTGTCCGCCGTGGGAGCATGTGCGGCGATGGGGATTTCCGTGGAAACGGCGGCACAGGCGCTGTCGAAACTGCACGGCGTGCACGGCCGCTGCGAGAGTTTGGATACGCAGGGGCAGCCCTTCGGCGTCATTCTCGATTATGCGCATACGCCCGACGCGCTCGTCAATATTCTTTCGACGGTGCGCCAGTTTACAAAGAATCGCCTGATCGCGGTGTTCGGCTGCGGCGGCGACCGCGACCCGATCAAGCGCCCGATCATGGGGCAGATGGCTGCGGAGAATGCGGATTACTGCATTGTGACGAGCGACAATCCCCGCACGGAAGATCCGATGAAGATCATCGAGGCGATCGTACCCGGCGTGGAAAAAGTCGGAACGCCTTACGAAGTGATCGAAAACCGCCGCGCGGCGATCGACCGCGCGCTGCATCTTGCTTGCGACGGCGACGTTGTCGTTCTGGCGGGCAAGGGTCACGAGACCTATCAGGATATCATGGGCGTCAAACATCATTTTGACGAAAAAGAGGTCGTGGCGGAGCTTCTTGCCGCCATGGCGCAGGAAAAATAAGCCGAAAAAGCTGCACCTTTGACAGGAGAACATACGAGCAATGGCATGGTTAAAGTCGATTGACGGAATCTGGTTGATGCTGATCGCGGCGGCGATCGGCGCAGTGGCGACGCTGGCGGTCGGGAAGC
>CAKTSO010000189.1 GCA_934613185.1 uncultured Clostridia bacterium | reverse complement strand
TCTTGCGCTCGTGTTCCTTCTGTTCGCCGTGCTGCCGATCGCGCTGCTTCAAAAAAAGCTCGCAGGGCGCGCGCATTTTGACGGCGTTCTCGTGCAGTGCGCGGGCGTCGCGCTCGGGATCGCCGCCGTCTACGGCGTTTTTTATCTGCTCCTGGGGGCGGAACCGATCCACACGATCTGCGCCGCGTTTGAAAGCGCGCTCATGCAGGACGAAAGCGAAAGCGCGACCGAGCTTCTTCGCCTGTCGTGGGAATTGAAACAGTCGATGTATTTGATGAACGGCGAGACCTCTCCGACGGCCGGCGCGCTCATGCAGGTATTGGAAAGCGCCGCGGCGCTTTCGCGCGAAGAGCTCGCCGCACAGACGGCGGGCTTTGCCGAGTCGCTCGTGCGCAGCGTCCTGCCAACGGTTTGCGTGCTTTTGTCGAGCGTCGGCGCGCTGATCTGCTACGTTCTGCCGTCGCTTTGGCTCTCGCGCCCCGACCGCGGGATCGGCAAGTTCCTGTCGCTTGATCCGCGCGGTGCGCGCCCGCTTCCGCCGTTTGCCAGCTGGCAGCTGCCGCGCGACATCGGCGCGGGACTCTTCGGCGCGGTGATCCTGTTTTTGATTGCCAGCTTCGCCGGATGGGAAGCCGCCGATCGCATCATGCTTCTTTTGTACACGCTGTTCACGGCGGTGTTCTATGTGCAGGGCGTAAGCTGTGTGTACTTTCTTCTCGGGCGCACGAAGCTGCCCCGCGGCGGCACGATCGCACTGACGATCGTGGCAGGCATCGTCGGCGCAACGGTCGTCTTCATGATCGGCGCGCTCGATTACGTCATTCGCCTTCGCGGCTTTATCGAGTTCAGCGCGGCGCTCAAGCAGAACATGCGCAGCCAAGCGCCGATCGATCCGAACGCCTGGCCGAAGTCCGGCGCGCCCGATGCAAGCGAGTCGGATGATTCGGATAAAAATGCAAAGGCGCAGGACGACTCCAAACCACAGACCCCCGAATCCGACCGTGAAACTTCACGCGGCGATTCGTCAGACAACGCCGACGATCCGGCGAATAAGGAGGACTAACTTACCATGAAAGTCATTATGCTCAAAGACGTAAAAGGCACCGGCCGCGCCAACGACGTGGTCGAAGTCAACGACGGCTTCGCCCGCAACTTTCTGATCCCCAAGGGCTTCGCGCAGGAAGCCACGGCGCAGAACCTCAACCGCTCCAATCAGCAGCGCAGCCTTCAGGTTCACAGAAAGAATATGGAGCGCGCCGAGGCGCTCGAGCTTGCCAAAAAGCTCGAGGGCGTCCGCGTGGAAGTGACCGCCAAGGCGGGCAAGGACGGCCGTCTGTTCGGCAGCGTCACCGCCGGCGACATCGCCGACGCGCTCAAGAAAAAGCGCATCGAAGTGGACAAAAAGCGCATCGAGCTGGACGCGCCGATCAAGCAGGCGGGCGAGACGCAGGTCTCCATCCGCGTGTATGCCGACACGACCGCAAAGATCACCGTTGCCGTCAAGATCGCCGAATAATTCAATCGTTCCCGGAAAAAAGCGGCTTTGCGCCAGGCCTGTTCGCCGTGCGCGCTTTTCCCGTCTTTTGACACAACGCCAAATCGACCGATAAGGAGGTACGTCCGATGCCCGGCGAGCGCATCGTCCCTTCCAGCAACGAAGCAGAACAGTCGGTCCTCGGCTGTATGCTCTTATCCGAGGCCGCCGTTGCCAGCGCCTGTGCGTCGCTGGAGCCCGACGACTTCTATTCCCCCGCGCACCACGAAATCTTCGACGCGATCCGCTCCATGTATGCCGACAGCCTTCCCGTGGACATGGTCACGCTCATGGAACGCCTGCGTGCGCGCGGCTCTTTGGACGGCGTGGGCGGCGCGTCGTATCTGGTCGACCTGACGCAGGGCGTCCCCGGCGTCAACAACGTCGACGCCTATGTCAAAATCGTCGAGGAAAAATCGACAATGCGGCGGCTGATCTCCTCCGGCAAGCAGATCGAATCTCTGGGCTTCGACGCGTCGCAGTCCGTTGCCGAAGCGGTCGATCTTGCCGAGCAGTCGATCTTCAACATCACGCAAAAAAGCGCGAGTCGCGGCTTTGTCGAATTGTCCGATCAGCTGCTCGACGCCTACGACGCCATCGAGCAGAGCTATTCCAATAAACAGAAGATCACCGGCCTTGCCACGGGCTTCACCGAGCTTGACAACAAGACAAGCGGCCTGCACGGCTCGGAGCTGATCTTAGTAGCGGCGCGTCCGTCGATGGGCAAAAGCAGCTTTGTCATGAACATCGCCATGAACGCCGCGCTCCGCCAGAACGCGCATGTGGCCATGTTCACGTTGGAAGACTCCGTCAGCCAGCTCGTCAACCGCATGCTCTGCTGCGAGGCGATGGTCGAGCTTCAGAACGTGCGAACGGGCAACATGTCCGACGACGACTGGCCGAAGCTCTTGAAGGCCATGAGCGCCATGCAGGACGCGCACATTTACATCGACGACTCCCCCGACATCACCGTCATGGACATCCGCAGCAAATGCCGCAGATTGAAGATGGAAAAGGGGCTCGATCTGATCACGATCGACTATCTGCAGCTCATGAGCGCGCCGGGCGGCAGCTCCGGCGGCAATTCCAGCGGCGGCGAAAACCGTCAGCAGCAGGTCTCCGGCATGACGCGCGCCCTAAAAGGCCTCGCGCGCGAACTCGACGTTCCCGTGATCGTGTTAAGTCAGCTCAACCGCGCGGCGGAAGTTCGTACCGAACACCGCCCGATCATGAGCGACCTGCGCGAATCCGGCTCGATCGAGCAGGACGCCGACCTCGTCATGTTCCTTTACCGCGACGCGTATTACAACGAAACGGCGGACAACATGTCCGAAGTCATCCTCGCCAAAC
>CAKTSO010000188.1 GCA_934613185.1 uncultured Clostridia bacterium | reverse complement strand
GTGCCGGACTGTATTTTGTCGGAAAACAGGGCGGTGTGATTGCGGATCAAAGCCGGATGCGTGAATTGGCGTGTGATCCGCACGTTTTGGAACACATTCTCTTCTATAAAGACGGCGAAACGATTGACAATTACGGTCCGAAACCGTATTTGGCTCGCTATTATATCGGCGCGGATACACGCGAAGAGCTCGACAATGTAACGGAAAGCTTTTTTAAGCAGGCTTATGTCGCCGCACAGGATGGGGACAGGATTGATCTTCCATTCATACTGGAACGCGATTGAAAGTAACCTATGGTAAGAAAAGGAGCAGAAGATGGAAATCCATGCAGTGAATATCCTTTATGACTTTTGCATTATGTCGGGCCTTTTGTTTGTGGCGAAAATTATTCGCAGCAAGGTTCGTTTTGTGCAGAAGCTTTACATTCCCTCGGCACTGCTTGCCGGCGTGATCGGTTTATTGTGCGGTAAGTATTTTTTGAACATCCTGCCGTTCAGCACGGAGATATCGAATTATTCTTCAATCTTGATTGCGGTTCTGTTTGCGACACTGTTTCTTGGCAACAAGAAAAAAGAATCGTTTAAAAAGATGATTTCCAGCGTGGGAGACACTTTTCTCGTCAATACAGCGGCGGAATTGAGTCAGTTCGGTATCTTTATTTTGATCGGCGTGCTTGTTTTGCCCGTTGTGTTCCACGGGATAAACAAAGGTTTTGGATTGATGCTTCCGGCAGGCTTTATCGGCGGCCATGGCACGGCGGCTGCGATCGGCGCTGCTTTTGCGGATATCGGCTGGGATGAGGCGACAAGCATCGGTCAAACGTTTGCGACGACGGGCTTGATTTGCGGCATTCTTATCGGTGTGGTTATTGTCAATATCGGTGCACGTAAAGGCTACACGCGTCTGATTCGCCGTGTGGATGAGTTGCCGGAAGATATGAAAACCGGTCTGATTGCAGCGGATCGCCGCACATCGATGGGCGAAAACACTGTCAGTCCTATGTCGATTGACCCTCTGACGTGGCATGTTATGCTTGTTCTCGTATCTGTCGGCCTTGCGTATCTTTCCAACGCGGGCTTGAAACTGCTTTTCCCGAAGCTTTCGTTCCCGGTGTACGGCCTGGCGCTTGTGATGAGCCTCCTGCTTTCGTGGCTGCTGAAGCTTCTGAATTTCGACACCTATGTCGACAAACAGGTCATTACGCGCGTGGGCAGCACGGCGACGGATTATTTGGTCGGATTCGGCATTGCGTCGATCAACATCAATATTGTCGTGAAATACTGGCTGCCGATCGTGATTTTGAGCGTTCTCGGTGTGCTCTATGTGATCTTCTGGCAGTTCTGTGTCAGCAAGCGCTTTTTCCACAATTACTGGTTCGAACGCGGCATTTATATCTTCGGCATGGCGACGGGTGTTATGGCGACGGGCGTTATTCTTCTGCGCATTACGGATCCCGAGTTTAAGAGCGGTGTGCTGGAAGATTTTGGATTTGCTTGGATTTTCCTGTCAATCATTGATATGCTTGTTGTGTCGTTGTCGCCGATGCTGGTTGCAAACGGTATGGGCGTGCTGTTGGGTGCGATCCTTTGCATAATTTCGATCGCCTGTCTCGTCTTGTCGGGGAAACTGTTCGGCATTCAAAAAGATGACGGCAGAAGACTTCGCGAGGGCGAACCGGAACTTGAAATAGAATAAGTCATTGGGATGAAAAGCGCCGTTTGCACGGCGCTTTTTGTATGAAACGGGAATTTTAGAATAAACTGTTACATGGATGAAAAACTTTTGTAATAAGTTTGACGCTTCTGCCATGAACATGTTATAATTCTATCATCCTTTGGTAGGCGAGGGGCCTGCCGGATGTTGACAGCTTGTGAAAAAGGGGCGTTTTGATGAGAACGAAGCGAAATGCGGCGCGGCGGACTTCCGTCGGGTGCAGGGGGCTTTGGCGCGGCGCGGCGCTGTGCGGCGGCATTTTGGTCGTGGCGGCGGTGGCGTTTGCGGCGGGGCGGCTTCTGAAAAACGATAAGAACGCATTGATCTATGACGAACAGGGGCGCGTCGTCGGCATTCGCGCATTGCAGCAGGAAGAGGCCGCGTCCTACGGGTTCGGCGATTCGGGCGACGAGGTCGCATCGATTCAGCAGCGGCTGCGCGATTACGGCTATTACGACGAGGAGCCGACCGGATTTTACGGTACGCAGACGGTTCATGCCGTCAGCGCGTTTAAAGCGGCCAACGGTCTCGATGCGGACGGCGCAGCGGACGCGCTGACCTGCGAACTTTTGGACGGCGATAACGCGACCGCACGCGCGGTCTACGAGCAGATGCTTGCCGACGAAGAGACGGCCAGCCGCCGCGGCACGTCGCTCGTGACGGCGCTGACCTATGCGCCCGACGCGCTTGCGGGTTCCGCGCAGGTCGAAGTCTGGGACGAAAAAAGCGAATCCTATGTCGAACTTGCCGACGGGCAGACGTACGATCCGAACGCGCTGATCCCGCACAGCGAGGAGACGGTTGCGGCGGAGACGGTCGTCAACACGGGCGACCCAAACAATCTGAAACTGGGCGACGAGAACGAGCGCGTCGCCGAGATCCAGACCCGTCTGAGCGAACTCGGCTATTATGCCGCCGCGTCGGTGACGAATTATTACGGCACGATGACGCAGACGGCGATCTATAATTTCCAAAAGGCGAACGGCATGATGCCTGACGGCGTCTGCGGTACAGCGACGCAGAATCTTCTGTTTTCGGGCTCCGCGGTGACGTTCGGTGATTATCTTGCGGCGGGCGGTTTGGAATACTCCGCGCGCGACGAGGTCATCAATCAGCTTATCGCTTACTCGAAAAACTACATTGGCTGTCCGTATGTCTGGGCGGGCGCGGGGCCGCGTGTGTTCGAC
>CAKTSO010000187.1 GCA_934613185.1 uncultured Clostridia bacterium | reverse complement strand
GCGCTGCCGTTGGGCAGGAGCAGTTCGAAATAAAGCGCATTGTACCCCAGGCAGATGACGACGGCGGTGACGAGCGAATAGACGAAGATCATCGCGCACATCTGTTTTCTCGTCTTATGAAAGATCTCCATGCAGTTGGCCACGAGCGTCTCCATGACGGACACGCAGCTTGTCAGCGCCGCAAACCCGAGCGCGAGGAAGAACGCGATGCCGACAAACCGGCATGATCACGCGGGAGCATTTTTCGATGCCCTTTTCCACGCCGCCCCACACGACCGCCGCCGTCAGCGCAAGGAAGATCAGCATGAAGACGATCGGCGCGACCGGCGCGGTGATGAACGACATAAAGAATCCGTCCTGCGCGGCAGCCGCGCCGCCGCCCGCAAGATACACCGCGAAATACTTCGTGATCCAGCCACCGATGACCGAATAATAGGTCATAATGAGCGCGGGCACAAGGAACGTCAAAACGCCGAGGAAGCGCCATTTTTTGTTCATCGCGCCGAACGCGTCCAGCGCATTTTTCTTCGTGCGCCGCCCAATGGCCACGTCCGTGGACAACAGCGCGAACCCGAACGTCAGAACAAGCACCAGATAAACGATCAGAAACAGCCCGCCGCCGTCTTTTGCGCAAAGATAGGGGAAGCGCCAGATGTTGCCGACGCCCACGGCGCTGCCCGCCGCGGCAAGGATGTAGCCGATCGAGCCGGAAAACCCGCTCTTTTTCTTCTTCGTTTCCATAAAATACACTCCGTATTTTTAATAATGCCTGTGTGCCATTGTATCAGACTTTCGGAAAAGTGCAAAGCGCATTACCATTGTTATTCTTTTCTTATTCATATCCTTGCCAACGCATCCGTGCCCGTTCCGCGCGCTTTCGTCATTTTTTCGCATTCGCTTCGTTTTTTCTTCGATGCTTTCGGTATCTTTTTTCATTTCACCGCATCCTGTTCCCTTTCAAAAATGCACTCTTGTACGCCGCCGCCCGCTGTGGTAAAATAAGCGTATGTGAATCTGTACCCGTAGCTCAGCTGGATAGAGCGTTGGACTCCGACTCCAAAGGTCAGAGGTTCGAATCCTCCCGGGTACACTCGTCGTCGCGGACTACACTTGCTTCGCGACGACTTTTTTATTCTAAAAAAGTCATCTCTCGCCCGTTTCGTCGCTCCTCCTCTCCCGAACCGAACTTCGTTCGCTTCGGGGTCTTTCTCCTGTTTCGCCGCGTCCGTTTCTTGCGTCCCGTCTTCGTCGACCGTTTCGCGCGGACTGCACCCCGTTCGCGACGACTTTTTTATTCCAAAAAAAGTCATCTCTCGCCCGTTTCGTCGCTCCTCCTCTCCCGAACCGAACTTCGTTCGCTTCGATTTCCCTTTACGTTTTTCGAGGCTCGTTTCCCGCATTGCGGCTTCGATCTTCGCCCGTTTTGCTTCCCTTTGATTTGTTTATTGCGTCCTTTTCCTCATTTCGTGCATTCGCCGCGGCGCAAACCCGCTTCAAACTTGAGAAATCGTTCGCGATGTGATACGATAAACTCGCATTTTTCCATGCAGATTTCACTTCCTGCGTCCTTGCGCGGGAGTTTCGATCAAGGAGGCGTTCGTTCGATGGAATCCAACGAATCCAATCTTGCGCCGCAGACGGCGAAAGCGGCGGGCGGCGGCGTGACGCTGCGCGCGTGCAAAAACGCGCTGGCACGGCTGAAACTGCAGATGATCCTGCGGCTGTGCTTCGTCGCCGTCGCGCTCATCCCGCTTCTTTGCGGGTTCATCGCCTGGCGGATGTATCTTGTGGCCATCGCGCTCGTTTTGCAGGACATTCCGGCGTTTTTGCTCACGCTGAAACCCGATTTCGGCATGGGTGTGTTCAACACGCAGCGCGCCTACGACTGCATCGACTACCCCGGATTTTTCACCGACAAGAAGCTCGACCGCTTTTTGACCCCGCCGTTTGAGGGCAAAAAGAAGATCGGCGTCTATGCGTTTTTGTTCTTCTTCGGCTGGTACTGCAATCTGCGGCAGATCGTCAAGCTGACCGCTGATTACATCGACATCACCCGCTGCTTCCCCAAAAATCCCGACAAGCGCTTTTCCGCCAAATGGAAGCGCTTCCGCGGCGGGCTCGGCATGGTCTGCACCGTCTTCCTTATCTGGTGCGCGATCGCGGGGACGCTTGCCGGCGCGCTTGCGGACGTGGTCGGCACGTCGCACGGCGACCCGTACACGTTCCGTTCCGCCGTCGACGAAAAGACGGAGGACGACGTGCTCTACGGACTTTCCAGCACGCTGCGCGACCGAAGCTATTTCTATTACGTCAACATTCCCTTCAATGAAAACGGATTTGCCGTGCAGGGTGCGACGGGCAAGCAGAATGCGTCGTATCTTGCCTGCATCACCCATCAGCTCACGACGCAGGAATCCTGGCAGGTCACGCTGACGCTGACGGACGAGCGAAGCGCCGCGTGGCGCGAGGATGCGGACGTCGTGCATCCGATCCGCTTTGACGCGGACGGCGGCAGCGAGTCGGTCTATTTCAGCGGCGAGGTGGCGGACACCGTCTATTACCGCGATGCCTCCGGCACCTATGTGCAGTCGGCGCTGGACGATGCGCCCGCAAGCTATCAGGCGCTGGCGCGATACATTCTTCTGACGAGCGACACCGTTTCCGCCATGCTTGCCGACGACGAGCACACCGCCGCCGACGGCGCGAGCGGCATCGTCCACATCCGCTATGAGACGGACGCGCAGCGCATTACCGTCGGCATGAAGGACGATTATCTTCCCTTCGAAGCGTCCGTGACCGAATTTGCCGACAACTTTTCGTTCAAGACCGAGGCCATCCGCTTCGAGGCCGTCAACAACTTCACACTGCCGCTTTAAACCTGCGTCATTTGCTTATGTGTGATAAAGAAGCAATAGAAGTGTAAAAAATTTTGCCGTTCCTATCCGATACTTGCCTTTGGTAT
>CAKTSO010000186.1 GCA_934613185.1 uncultured Clostridia bacterium | reverse complement strand
GTATGCGCCCCGACGATGACAAAGTAGTGTCCCAAAGCAGGCGCGCTGCGGCGGCGTTATTCAGCCGCAGTACCCCTACAAAACCGATTGTTTTTTCGGCCGGAGACAGCATTATTACTCTACTTCAATCGACGCCGCCCACTCGGCGAAAAGCGGCTTGTATTCGCCGCGCTGTGCATCGAGGCAGACGAAGTTGCAGATCCAGAAGGCGTCCGAGCCTTTTTTGACGACGTCGTAATAAAAATACGTTTCGCCGTCGTTGTCGTAAGTGTAGCTGAAACAGACGTTCCCGTATTCGTCCGATTCGGGCGCGGCATCCACCCCAGCGGTGTCGATGCACATTTCGGCGTAGTCCTCGAGCGTCGTCGCCTCGGGGTCGAGATCGGCCTCGCGGAACATGTCGAACGATTCGCCGTTGGCGAGGAACGCGCCTTTATCCGAACCATCATTCCAGGAAAGATACAGCACCGTGCCGTCCACGTCCGACTCGACGCAGCCGCCGCGCATGGTCACGGCGATGCCGTCTTTTTCGTAGCGCGCCGTCGTTTCGTTGGCGGATTTCCCGCACGCGGCGAGCGGAAGGGCGAGCGCGAAGGCGAGCAAAAGCGCCAAAATGCGATAGCGTTTCATAAAAATCTCCTGATTTTAAGGTTTCCTGCTTTTAAAAATTATTCGGCACGAAGAAGCGAGGCCCACATCGAAAAATACGGCGCGTATTCGTCCGCAAGATCCTGCGAGCAGACGAAGTTGCACGTCCAGAAGCGATCCGTCCCGCGAAGGAACGCGACGTAGTAATAAAGCGGCGTGCCGTTGCTGTTGATTTCGTAGGAAAAGCAGACGTTTCCGTTTTCGTCGGTTTGAACGCTTACGTCCGTCGGCGCGTCGGCGGCGCAGATTTCGGCATACGCTTCCAAAGACATCGACGCGTCGTGCCCGGATTGTGCGATCTGCTCGTCGGTGTCGTATCCCGCGGCGAGCAGGCCGTCCTGCCAGACGCAGTAGAACGGGACGCCGTCGGCTTTTTTCAAAGACGTTCCCTGCGGAAGCTGCGCGCTGATGCCGTCGCCCGAGATCTCGACCAGCGTGTCGCGGTCGTAGGGGACGGATTCGTTTTTCGAGCCGCTCCAAAGAAAGAACGCCGCCGCAAAACAGATCACGGCGAGAACGGGGAGCAGGATCTTCTTTTTGTTGTCGGACAGCTGCATGGAATCCTCCTTGAAACCGCTTATTCGTCAAGATATTTTTTGAAGCCGCGAACGGGGACGTCGAACCCCAGGTGCTCGTACATGCCGTGCGCCGTTTTTCGGTGTTCGCCCGAGACGAGCATCATGTAAGTGCAGCGGCGCTTTCGGCAAAGCCGTTCCGCCTCGCGCATGAGCGCGCCGCCGCAGCCCGTCCCGCGCGCGGATTTTGCCACAATGACGTTTTCGATCACGGCGAAGGGGCGGCAGTCGTCGACAAAATCGCGGCAGAAGATGAGATAGACGCTCCCCAAAAGATCGCCAGAGTCGTCGAACGCGCCGAGAACGCAGGAATTTTCATCGCTTTGCAGCGCCGCGAAATTTTCGCGCAGCAAAACGGGGTCCGTCGGCGCACCGCCCATGAGTTCCCCCATGAGACGGGCGAACGCCGAAAGATCCCGTTCTTCGATCGGGCGAATTTCCATAAAAACGATCTTATTTGCGAACGGCGATCGCTTCGATCTCGACCATGCCGTCGCGGTACAGGCGCGCCGCCTGCACGGCGCTGCGCGCGGGGAAGCACCCTTCGGAGAAGAAGGTTGCGTACACGCCGTTCATCGCGGCAAAATCGTTCATGTCCTTCAAAAACACCGTCGTTTTCACGACGTCGTCGAGCGTGCAGCCCGCGGCGGCAAGCACGGCGCGCATGTTCTCGAACGCGCGGCGGGTTTGCGCCTCGACGCCGGATTCAAATTCGCCGGTTGCGGGGTCGACGCCGAGCTGGCCGGAAGCGAAGACAAAATCCCCGGCGCACACGGCCTGCGCGTAGGGGCCGATGGCGGCGGGCGCTTTTTCGGTGGAAACAAGCTTTTTCATGAGTCGAAAAGCCTCCTTGAACTGTGGTTTCAAATCAGTATATAATGAAGATATCGCCGCTGTCAAACGGCGAAAAGGCTTTGAAACGAAGGAGAAGATCGAAATGCGCTTTACCAAAATGCACGGCGCGGGCAACGATTTTATCATTTTAAACAACATGGACGGCGCGATCGCCGAAGAAAACTATTCCGCGCTTGCCGCGGCGCTTTGCAGGCGGCGGCTGTCGATCGGGGCGGATGGGCTGATGATCGTCGTTCCGGCAAAAGAGGGCGGCGATTACCGCATGGTGTTCTATAACGCCGACGGCAGCCTCGGCGAAATGTGCGGCAACGGCGCGCGCTGCATCGCACGCTACGGCTATGAGAACAAATTGAGCGGCGAGGTGCAGAAAATCGAGACGACCGCGGGCCTCGTCACGGGCCGCCGCATGAGCGAGCGGCTGTATCGCGTCCGCCTGAACGATCCGACGACGCTCGATTTGCAGCGCCGCGTCACGATCGACGGCGAGACGTTTGTCTGCGGCTATGTGGAGTTGGGGAACCCCGGCCTGCCGCATGCCGTCGTTCTGATGGACGATTTTGATTCGCGCGACGAGAACGAGCTTCGCGAGCTCGGGCGCAAACTGCGCTATGCCAAAGAATTTCCCAAGGGCGCGAACGTCACGTTCTGCCGCGTGGCGGGCGAAAACCGCGTGCTGGCGCGCACGTTCGAGCGCGGCGTGGAGGACTTTACTCTCGCCTGCGGCACGGGCTGCGGCGCGACGGCGGCGGTGCTGACGCTTTTGCACCTTGTCAGCGGGATCAAAACGTCGATCACCATGCCGGGCGGCGAATTGTTCGTGACGCTGGAGACCGGCTGTGAAAACACCGTTCGAAACATCTTCTTGACCGGGCCGACGAACATCGTCGCCGTGGGGGAGATCACCGACGAAGACGTGAAGTTTTGATCGGCCTTGACGGGCAATTTCGGTCGCAAGAGTTTTAATGAAAAGGAGAAATG
>CAKTSO010000185.1 GCA_934613185.1 uncultured Clostridia bacterium | reverse complement strand
CCGAAATCGAACACGGCGCCGCCCAGAGCGATGACGTCAAACATATTTCATTTCCTCCGAGTGAAATTTGATTTTATTATATTCGACAACCCCCGCATGCGCAAGACGCTTTTGCGAGAAATGCGGCGCACACCTTGCGCCGAGCACCCGCTTTATAGTAAAATGAAAGCAGAAATTTGCGGCGCGGTACGGAACGCGCGAACGCAAACACGGATTTTTATTCTCAAAAAACGGAATCGGGAGGATGTTTATGAAACAGGAGACGTATTGCAATCCGATCGGCATCACCGGCATCGGCGACCCGTTCGTCCTGCGCGCCTCGGACGGACATTATTATCTTTATCCGTCAAGCTGCGACGGCTTCGTCGGCTTCAAGGTCTGGAAAAGCGACGATCTTGTGCATTGGGAAGCGCTCGGCGAATGCTATCACGCGGACGAGAACGTCTGGGGCGAAAAGGACTTCTGGGCGCCCGAATGCTATGAAATCGACGGAAAATTCTATCTTTTCTACAGCGCACATTACCGCGTCAACCCGAACAACGAATTGGAAAATTTCTGCATCGGCGTGGCAAAAAGCGACCATCCGTGGGGCCCGTTCGTCGATTTGACCGGCGACAAGCCGCTCATTCAAATGCCCTATGCGATCATCGACGTCGACCTTCTGCGCGACGATAAGGGCAGCGTCGTGCGCGACAAAGACGGCAATTTCACGCTGTATTACTCGCGCTGCTGCTACAAGCACAAGGTCGGCCCGTATGAAGAAGCGCATATTTATGCCGTGAAGCTCGCGGGCGACTGCTCGCACATCGTCGGCGAGCCCAAATGCGTTCTCGTTCCCGATCAGGAGTGGGAGGGGCTTTCCGCACCCACGACGGGGCGGCGCTGGACGGAAGGCGCGCTGACGCTGCTGCACGACGGAAAGGTCTATATGATGTATTCGGGCAATTTCTTTCAGGAAAAATATTACGCCATCGGCTGCGCCGTCGCGGACGATCCGATGGGCCCGTTCGTCAAGTATGAAGACAACCCGATCATGAAGCACGACTATCCGCGCGTCTCCGGCCCCGGACACAATTCCGTGGCATGGTCGCCCGACGGCAAGGAGATGTTCATCGTCTATCACATCCACACGGCCTCTTCCAAAGGCGGCTGGGATCGCCAGGTCTGCATCGACCGCATGGGCTGGGACGAAAACGGGAAGCTTTACTGCACCGGACCGTCCACCACGCCGCAGAAAATGCCGTCGGGAACGTGAAAACCGATCGCACGGAATCGATAGCAAAATAGCGAAAAAGCAAATGAACAAAAGGGCTTGACGGTATGCGGCGGCGGCATATAAAATGATGTTCGGCGAGGGAACGCGCCGAAAAAAACGGGAATTGGTATCCGTGCGGTTCGCGTGCGCGGAGTGTACGGATATTGATAAATTATTTTTCAAAAAAAGAGGGGAAACATGGAACGTTCTAAAGTGTATTTCACGGACTTCCGATCCACCAACGGGATCGACATGCCGTCCAAGCTCAAGCGCCTCATCCGCATGGCGGGCATCGACAAGATCGATTTTGAAGGCAAATTCGTCGCCATCAAAATGCATTTCGGCGAACCCGGCAACGTGTCCTTCCTTCGCCCGAACTATGCGCGTGCCGTCGCCGACGTCATCCGCGAACTGGGCGGCCGTCCGTTTTTGACGGACTGCAACACGCTGTATCCCGGCTATCGCAAAAACGCGCTCGATCACATCGACGCCGCGCAGCTCAACGGCTTCAACGAGCAGACGACAGGCTGCCACGTCATCATCGCCGACGGCCTTCGCGGCACGGACGAGGCTCTCGTTCCCGTCAAAAACGGCGAACTGGTCAAAGAGGCGAAGGTCGGCCGCGCGCTGATGGACGCGGATATCGTGATTAGCCTCACGCACTTCAAAGGCCACGAGATGGCGGGCTTCGGCGGCGCGCTCAAGAACATCGGCATGGGCGGCGGCAGCCGCGCCGGCAAGATGGAACAGCACAGCCACGGCACGCCCTACGTCGATCAGGAAAAATGCCGCGGCTGCAAACAGTGCCGGAAGCACTGCGGGCAGAACGCCATTTCCTACGGCCCCGACCGCAAAGCGCATATCGATCCGGAGCTTTGCGCCGGCTGCGGCCGCTGCATCGGCAACTGCAACTTCGACGCCATCCGCGCCAAGGAAGACATCGCGCTGCTTGACCTCGGGCGCAAAATGGCCGAGTACACGCAGGCGATCGTGCAGGATCGCCCGAATTTCCACATCAGCCTGATCATGGACGTCTCCCCCTGCTGCGACTGCTGCAGCTGGAACGACGCGCCCATCATCCCCAACATCGGCATGCTCGCCTCCTTCGATCCGGTCGCTCTGGATCAGGCGTGCCTCGATCTTTCCTGCAAGGTCGCGGCGAACAAGAACTCCGTCCTCGGCGAGAACATGGCAAAGCCCGATTTCGTCGATTACGGCGACCCGTTCACCAACACCGAGCCTTCCGTCGAGTGGAAGGGCACCCTCGCCCACGGCGAGAAGATCGGCCTTGGCACGCGCGAGTATGAGCTCGTGACGATGAAGTAAGACGATAAAAAGAAGAGCCGCTGCGCATGAAACGCGCAGCGGCTTTTTGTATGCCTTTGAAAATAATTCTATCGCTTAGAACTTCGAATCACTCGAATTCCATATTGCGGATGCTTTCGCGCGTGCGCATCATGTGCCGCAGCTCCAGTTCGTGGGCGCGGATCGTCTCGCCCGCGCGCATGGCATCGACGATGGCGTGATGCTCGCGGCAGGAGTTATCCGCGTCGATGACGCGGCTTGGGAACTGCCATACGTCGTGATAGACCATTTCGTGCGCGTGGCGGAATAAAGACGTCAAGCGCTCGTTGCCGCTGTGGACGGCGATGTAATAGTGAAAATCGCGGTCGAGCATGAGCCAAAGCTCGCGGTTGCCCTCGGCACTTGCGGCGTCCATGGCCTCGCAGGCGTCGTCGAGCGACTGAAAGATCTCGGAAAGATCGCGCCCTTCGGACACGGCCTCGGCGATGATATAGCAGCTCATGGCGCTCAAGGC
>CAKTSO010000184.1 GCA_934613185.1 uncultured Clostridia bacterium | reverse complement strand
TTGTCATGATTTGTCGGGCATCAACGGCGTCATGCGCCCCGGGATCGTGCATCGGCTGGACAAAGACACCACGGGCGCGCTGTCCGTCGCCAAAAACGACCGCGCGCACGAATCGCTCGCCAAACAGATCGGCGAGAGGACGATGCATCGCTGCTATCACGCGATCGTGCACGGGCGCTTCAAAGAAGAAAGCGGGTTCGTCGAGGCGCCGATCGGGCGGCATCCCGTGCAGAGAAAAAAGATGGCGGTCGTGCCGGACGGACGCTGGGCGCTGACGAACTGGCGCGTGCTTGAAAATTTCGAGGCGCCGTTCACGCTTTTGGAGCTGCGTCTGAAGACGGGGCGCACGCATCAGATTCGCGTGCATATGGCGCATATCGGCCATCCCGTGGCGGGCGATCCGCTCTACGGCGGCGAGACCAAAAAGCTGCCGATGCTCCATGCGCAGGCGCTGCATTCCTATGAACTCGGGTTCGTACATCCCGTCACGGGGGAGTACATTGAGACCCACGCGCCGTATCCCGACGATTTTGCAAAAGCGCTGGCATATCTTCGCGCCGGCGGCGGAAAATAAAGAAAACGACAAATTGGAGGACTTGATGCGATGAAACAGCAGCTTCTGGATGCGGTCGCCCGCGTGCGCGACGAGATCCTTGCGGCCGAGACCTTCCTTTGGGAGCATCCCGCGCCGGGGTATCAGGAGTGGGACGCGAACGATTATCTTGCGGAAAAATTCGAAAAGCTCGGCTATCATCTGACGCGTGCCGAGAACATCCCCGGCTTTGTCACGCAGATCGACACGGGGCGTCCCGGCCCCTGCGTGCTCGTGCTGGCGGAGCTGGACTCTTTGATCGTTCCCGGCCATCCCGACGCGAAGGAAAACGGTGCGGTGCATGCCTGCGGCCATCATACGCAGGGCGCGGCGATGTTGGGTCTTGCCGCGGCGCTGATGGAACCGGGCGCGCTGGACGATCTTTGCGGCAGCATTCGCCTTTGCTGTGTCCCCGCGGAGGAACTGATCCAGACGACGTGGCGCGAGACGCTTCGCAAAGAGGGGACGATCCGCTTTTTCGGCGGCAAAGTGGAATTTTTGTATCGCGGCATGTTCGACGGCGTCGACATGGCGTTTATGGTGCATCCCGCGAATATGGGAGGCTTCGAGTTCTCCGCCGAGCGCGGCAACAACGGATGCGTCGTGAAGAACGTGACGTATGAGGGCGTCTCCGCGCATGCGGGCGGCGCGCCGCACGAGGGGGTCAACGCGCTTTACGCCGCGACGCTCGGGATGCAGGCAATCAATGCGCTCCGCGAGACGTTCCGCGACGAAAAGCATGTGCGCGTGCATCCGATCATCACCAAGGGCGGAGACGCGGTCAACGCGATTCCCGCCGAGGTGCGCATGGAAAGCTATGTTCGCGCGGCGGACATCGACACGATCCGCGAGGTCAACGATCGCGTCAACCGCGCGCTTTCGGCGAGCGCGGCGGCGATGGGTGCGAACGTGATGCTCAGTGACCGCGCGGGCTATACGCCCCTTGTCAACGATCCCAACATGATGCAGGCGGCGTATCGCGCGATGCTGACCGTGTCGAGCGAGGACAAATGCGGCCTTGCGGACACCTGGAGCACCGGCAGCACGGACATGGGCGATGTCTCCGCCGTCATTCCCGCATTACAGGTCTACGTCGGCGGCGCGGCAGGCACGGCCCACGGCGCGGATTTCCATATTGAAAACAGAGAGCTCGCCTGCGTCAAATGCGCGCAGTTCGAGTGTTCTATGCTTTACGAACTCCTTTGTAACGACGCCTGTTGTGCAAAGGAGATCTTGGCGTGCGCGAAACCGCATTACGCGTGTATCGCCGACTATCTGGAAGACCTTGAAAAACTGGAGCGCGACGTGCGCGCCGTGTCGTACGAAGACGACGGGAGCGTGACGCTGCGCTGGTAAAGCGCTCACGAGTGAAAAAACATGCGGGCGGCTTTGCAAAGACCGTCCGCATGTTTTTTTGATTGATTTTGAAAATTCCGAAGGAAACGGGAGGTGAACGAATTGGAAACGACTTTTGGCAAATCGAACGCTTGGGAAACAAAGCGATGTAGAAGCTGCGCGCGGCATTTTGACGCGTGCAAGGAAGACAAAACGTTTCGAAAACTCACTCATTTTCTGTTTTTGGAGGTATTATGCTCAATTACTGGTTTGAAAACGACATCGATGCGGTCGCATCGGCGCTGATCGCAGAGGACACCGCGACCGCGCAGGAAGAGACGATCGGCGGCTTTGGATTGAAGCGCCGCTGCGCCAGGCTCATCGACCTGATCCGCTCGGCGATGTATCCGCAGATCTTCGCGCCGCGCCCCGTCAGCCGCGGTTTTTTGACGGCGTCCGTGCGCGACTATTTGCAGCAGTCGGCGATCCTTTTGTGCGAACTTTGCGGCGACCTTCTGCCCGAGCGTGACGAGTCGGCGATCGATGCGATCGTGGCGGAATTTATGAACAGCCTGCCCGAGATCGCGCGGGTGCTGAAGACGGACGTTCGCGCGGCGTACCTGGGCGACCCCGCGGCGCGCAGCGAGACGGAGATCCGTCTGGCGTATCCGGCGTTCGAGGCGATCAGCATTTATCGCCTGGCGCATCGGCTCTTTACGCTCGGCGTGCCGCTTTTGCCGCGGATGATGACGGAAGAGGCGCACGAGCGAACGGGCATCGACATCCATCCCGGCGCGACGATCGGCGAGTCGTTCTTTATCGACCACGGCACGGGCGTCGTCGTGGGCGAGACGTGCGTGATCGGCAGCCATGTGAAGCTCTATCAGGGCGTGACGCTCGGCGCGAAGAGCTTCGACGCGGACGAAAACGGCAACCCGATCAAGGGCATCAAGCGCCATCCGCAAATCGGGGATCGCGTCGTGATCTACGCCGGCGCGACCATTTTGGGCGGCGAAACGCACATCGGCGACGACTGCGTCATCGGCAGCAACGTCTGGCTGACGCGTTCGGTCGAAGCGGACAGCTTCGTCTATTACAACGCCTCCGTGTCCTGCTGCAAAAAGTGAGAGAACTTGCGTTTTTTCTTTGAATGCGGTA
>CAKTSO010000183.1 GCA_934613185.1 uncultured Clostridia bacterium | reverse complement strand
TCAGCCAGACGGACTTTGATGCCACGACCCGCTATGATCTGCACACCCGTCTTGAGGGGATGCACACGCATAACAAGGTCTGCCACGGCGACTTCAACCCGTCCAACATCATCATCACGCCCGACGGTGACGCCTACATTCTGGACTGGTCGCACGTCACCCGCGGCAACGCGGCGGCGGATGCGGCGCGCACCTATCTTCTGTTCTGGCTCAGCGGCGACATCACCGGCGCGGAGAAGTACCTTGACATGTATTGCAAACTGACCGACACGGCCAAGCAGTATGTGCAAAAATGGCTTCCGATCGTCGCAGCGTCGCAGACGGTCAAGGGTAACCCGAAAGAGCGCGAGTTCCTCGCCTCCTGGGTCAACGTAGTGGACTATCAGTAATCCGGCGGTTACGCTGAAAATAGAGGGGAAACACAAAGAATGAAGATCACTGTCTGTATCGGTAGCTCCTGCCACATCAAGGGCTCCCGCCAGGTCGTCGAACAGCTTCAGGACATGATCGCTGAAAACGGCCTCAAGGACAAAGTGGAGCTGTCCGGCACGTTCTGCATGGGTAATTGCCAAAAAGGCGTCTGCGTCACGATCGGCGACGAACTGTTCTCCGTCTCGCCCGAGACGGTCGGCACGTTCTTCCACGATCAGGTGCTGGCGCGCCTTGGCTGATTCGTTCGGCCGAAATAGAACCTGACGCAACAAAATCGAATCCCAATGGCGGGGCGGCGGCGATTCTTCGCCGACCGCCTTGTGCCATACTACGGAGGTTTTATTATGGCAGAATGCCTGAAACTCAAACGATCCAACTGCAAGAACTGTTATAAGTGCATCCGCCACTGCCCGGTCAAGTCGATCCGCTTTTCTGCCAACCAGGCGAACATCGTTCCCGACGAATGCATTCTTTGCGGTCAGTGTTTTGTCGTCTGCCCGCAGAATGCCAAGCAGATCGCCGACGACACAGAACGCGTTCGCGTCATGATCCAGATGGGCCTGCCCGTCTATGCGAGCATCGCCCCTTCCTTCGTCGCCAATTACGACGGCGTCGGCATCGAGGAAATGCGCAGGGCCTTGAAAGCGCTTGGCTTTGCCGACGCGGAGGAGACGGCCATCGGCGCGGCGGCGGTCAAGACGGAATACGAGCGCATGATCGACAGCGGCGCGCACGATGTGCTGATCTCGTCGTGCTGCCATTCGGTCAATCTTCTGATCCAGAAGCATTATCCGGGTGCGCTTGCGTATCTTGCCAACGTGGCGACGCCCATGTACGCGCACTGCGAGGATATTAAAAACCGATTCCCGAACGCGAAGACGGTCTTTATCGGACCCTGCGTCGCCAAAAAAGATGAAGCGCAGCAAAGCGGCGGCGTGGTCGATGCGGTTTTGACGTACGAGGAACTGCGCCGCTGGTTCGAGGAAGAGGGGATCATGCTCGAACAAAAGAGCGATCACGAGGAAAAATCCAAAACGCGCCTTTTCCCGACGACCGGCGGCATCATTGCCACGATGAAGCGCAACCCGGAGTACACTTACATTTCCGTCGACGGCGCGCAGGAGTGCATTGCCGCACTGGAAGATATCGCAACCGGGCGGCTGCATAAGTGCTTCATCGAAATGTCCATCTGCAAAGGCAGCTGCATCGGCGGCCCCGTTATGGAAAAATTCCATAAGTCGCCCATGCGCAACTATGTGCGTATCCGCGAGTACGCGGGAAGCGAGGACTTCGACCTGCCGAATCTTTCTCCCGAACAGCTTCGCGGCCATGTGGAATATCTGGAAAACAAGCGCAATCTTGCCACGCCGGAACAGATCGAGGAGATCCTGCGCCGCATGGGCAAGACGCGCCCCGAGGACGAACTTAACTGCGGCTCCTGCGGCTACGATACCTGCCGCGAAAAGGCGCAGGCGATCTTCGAGGGCAAGGCGGACGTTTCCATGTGCCTGCCGTTTTTGAAAGAAAAAGCCGAGAGCTTTTCGGATAACATCATCAAAAACACGCCCAACGCGATCGTGGTGCTGAACGAAGAACTTGAAGTGCAGCAGATCAACGTCGCGGCGCGTCGGATCATGAACATCCGCTCCGCTTCCGACGTCCTGGGCGAGCCGGTGATCCGCATCCTCGATCCGAAGCTGTTTCTGGAGGTCAAAAATACCGGCCGCAGCGTCGTAGGAAGACGCTCCTATCTTGTCGAATATGATAAATATGTCGAGCAGACGGTCGTCTATGACAAGGAATATAAGATCCTCATGCTCATCATGCGCGACGTGACGGACGAGGAACTGTCCCATCGCCGAAAAGAGGAGATCTCCCGCCAGACGGTGGAGACGGCCGACCGCGTTGTCGACAAGCAGATGCGCATCGTGCAGCAGATCGCGTCGCTTTTGGGCGAGACCGCCGCGGAGACGAAGATCGCGCTGTCGCAGCTGAAGGAGTCGATCCAGAATGAATGATCTTTGCGCCGATATCGGCTACAGATGCGCAAACCACGTCGGCGAGCAGCTTTGCGGCGACCATATCGACGTCATCGAACAGGAAGACGGCTCGACGATCATCGTTTTGGCCGACGGACTGGGAAGCGGCGTCAAGGCGAGCATTCTGTCGACGCTGACGAGCAAAATGCTCTCGACGATGATCAGCGAAGGTCTGTCGATCGAAGAATGCGTGCATACGATGGCCGCGACGCTTCCCGTCTGCTCCGTGCGGCAGGTGGCGTATTCCACGTTCACCGTCGTGCGCCTTTGCGGCAGCGTCGCCGAGATCATGCAGTATGACAACCCCATGCTCATCTTTTTGCGCGACGGGGAGGAGTACGACTACGAAAAGACCGAGTTGAATATTGAGGGAAAAAAGATCTATTCCTCGCGTGTCAAGCTCGAAGAGGGCGATATTCTCATCATGATGAGCGACGGCTGCGTTCATGCGGGCGTCGGGCGCGTGCTGAATTTCGGCTGGAAGCGCAGCGACATCGTCGATTTCATGAAGACGTATTACGACGCGGGCTTCACGGCAAAGACGCTGTCCACCGTGCTTTTGGACGAGTGCGTGCGCCTCTACGGCGGCGAACCCGGCGACGACACGAGCATCTGCACCA
>CAKTSO010000182.1 GCA_934613185.1 uncultured Clostridia bacterium | reverse complement strand
TCGAGGTGTAGCGCAGTTTGGTAGCGCGTTTGGTTCGGGACCAAAAGGTCGCAGGTTCAAATCCTGTCACCTCGACTTTCAAAAGCGCGACGGTTTTGATGCATCGGCGTCAAAAGCGGACGTGCTTTTTGTTTTGTGCCGATGTTGTATGATGAAAAAAGGGGGCGTGACGAATGATCGTGCTCGAGATCGCGGCGGGGCTTTTCGTTTTGATTTTGGCGGCGGCATACGTCTGCTATCGCCTTGCGTTTTCGGTGCCGAAGCCGAGCGAGAAAGCGATGTTTTCCCTGCCGGACACGGAGCAGTACCGCCCCTATGCCGAAACGGCGCGGCGAATGATCCGCGCCGCACTCGAAATTCCCCATGAGCCCGTGAACGCGATGTCTTACGACGGGCATGTTCTGTTTGGAAAATGCTATCGAATGTCGCCGTCCGCGCCGTGGCTTCTCTTGATTCACGGCTATCGAAGCGCGGCGGAACGCGACTTCAGCGGCGGCCTTCCCTTTGGATTGGAGAACGGATACAACGTTTTGCTCGTTGACCAGCGCGCTCACGGCAAAAGCGGAGGACGATGTCTGACGTTCGGTGTGAAAGAGCGATTCGACTGCAAAAGCTGGGTCGATTTTATCGTCTCCGAAGCGGGCGCGGACGCAAAGATCGTGCTGTACGGCATGTCCATGGGTGCGGCGACGGTGCTGATGGCGGCGGGATGCGATTTGCCGAAAAACGTGGTCGGGATCGTGGCGGACTGCGGCTATACTTCGCCGCGCGAGATCATCCGAAAAGTCATTCGCGACGTGCATTGCCCGCTTTTCCCGACGTATGCGCTGATTCGTCTCGGCGGCGTTCTTTTCGGCGGATTTGATTTGGAATCGGCCTCGGCGGCGAAGGCAATGGAACGATGCGATCTGCCGGTGCTTTTCATCCACGGGGAGGACGATCGCTTTGTTCCCTGCCGGATGGGGCGGGAGAACTTTGCGCACTGCCGTTCGGTGGAAAAAAGGCTTTTGACCATCCCGAACGCGGGGCACGGCATGAGCTATATGGCGGACAAGACGGCGTATCTTCGCGCGGTTTCGGCATTTTTGGACGGCGTCTTTCGGCGGGGAAAAGGAGAAACGGGGGAGAAAACGCAATGAAAAAAGCAGGGATCGCGTATTATCATCTGCCCGGATTGTTCGAGTTTTATGAGCTATATCGCGTGTTTTTGCCGCTTTTTTTCGAACATCGGGAATATTTTTACGAATGGTGCCACATCGGTTCGATTTACGGTGCGCCGATGGGCTGCCTTTGGGGCGGCGGACGCGTCGAGACGGCGGACGTCGATGTGCGCGAGGTGTTGGCGCTGCTTCAAAAATACGGGATCAGCGCGCGACTGACGTTCAGCAATTCTCTTCTTCGACGGGAGCATCTTTCGGATCGGCAGTGCAATGCGCTGTGCCGTTTGTTTGAAGAATGCGGCGAGGTGCAAAACGGGATCGTCATTCACTCGGAACTTCTGCTCGATTATTTGATGCAACATTACCCGGGGCTTTATTTCGTCTCCTCGACGACGAAAGTGCTGACGGATTTTGCGGATCTGGAACGCGAGCTGCGGCGGGAGGAATTCCGCTATGTCGTGCCGGATTTTCGGCTGAATCACGAGTTTGCAAAGCTCGGCGCGCTGCCCGCACAATATAAGGAGAAAGTCGAGTTTTTGTGCAACGAATGCTGCGATTTCGGTTGCAAGGCCCGGCGCACCTGTTACGAAGCGGTCAGCCGGAAAAATCTCGGAGAAGCGGGGGGAGAGTATCGCTGCGTCGCGCCCGATGCAAAAGAGGGGTATCGCTTTTCCAAAGCGATGAAAAATCCGGGGTTTATCGGCGCGGACGAGATCAAAAACACATACCTTCCGATGGGCTTTTCCCAATTTAAAATCGAAGGCCGCGGCCTCGGCAGCGCGCTGATTCTGGAATTTCTTTTGTATTATCTGACGCGCCCGGAACATCGCCTGGAGGTGCGCGAGGCGATCTATCTTGACAACATGCTCGATTTGTTTTAAAGAAACCGGTCGTGGAAACACGGCCTTTTTGTGCAGAAATTCAATCGAAAACGCCGAAAATCGGGGGTTGTATTTCTCGATTCCGCGGGATATAATCGGATTTACCCGCCCGCAAAACGCGGCGCGGCGAAGCGTTTTGTTGGGAGGAAAAAACGTTCATGAGCCGAGTCGATTTGCGCGACATGACGCGCGGCCCGCTGGCAAAGCAGATCTTTTTGTTCAGTCTGCCGCTGATGCTGTCCAATGTCCTTCAGGTGCTCTTCAATATGGCGGACGTCGCGGTTGTCGGGCGCTACGCGGGCTCGGGCCCGCTCGGATCGGTCGGTTCGACGACGATCCTCGTGGCGCTGTTTACCGGCTTTTTGATCGGCATGGGGACGGGCGTCAACGTTTTGGTCGCGCGGTATTACGGCGCGGGCAGCTATCGTGACGTGATGCAGACCGTGCATACGGGGCTCATCGTCTGCATCGCCGTCGGCTTTGCCGTGCTCGGCGTGGGGCAGGCGATCCTGCGGTTCGTTTTGCAGCTTCTCGGCACGAAAGAAGAACTGATCGACGGCGCGGTGCTTTATCTTCGCATTTATCTTTGCGGCGCGCCGGCGCTTGCGGTCTATAACTTCGGCAACGCCGTCTTCAGCGCGATCGGCAACACCAAAAAACCGCTGTTTTACCTTTTGCTCTCCGGCATTTTGAACGTCGTTTTGAATCTGTTCTTCGTCATCGTCTGTCATCTTGACGTGGAGGGCGTGGCGCTTGCGAGCATCATTTCCCAGTATCTTTCCGCCGCGTTGATCATTTTGGCGCTTCTTCGAAGCGACGGACCGTTGGCGCTGCGGCGCGAAGAATTCCGTCCGGAACGGAACAAGGCACGCGCGCTGCTGCGCATCGGCGTTTCCGCCGGCTGTCAAAACGGCATTTTTGCGCTGGCAAATCTGTTTATCCAATCGGGCGTCAATTCGTTTGATGCGACGATGGTGGCGGGCAATTCCGCCGCAAGCAACGTCGACAGCTTTGTCTTTGAAATCAGGGCGGCGTTTTATACGGCCTGCGGCAGCTTCATGTCCCAGA
>CAKTSO010000181.1 GCA_934613185.1 uncultured Clostridia bacterium | reverse complement strand
GTACCCGCCGTGGCGATTTCCTACGTCCTGGGGACGGGCGCACATCTGAACGCCATCTGCGGCGGCAGAAAGCCCGAACACATCGCGCAAACCGCAAAGGGCGCGGATCTTGTCTTGACCTGTGCGCAGCGCGCGGCAATCGTCGCCGCCGTGGACGCGCTTCACGAGGAGTACGGATGTTTGACGCACAAATTCTAAAAGAGCTTCGCAAATGCGAAGCGGCAAAGTCCAAAACAACTGACGAACTGAGCATTTTCGTGCAGTCCGTATTCGACGCATGGGACACCTACTGCGCATCACACGACATGGACAGCGACGATGCGCTGGATGATTTCGTCGACGAAACGGTATTGGCTCTGGCGGGCGAAGACATGGATGCCTCGCTCGACGCGGCCGAGCTGATCGACGCGCTCGTCCCCTATCTCGTCGAATAAAATGCAAAAAGGATGCAAAGAGTTTCTCTCCGCATCCTTTTTTGATTGCCGTCAAGTATCGATCTTGAAAATCGTCAGCGTGAAGGTATCCGCGTCGTACACAGCGGCGGTGTAATTCCACGAAACCGCTTTTTCCAATGAGATCGATTGTGTGGAATACGGCACGGACGCCGCCGCCTGACGATTGTGGAAAAAATACCACCCGTTTTCGGGCTTCGGGAAGCGCGTTTCGCCCGTCTCGAGATCAAACGTATGCGCGCCGTATTCCACGCCGTCCTTTTCCCCGCCGTAGACGAGAAGCGAAAACACTTCGTCAGCGGGAAGCGGCTGCCAATTCTGGTTTTCCCGAAGCTCGTTCGAAATGTCTTCCGAAAAGCGATAGGCCGCAAGCGTCATGCCGTCGCCGAGGAAGCCGCCGTGCGTGTCCTCGTATGCTTCCTGCACCGCATGGGTGCAGTCGACGCCGAGTTCCCTCGAAAGCGCCGCGCATTCGGAACGCGTCGCGCCGGGAAAAAGATCCGACAGCAATAACAGCGTCAGAATCCCCATGACGATTCGCCGAATCAGTTTCATTGTTCGTCATCCTCCCGCCATTCCAGAAGGTCGCCCGGCTGACATTGCAGCGCGCGGCAGATCTTATCCAGCGTCTCGATCCGAATCGCCTTTGCGCGGCCGTTTTTCAAAATCGAAACATTCGCCATCGTGATGCCGATGGCCTCCGACAGTTCCGTGACGCTCATCTTGCGTTTTGCAAGCATCACGTCGATATTGACCACGATCATCGCACGCCTCCTTTCAAATCGTCAGATCGTTTTCTTCGCGCATCGCCGCCGCTTTATAGATCAAATGCGACAGCGCCGCCGCGGCCACCGTGACCGCGACGCCCGCGAAGACGACCAGAAGGCCGCCGAGCAGAACGCCCGGATGGCTCATGTTCAAAAGAAACAATACGATCTGCCCCAAAAAGAAATACGCCGCGTCGCCCGCGGCAAGATAACTGATGCGCTTCAAGGCGACAGCGTTCTGCGCGCAGAAGCTCTCGTCGCGCCCGATGCGCGCCGCCACGCCCCACGCCTGCCCGAGAACGGCATAGCACGGGATCCCCGTCGTCCACAAAAAGATCAGCCACGGCCAACGCCGCGCGGCAAATTCGGGGTAAGTGCAGAGCAGATTGTCCGCCAGAATCGGCAGGACGGCAAAATAAACGACTGCGCCGCAGACGCCGACGCCCGCGATCATCCACTTGAGCCACACGGACAGTTTTTTCTGATCCATCGAAATCGCCTCCCAGATTTGGATTGGCTTAATTATAGCTTTTACAAAAGCGTATGTCAATATGAATTTATCGTTTTACAATATATTATATTCGGCACCCGACTTTTGCTTCACACAACAACGCCCGTACGGGAATCCCCGCACGGGCGTTTCTTATTTGCGGTTCAGCCACGATCAATCAAGCGACCGTCACCTTATTCTTTATGCGCACCGATCGCGATCTTGCGCGGCTCGGGCGTTTTTTCGGGCGCGACCTTCGGCAGCGTCAGCGTCAAAGTGCCGTTCTCGTAATCGGCGGTGATGTGTTCCTGATCAATGCCTTCGAGATTGAAGCGGCGCTGGAAGCGGCCGACGCGGCGCTCATTGTAGATGTAATTCTTCTTGTTTTCCTTCTTGTGGCTGTTCATCTCGGCGGTGATGGTCAGAACGTCGTCGTCGACCGTCAGCTCGATGTCGTCTTCCTTCACGCCGGGAAGATCAACCTCCATCAGATACGCATCGTCGTTCTCCTGCACGTCAACGCGCATCACGGACGCACCCGCAAAATCGCGGGTATCGAAGAAAGAGCGGAAGAACGGATCGTCGGCCCAAGGATTCGAAGTACGGGACACAGCCTTATTGTTGTTATAGAACGGAATCATAGAAGTCATGGTAAATTTCCTCCCTTTTGAAGCGGTCAAGATGTTTGCCGCCGCGCATTTCGCGCGGTCTTCTTGAGTATTGCCGTTATGGTTTTTTCTTAGTATCTCAAGGGCTTCGGTTTTTTATCCCCTTTTCCCTTTCGACGCATTCAGTATATCCTATAGGTCAAAGTTAGTCAAAATCAGATAAATGCGATCTTTCTTCATTTCTTCGTCAGTAAAAGTCAGATTTAAAAATACCTCTTTCTTTCTAATGATATCTCATTATTTCATCGATTATCTCTTTATTTCAATCTTTTTATCTGTCCTTCTTTGACTTTTTGCTTTTTCTTTCCCTTGAGCCGCTGCGCTCGTCCGCCCCCGGCGCCGGCATTCTCTGACAACAGCGCATTTTGCACGCGAACCATACGGCTGAAGATCCTTCGCCGTTCGGTATCATTCGCCGCAGCCGGGGCATCCTATGTCACAAGGCCGTTCGAAAGTCCTATTATCAAAAGCCCTATTATCATAAGAACAAATGCCACACTTGTTCCCGCCGAAAAAAACTTTTGAAAGTTTTTAAAAAAACGCTTGCCAAACGGCGATTCCCGTGCTAATATACAAACAGTAACAGGAATCATTACTGTTACTAAGGAGGATCGCAATGGAAAAAGCCAGACGCTACAGCAAAAAAAGAGCCGCCATCATCGATGCGCTGCGTGCGTCTGACGCCCACCCTTCGGCAGAGATGCTCTATCAAAAACTGAAAGAGCAGTTCCCCGATCTGTCGCTCGGTACGGTGTACCGAAATCTGTCACAGTTGAAACAGAACGGCGATATTGCCTGTATCGCCACCGTCGCAGGGCAGGAGCGTTACGACGCAACCACCGCCGCACACACGCATTTCATCTGCCGCCGATGTCATCGCGTCGTCGACTTTTGGGAAATCGAGTGTTCGGGCTGCTACGCCGCCGAGGCGGCACAGCGCTACGACGTGACCGTGGAATCGCAGG
>CAKTSO010000180.1 GCA_934613185.1 uncultured Clostridia bacterium | reverse complement strand
GAGCCGGTCGGCTACGGCAACGCCGCGCCGCTGTTCCTGCTGCAGGATTTGACGCCGACGCAGGTCGGCCTGATGGGGCAGGAGGGCGCGCACATCCGCATGCAGGTGCGCGATGCCAGCGATTCCCGCTGCGCCATCGCCTTCGGGTGGGGCGTGCGAAGGGACGAGCTTGCCCATATGCCGCGCATGGACATCGTGGCGCAGGCGAATTTAAACCGTTGGCAGAATCGCTGCGAGGTGCAGCTGCAAATGAAGGCCGCCATGGCCAGCGCGCAGTCGAAGGAATGGGCGCAGTACATCGCTTCGACGGATTATACGTTTGAAGATTCGTTCTATCTCGGCGTTTATGCCTATTCGCCGGACGAGCAGTCGGTTGTCGCCGAATACGAAGAGGCGCTGGAACAGCTTCGAAGCGAATTGACGGAATCCTATCAGGGAACGCTTGTCGTATGCAACACGCGCCGGGCGGCGATGCGGCTTCTTCGCGATTTGTCCGAAGAGCTTGCCGCGCGCAGGATCGACGTGGCGATGCTGGAACATTCCGGCGATCAAAGAAGGTTCAACACGCTGCTTCTGGCGCCGCAGGACGACGCGCTTTTGTGCATGAACGGTTATGTCAATACTTATTTGTTCGGCCTTCCCGCGCCCGGTGCGCTGTTTGACGTGTATGTGCCGCTGAAAGAAGATATCGAGGCGGCCAAATCGGCGGTTCGTCCGCCTTCGAAGGAGAAGATGGGGCAGGTGTTCCGTCTGCTTGCGCAGCGCGGCGTCTCGGTGCTGAATACGGACGCGCCGCGGCGTGCGTTTGTTTTGTGGTGCATCGACGTGTTCGAAGAGCTCGGCTTCCTTCGCCGGGATGACGATCGGATCAGCTTTGACCGAAGCTGCGAACGCCGCGTCCTGACGCAGAGCAACGCGTTCGTCTGCGGGCAGGCGAATTATGAAGAATGGATGGCGTATCTTGCCTCCATAGAAGAAATGACAGATTTTGAGGGGGGACAGGCGTGACGACGGACAGCAAATTTGAGACGAACGAAGACATCAAAGCGTTATTGAAAGCGTTTGACGCCTATCCGCAGGCGCAGCGCGATCTTCTGTACCGCGCCTATGAATTTGCAAAAAAAGCGCACGACGGGCAAAAGCGCGAGTCGGGCGAACCGTATATCATCCATCCCTGCGCCATCGCACGGATTTTGATCAATCTCGGCATGGACGTCAACACGATCGCCGCGGCGCTGCTGCACGACGTGATCGAGGACACGCCCGTGACGTATGAACAGGTGGCCGAGGAGTTCAGCGTGGAGATCGCCGATCTTGTCAACGGCGTGACGAAGCTCGAACGCATCCAGTTTACCTCGCGCGAAGAATTCCAGGCGGAGAGCCTTCGCAAGATGTTCCTTGCCATGGCACGCGACATCCGCGTTTTGATCATCAAGCTTGCCGACCGGCTGCACAACATGCGCACACTGCAGTACCGCACGCCGGAAAAACAGAAGCTCACCGCGCGGGAGACGCTTGAAATCTACGCGCCGCTTGCGCACCGGCTCGGCATTTCCACGATCGAGTGGGAAATGGAAGACCTGGCGCTTTTGTATCTGGACGAGGCGGCCTATCGCGAGATCGAACGGCTGGTCGCCTTAAAGCGCGACGCGCGTGAGGCGCTGGTCAAACGCATCATCGAGGAATTGCAGCAGAAGTTCGATTCCTCCGATCTGCATCCGCTGGAGATCGCCGGGCGTCCGAAGCATTTTTACAGCATTTATCGCAAGATGAAGGCAGGGCATACCTTCGACCAGATTTACGATCTTACGGCGATCCGCATCATCGTCGAGACGAAGGAAGAGTGCTACGCCGTCCTCGGCATCGTTCACACGATGTACAAACCCATCCCGGGCCGGTTCAAAGACTACATTGCCATGCCCAAGGAGAACATGTATCAGTCGCTTCACACGACGCTCATGGGCGAAAACGGCGCGGTCTTTGAAATCCAGATCCGCACGATGGAAATGCACCGCACGGCGGAATACGGCATTGCGGCGCATTGGAAATATAAAGAGGGAAGGACCTCGGGCAGCAAGGAATCCTCGCTGGACGAACGCCTCGCATGGCTTCGCCAGCTGATGGAATGGCAGAATGATTTAAAAGATCCGTCCGAATTCATCAATACGCTCAAAGTCGACCTTTTTTCCGACCGCGTCTTTGTTTTTACGCCGCGGGGCGACGTCGTGGAGCTTCCCAAAGGCGCCACGCCGATCGATTTTGCCTATTCGATCCATTCGCAAGTCGGCAACAAGTGTGTCGGTGCGCGGATCAACCGCCGCATGGTGCCGCTTGCCACGCCGCTCAACACGGGCGATATCGTCGAAATTCAAACGTCCGCTTCGTCCAAAGGCCCCAGCCGCGACTGGCTGAACATCGCACAGACGTCGAACGCCAAAAACAAGATCCGTCAGTTTTTGAAGCGCGAATATAAGGATGAAAACATCCAAAAGGGCCGCGAGATGCTCGAAGACGCCGCAAAGCGCCAGGGCTACACGCTTTCGGAGCTGACGAAAAACGAGTGGCTGGACAAGCTCCTTCGCCGCTATACGTTAAATAACGTCGACGATCTTTACGCCGCCGTCGGCTTCGGCGGGCTCGCGACGAATCAGGTGCTCTCACGCCTTTGCGAGGAATATCGAAAGAACGCGAAGCCGGAAGAGCTCCCGCAGGCGCAGCATGCCGTCGAGGCGAAGCCGCAGGAAAAATCGAGCCGCAAGAAAAAGAAGAATCCGAACGCGGGCTGCGGCGTCATCGTCAAGGGCGAGGACAATATGCTCGTGCGCTTGTCCAAGTGCTGTAACCCCGTGCCGGGCGACGACATCGTCGGCTATATCACGCGCGGGCGCGGCGTTTCCGTGCATCGCAGCGACTGCACGAACTTAAAGGACGAATCCTTCTCGCCCGAGCGCCTGATCGACGTCGCATGGGAGAATGCGGAGGACGAGACGTTCATCGCCGAGATCCAGATCGTCGCCGTCGACCGCGACGGGCTGCTCGCCGATCTTGTCAACGCAATGACGAAGCTCGACATGCCGCTTCTGGGGGTCAATGCGCGCGTGGGCAAAAACGGGCTTGCGACGGTCAGTCTGCGCACGCAGATTACCGGCACGCAGCAGCTTGAACAGATCATCCGCCATTTCCAGAAGCTTCCCGAAGTGATGGAAGTCTTCCGCGTGGGGACTTAAAAATATGCGTGCGGTGATTCAGCGCGTCAAGCGCGCTTCGGTGTCCGTCGGCGGAACATGCGTAAGCTCGATCGAACGGGGATTCCTCGTTCTTTTGGGCGTCGGGGAGGGCGATACGTTAAAGG
>CAKTSO010000179.1 GCA_934613185.1 uncultured Clostridia bacterium | reverse complement strand
AGCGGGGGATTCGTGATCCCGATAAAAATCGCTGTGATGTACCGCGTGCGCGCCCGCTTTTCGATACGAAGAAAGCGCCTTTTGCCATTCGTCTGCGTCAAAAACGAACGCGCCGCTTTTGACAAGCTCGCTTATATTATCAAGATCGCGGAAGAACGCGTCTTCGTCTTTTTCGGACATGGTGCGCGCGCTTTGATAAAACAGCGAAAACAGCCATTCGGGCGCAAGTCCCGCCGCCTTCCACGCGCCGAGATTGACGCGCGCGGCGCGGTCGGACAGAGCCTCCGTGAGCGGCTCGTTCGTCGGCGGCGTCCCGTTCCACTCCCGAACGAAATCGTCGTGCACGCCCTGCGGGTCGGTCAACAAATGCTCCGCGCCGAAATGCGCCTGATAGAAAAACTTGATCGCGTCCTGCGGCCGCATCGAAGGGTGCGCGGCGAGCTGCGCCCTCAAATAAGAATCGTCCATTTCTTACGCCTCGCATTTTACGCCGGTCACATAATACATCTGTTCGTCGTCGCGCAGCGCGTCGACCGCGAAATGCGGCGCGAAAAGCTCCGCGATCGTTTCCGCCGACGGAAGCCCGTGCGAGACGTCGTGCGCGCTGCCCATATGGCGCGCGTTGATCGCGGCGCGGCTCATGCCGTGTGCGACGGTGAATCTCCCGCCGACACGAAGAAATTCTGCGGCGTGTGCAAACAGACGCTCGGGGGAGGAAAAATGCGGCAGTGCGTTGTAAAGCACGACGCGGTCGAACGCACGGGGGATCGTCAACGCCTCCGCGTCGGCGCAAAGCAGCGTCACGCGCGCGTCGGGAAATTTTTTGACCGCCTGCCGCGTCATTTCGAGCGACAGATCGACGCCGACGACCGATCCTGCGTTTCGCTTTAAATAATACGGGAAAAGCACGCCCGTTCCGCACGCGAGATCGAGCACGCGGCAGCCGCTTTTGATATCGGCGGCGTCCAGGATCGCTTCGATCACGTCGTCGTTTTTTTTAATCATGCCGTCCCAGTCGGCGGCGAGTGCGTCGAAATAGGCGGCGACGTTCTGTTTATGCATGTGATCCATGGGGGATCCTCCGTTTCCGAATCGATAGAGTCTTGTTTTATTGTAAAAGAAAATCGCCCGCGCGTCCATGGAAAAACGCGCGGGCGAGAGGAAGATGCGCGAAATTATTCGGCAGGGTAGCGGCGCGGGATCAGATGCGCACGCTCCAGCGCGAATACGATCGACGGCAAAAGGATGATCTGGATCGCAAGGCCGGGCAGGCAGGTCACAAAATAGCTCGAGACCCACGCCGCCATGGAATACTGGCCCGCGGCGAAGATCAGTGCGCGGCAAAGCCCGGCGACGATGCGGCCCGCAAGCAGCGCGCCGACAAGGCTGATATAAAGGTCGGCGTAGATGCGGCGCGTGCGAACCAGCTGCATCAAAAGACCGCTGACCAGGCCATACACGGCAAGCTCGATCATCATGCTGGGCAGATACGCCATCGGCGGCATCATCGTGATCAGGCTCGAAAACAGCGGGCCGGCAAGGCCGCAAAGAAGGCCGAAGGGCCAGCCGCACACGAGGCCGCAAAGAAGGACCGGAATGTGCATCGGCAGGAAAATCGAGCCTGCGTTTTCGACGGCGTGGAACGCCATGGGAAGCACCGTGCAAAGCGCGATGCACACGGCGCAGATGAGCGCGCGTTTCAAAACGGACATTTTGTTCATTGGGAAACCTCCGTAAGAATGATTTCTGCCGAGTTTTTTTCGGCGCAAAAGACGGCAGCCGTCCTTTGTTTTTTAAAGATAAGATAAGCCGATCTGTGCGGCGCAAAGCAGGATGCAGACGAAAACCGCGGCGATATCCCGCTTTTTCGGAGCGCTCTTTTCCCGCGCGGTGCGCACGCCGCCGATTTCGTAACCGCGCGCTTCCATCGCCATGGCGAGTTCGTCCGCCCGTCGGAACGCGCAAAGAAAAATGGGGATCAGGAGGGGAAGAAAGCTTGCCGCGCGTTCGTGCAGACGGCGGCTTTCAAACCGCGCGCCTCGCGCGATCTGCGCTTTTTTGATCATGTCGGATTCCTGCGTCAGCGTCGGAATGAAGCCGATCGCGCTGGAGAGGATCAGGCAGACAAGATCGACGGGAACGTGAAAGACAGTAAGAGGAGAAAGCGCTTTTTGCAGTGCGTCCGTGATCGCAAGCGGCGCCGTCGTGCAGGTCAGAAGATTGGAAAAAACAACAAGAAGCATGACGTGCGCGGCGACCGAAAAGCCGCGCACGAGTCCGGCGGGGCCGATTCGAAAGATCCAGAACGACCACCGGATTTCGTTGCCGCCAAAAAACAGCGCATTCATTAAAAAGACGGTCAATAAAAACCAGCGAATGCGCCAAAGCGACGACAGCGCCGCGGCAAGCGGCAGCCGGGAAAGCGCGACGCACAGCGTCGCCGACACAAGAACGAGCGCGTACTGCGCGGCGCTTTGCGCGTTGACGACACAGACCAGGATCAGCAGGAAGCAGATCAGCTTACAGCCCGCGCCGAGTCTGTGCAAAAGCGAGTCGCGCGGGATGAACTGCCCTGTCATGGTTTCGTTCATGCGCCGCCTCCTTCCCGCCCGACAGATCGCAGGACGCTTTCCAGCAGCGCGTCGCGGGAGACGATGTTCTGCGGAACGTCGAATCCGCCTTTTTGCAAAAGCTGCGCCGTCTGCCGCGCGAAGCTCACGTCAAGATGCCGCGCGCGCAGCGCGTCCGCGTCGAAAAAGACCTCCTGCGGCGTGCCGTCCGAAAGGAGATGCCCTTCGTCAAGCACCAGAATGCGTGAGCAGTTTTCCGCCAGCGCGTCGGCGTTGTGCGAGATCATGAGGATTGTCGTACCATCTTCCCGATTCAGCCTTCGCAAAAGCAAGAGAAATTCGCGCCGCGCCGTCGGATCGAGCCCGGCCAAAGGTTCGTCGAGGATGAGGATTTTCGGCTTCTGCGCAAGCACGCCCGCCACGGCGATGCGCCGACGCTGCCCGCCCGAAAGCGACAGGGGCGACTGCTCGAGAATCGATTCGCCGACAAAGCCGACGGCGGCAAGCGATTCGACGGCGCGTTCGCGCATTTTAATTCGGGAAAGCCCGCTGTGCTTTAATGCGAACGTCACGTCGCGCTCGACGGTCGTCTCAAACAGCTGCACTTCGGGAAACTGAAAGACGAAGCCGAGCTTGCGGCGCAGCTTTTTTCGATCGTAACGCGATGCGAAGATGTTTTCGCCGTCGATCAAAACTTCGCCGTCCGTGGGGCGGATCAAACCCGCCAAAAGCTGCATAAAGCTCGTCTTGCCGCAGCCGGTGCGCCCCATGACGCCGACAAATTCGCCTTCTTCGATCGAAACGTTGATGTCGTTTAACACGCGCGTGTCCCCGAAGGAAAGATTCAACTGTTTTGTTT
>CAKTSO010000178.1 GCA_934613185.1 uncultured Clostridia bacterium | reverse complement strand
TAATAAAAACTGCATCGAACGTGCAGCAATGAAAAAAGGAGGCGGCGAAATGAACCGAAAGCTGTATGATGCGGCGCTTTGCGGCGGTTACGCCGTTTTTATGGCCGTGACGATTCTTTCGTTTCGCTGGCTGACGGACGGCATGAACATGGACGGGCTTCTTGCGTTCCTGCTTGCGCAGTCGGTCGGGATCCTTCTTTTATATCATCTGCGCCGCATCGCCTGCTATCTTGAAGCGCGGACGTTTTCCACGCACGAATACGGCGCGTTTTTGCTGATCAACGCGATGGTGCTCGTCGTGAACGCGCTGGTGATGTATACGATGGACACCACGAGCGGCTTGAGCGAGGGAAGCCTGTGCGTTTACGCGACGATCGTGTGTGCCTGCGCCAATGCGGTTTTGCAGGTCGTTCAGACGAAACAGGTTGCGGATCAGCCGGAGCGGGACGAATAAAACGCAAACAAAAAGCGGCGGAAAACCGCCGCGGGATAAGACTTTGGATTCGTTTTTAGGCCGTTATGCCTGATGGCGGGCGATCCCCGCGTCGAGGAAATGCACGAGAACGTCGACCGCCGTCAGGATGATCGACAGAAGCGTAACTGTCTTGGCGCTCTTGGCGCAGCACAGCACGGCGAGCATTCCCAGCGCATACAAAACGAGGATGCAGAACGCGCGGATTTTGAGCGGCGTGGTCTTTTGCCGCACGGCGCGGAAACCGCCGAAGGCGGCGAAGCCGATCAAAAGAATGCCGAAGAAAAGACGCGACCAGAACAATGCGCCGTAAACGTCGACGGACACGGCGTAGACGATCGCATAGACGAGCATCAGGCCTGCGACGATGAGAATGGACGTAAGAGTTTTATTGCGCATTCGAACAACCTCCATCCGTATGCGGGGAAATCCCCGACTATTCTTATAATAAGTAAGTTCGAGATTTTTCGTGCGTTTCCTTTTTTTAAAAGGCAAAAAACGACAAAACTTTTCGATCGTTTTTCCATGGTTTTCGGGGTTATGCCGGAAACACACGCGGCAGCGTCTCTTTCCAATAAGGAGGATGGCACCTATGAAGAAAAAAGATACGTTGAAACGCGCATTTTCATTGCTTTTTGCGGCGATCCTGCTGATCGCTTCGGGCTGCGCCGCTTCGCCGAAGACGCCCGTCGACACGGCGGACGCGTTTTTGACGGCACTGCGCGACGGAAAGACGAAGAAGGCGCAGAGCTTGATGTACAATCCCGAGGCGTACTCGCTCGATTCGAACAACGGCATCGAATTGAACGCGGCCGCGGCGAGCCGCCTTTCCTGGACGTTCGGCGAAGAGTCGTTCGACAGCGAGAACAATTACTATATGGTCGACGTCAAGATCACGATGGTCGACGTGGCGGAGGTCCTGGGGACGATCACGGAGAAATACTACGATCAGATGCTCTCCGACGCGCAAAACGGCGTTTCGTGGCAGAACGACACGTTGGAACAGGAAATTTTGGACGATCTTTCTGCGCTGATCGAGTCGCAGGATGCACCGATGAAGACGCAGGAGATCTTGATGTATCTCGTCCCGGACGACGACGCCTGGCTCGTCTTCGTGCAGGACGATCTGATCAATGCCGTCACGGGCGGCGTTCTGGAGCTATACGAGTTTTATCGCGAAAATTGACTGTTTCGCGATAAATTTGGGTTGTATACTCGACAGATCGAACGTTACGTTGTAAAATAAAACGAAACCAGCGACGAAAGAGGATAGGCCATGGCAATGATCGAAGCAGCGGGACTGACCAAGTACTACGGCAAATATATGAGCATCGAATCCGTCGGGTTTACGGTGGAAAAAGGCGAGATTTTCGGCATCGTCGGCGCGGAAGACGCGGGCAAGACGACGGTGATCGACATTCTTGCCGGCGCGGTGAAGCCCTCTTCGGGCAGCGCGTCGGTCTGCGGCCTCGATGCGGTCAAAGATGCAGGCCAGCTCAGCCGCATGGTGCGCGTCGTTTCGCAAAACGGCGAGTCGTATGCGAAAATCCGCGCAAGAAACGTCGATAAGTATTTAAAAGGCATCCTTCAGGAGGGAACGCGGCAGCGCGCGCAGCGCTGGTGCGAAATGTTTCATCTTGGCGGAAACGATTCGATCCGAAAGCTGTCCAAAGAAAAAAAGACGGCGCTGTATCTGATCCACGCGCTGATTGCCATGCCGCGCGTGCTGATGCTGGACGATCCGTTCGCGCAGGCGAGCGCCGAGTGGATCGCGCAGGTCGCGCAGCTTTTGAAAAACGAGACCGCGCGCGGGCTGACCGTCGTGATCACGGGCCGGGACGAGTCCCTTCTTCGCAATGTCTGTACGTCGATCGCCGTGATGCGCGACGGCCGCATGGTCGGCGTGGAGAAGATCGCCGCGCAGCGCGAAGCGCCGCAGCAGCCGCGTGTGCAGGAGCATCCGGAAGCGACGCTTGACATGCCGCAGGAACGCGGCGCGTTTGAAGGCATGGGACGCGAGCCGCGGGAGCGCGAGGCTTTTGAGGCGACGGGCCGCATGCCGCGTCCGCACGACGCGTTTGTCCCGCAGAATGCGCCGCGCGATGCGTTCGATTACGCCGAACGTGTGCCTTACGACGCTTTCGCACAGGAAGATCGACGCGAACGGGAGCCGTATCGCGCATGGGAACCGGCGCAGGCTGCGCCGGAACGTGAACCGGAATTTGCGCCGCGGGGCGCGGCCGATCCCGACATGCAGCAGGCGCGCGCCAGACGCCGCAGCGCCGACATGTTCGATCGCTTGGAACACGACTTTTTTGAAGAAGAACCCGCCGCGGGGCAGACGCCAGAGCCGCGGGAGGAGTATCCCCGCTACGGTGCGCAATACAGCCGCGGATTCGACGGGTACGATGCGCGCTTTGAAACGCGCGATCCTTATGCGCGCCGCGAAGAGAACTTTGATGCGCCGCGCTACGAACCGCGCCGCGAAGAAGACTTCGATGCGCCGCGTTATGAGCAGCGCCGCGAAGAAAACTTCGATGCGCCGCGTTATGAGTCGCGCCGTGAAGAGAACTTCGATGCAATGCGCCGCGAACGTCCGAATGCGGAGCGGGAAACGGAAACCGCGCAGGAGGAATGGAAGAAGTCGCAGTATGCGGGTTATGTGCCTTATTCCGCGCGCCGGGAACGCACTGCGCGGCCGGAATCGTTTGAATATTCCGAGCGGGCGGAGCACGGCGAACGGTCCGAACGCGACGAACATGCGGCGTTCGATCGTCAGGAGACGCCTCCTTTCGCGCCGCGGGAACGCGAACCCTTCGCGACAAAGGCGCAGCCGTACACTGCGCAAAAGGCCGATGCGGCAAGGCCGCGTCACGCCCGCCATGCGCGCGTGGAAGACTATCCGCTTTATGCGCAGGAAGCGCCCGGACGTCAGGGCCCGATCACGGTGCAGTCCGAGCAGCCTGCAAACCGCCGCA
>CAKTSO010000177.1 GCA_934613185.1 uncultured Clostridia bacterium | reverse complement strand
GAACTACGGCGCAGGCAACCGTGCGCGTGTGAAAAAGAGCTTTCTTATCTGCCTTGCGTATTCCTTCGGCGTCGGCCTTGTGATGGGGCTTGCGTTCGTGGCGGCGGGGCCGGCGTTTTTGTCGTTGTTTACAAAAGAACCCGCGGTGGTCGAAGCCGGTATGAGCAAGCTTTCGATCATGGGGCTTTCCTACAGCGTTTCGGCGTTTATGGACTGTTCCGTCGCGGCGTCGCGCAGCCTCGGAAAAAGTCTCGTGCCGACGATCATTCTGATCCTCGGGTCATGCGTGTTCCGAATCATCTGGATCTACACGATCTTCGCGTATTTCCACACGATCCCTGCGTTGTATCTTCTCTATATCTTCTCCTGGACGATCACGTCGATCGCGCAGGTCGCCTACTTTATTCACACCTACAAAAAAGAAACGGCGAACATGCCGCTTGCGCCAAAAGAGGCGTAAAACGACAAAACGGACGTGTTTTTACACGTCCGTTTTTGATTTGGTGAGAAAAAGATATCAGCGGATCAGCGACTTGGCCTTTTCGTAATCGCTTTTTCGAACATAGATCCTGTATTCGTATGCGCGGGACAGATCGATGCCGAAGCTGCCCGTGCGCGCGCGGGAGGAATCCAGAACCGTGGGGTTTTGGCGGTTGATCGTTTTTACGGTGTAGTCGACGCCGTTTTGCGCCAGAAGATCGCGGACGTCCGACTGTCGCTTCATATCGTCGGTCAAAAGCAGTTCTTTTCGGTTGAAGATCGTCAGCATGGGAGTACCTCCATAAGGTTGTCGCAAAGAATAACGGTTACAGCCGCAGTCCTTTGACGTCCTTGATTCTTGCCAAAATGACGTGCGTTTTGACGCGGCGGACGCCTTCGAGCGTGTCGATTTGTTCACGGATGAAGCGCTCCAGTTCTTCCTGCGTGGCAGCGACGGCGTGAACATGAAGACAGCATTCGCCGCTCATGCGATAGATTTGCGTGACGGCGCCGTCGGCGTCGAGTCGGTCGATGACGCTCTGCAGCGCGCCCGGCTCCGTTTCGATTTGAAAATAGCACGAGACCGCGCCGCTGATCTTCTGCGGATTTAAGATCGTCGTGTATCCTTCGATGACGCCGCGCGCCTCCAGCGCGTCGATGCGGCTTTTGACGGCGACGCGCGAAAGTCCCACGGCCTGCCCGATTTGGGAATAGGAGTCGCGCGCGTTTTGAAGAAGAAGCGTCAGTATTTTCTGATCGGTGTCGTCGAGACCGTCAAGGAACATGCTTGTTTTCACTCCCGTTTTGCGATTTTTATCAGTATAGCACAAAACAATGAAAAACAAAATGCTATTGCTGATTGACGAAACGTATTGTTAATGATACTATTTCTTACGTTACGATAATATATAACAACAAAACGAAGGAATGAAACGGGTATGCAGATCGATTTGACACAGGGGAAGATCGGAAAGAAACTTTTGCTGTTCGCGCTGCCGCTCATGGCGGGCAACGCGTTGCAGCAGTTATACAACGTCGCCGACACGCTGATCGTCGGCCGATGCATCGGGCAGGAAGCGCTGGCGGCGGTCGGCTCGTCCTACACGCTGATGACGTTTTTGACGTCCATTCTGCTCGGACTGTGCATGGGAAGCGGCGCGTATTTTTCGATGGCCTACGGGCGGCGAGACATGGCGTCGCTGCGCTGCGGGATGGTGCAGTCGTTCGTGTTGATCGGCGCGATCGCGGTGCTTTTGAACGTGCTGGTGCTCGTGCTGATCGATCCGATCATGCGTCTATTGCAGGTTCCCGCTGACGTATGGGGAATGATGCACGATTATCTTTCATGGGTCTTTTGGGGGATCACGGCGACGTTCGTCTATAACTATTTTGCGAACGTCCTGCGCGCGATCGGCAATTCCGTCGTGCCGCTTGCGTTTTTGGCTGTCAGCGCGCTGTTGAATATTGCGCTTGATCTTTGGTTCGTCGTCACGTTCGACATGGGCGCAGCGGGCGCGGCGATCGCGACGGTCATCGCGCAGTTCGTCTCCGCCATCGGCATTGCGGTTTATTTCTTCTTGAAATTCGGCGAATATCGTCCGCGGCGCGAGGACATGCGCTTTGACCGCGGCATCGTTCGACAGATCGCCAATCTTTCCGGGCTGACGTGCGTGCAGCAGTCGGTGATGAACTTCGGCATTTTGGCGGTGCAGGGGCTGGTCAATTCGTTCGGCTCGACGATCATGGCGGCGTTCGCGGCGGCCGTGAAGATCGATTCGTTCGCTTACATGCCGGTGCAGGATTTCGGCAACGCGTTTTCGACGTTCGTCGCGCAGAACTACGGCGCGCGGCAGGGGGAGCGCATTCGCCGCGGCATGAAGACGGCGCTTTGCTGGTCGATCTCGTTCTGCCTTATCGTGTCGCTTCTCGTGTGCGTGTTCGCCGCGCCGCTGATGAGCATTTTCGTCGAACCGTCGAAGACGGCGATTGTCGAGGCGGGCGTGACGTATCTTCGAATCGAGGCGTCCTGTTATTTCGGCATCGGCGTGCTGTTCCTTCTGTACGGGTTCTATCGCGCCGTCGGCCGCGCGGGCATGTCGGTGGTTTTGACGGTGATTTCGCTCGGGACGCGCGTGGCGCTCGCCTATCTTTTGAGCGGCATTCCCTTCTTCGGCGTGCGCGGCATCTGGCTCGCCGTCCCGATCGGATGGATTCTGGCGGATGCGGTGGGGCTCGGCGTTTACGCGGCGAAAAAGAAAACGATGCTTCAAATCTGAGGGACGGAAGAGATTTTTACCCGTTAAAATCGAAAAGAACGCTTCTTTCCGTTCCGGGAAGAAGCGTTCCTTTTTTATTGGATCGACGCGTCGATGAGGCGGCAGAAGGAAAGCCCTTCTTCTTCATAAAGATCGAATACGCCGGTGACGGTGATTTGACTGCCCTCGGGTGGATAATCGTCGGGATAGGCAAGAGAACCTGCGACGAGAAACTCCAGTCCCTGAGAGCAGCAGGCGGTCGCGTCGGCGATGATACATGCGTAATAACGAACGTCTTCGTTAACGGTCCCGTCGGCGTTATATCCGTAGTAAACGGCGAATTGGCCGGTCATTCGGATCGTCTTGCCGACGTATTCCTGCGGCGCGATCATCATGTTGCTTACTTGCGCGAAGATCATGGTGCTGTTCATGGCCGTCAGGTCGACGTCCACGTTTTGCGTCGGTGACGTTTGCGACTGTGCAGATTTGGGAGGTGCTGATGCGTCGATGCTTTGCTGCGGCGCTGAAGAGGCGGCTTCGCTTTGCGCTGTAATTGTCGCAGACGAAGAATCGGCAGACGCGCCGTGCGAAGGTATACGGCGGCAGGCGGCCAAAGCAAACAGGACGAATGCGACGGCAAAGAAACAAAAGACCTTTTTCATGCGGCGACTCCTTTGCAAAGGCGTCCTGCCGCGCAGGACAGCAGATAGGCAAGGATC
>CAKTSO010000176.1 GCA_934613185.1 uncultured Clostridia bacterium | reverse complement strand
GCGCTCGGATGCACGCAGTCCGCCGTGAGTCATATGATCCACTCGCTGGAAACGGAACTCGGGTTTCGCCTTCTTGTGCGCAACCGTCACGGCATCAAACTAACCGCCGACGGCGAGGCGACGCTTCCCGCCGTATTGGAAGTGCTCGCGGCGAATGAGAAACTGGAACGGATCGTCTCCTCCGTCCGCGGGCTGGATACGGGTACGATCCGCATCGGCGCGTTTACGAGCGTCGCCGTCCACTGGCTGCCCGGCATGATCAAGGGGTTTCAGGCACTGCACCCGCATATTGAATTTCAATTAAACAACGGCGACTATCACGACGTGGAGCAGTGGCTTCTGCACGACGAGTGCGACCTTGGATTCGTCACGCTTCCGACACAGTTTCCTTGCGTAACCCTGACGGACGATCCGCTCGTGGCCATTTTGCCGCCCAACCATCCGCTTGCGCATGACGCGGTCTTCCCCATTCACCAGATCGAACATGAGGATTTCATCGGTCTTCTGGAAACTTCCAGCCATGACGCCAAACGCGCGTTTCGCGCCGCCGGCATCGAACCGAGCGTCAAGTTCACGACGAAAGACGATTACGCAATCATCGCCATGGTGGAAAACGGCCTCGGTGTCAGCATTGTGCCCTCCCTTCTTTTGAAGGATCGCACGGAAAACGTCGCCGTTTTGCCGCTGGATCCGCCGTGTAAACGAACGATCGCCTTAGCCTCGTCCGCCGCGGGAAGCGAAAGCTCCGCCGCCGCCGCGTTCGCGCATTACGCGCAGTCCTGGGTCGCAGGGCAGAAAAAATAACAGGTTTTTATAAAATCCGTACGCATCGACATACACGTTGACATAAGGAGGAAAACGCAATGAGATTATGGACGACAATGCCAAAATCCGTCTATGACAAGACGCTTGCAAAAAACGGCGTATACGCCTGCGACGCAAACAAATGCGACATGCTTTTGCTTTCGGATGATTCTTACAAAAAAGCTTCTTTCAAAAAAGCATATCTTTGGATGGCCGATGAGATGCGGGTAAAAATCGGCCCCGCGCCGCGCGGAATCCAATATCCCGTTTGGGCTTGGTTTCGGCTTCGCGGTAAAGAAGCAAAACCGGACCTTCGATGGAGGGAGTTTCAAAACGCGCCCGTCCCTATGGTTCTTCTCGAATTGGAAATCGAAGAAAACAGAGTCGTTTTGTCAAACGAAAGGCAATGGAAGCACGCATTGTTGAACGACACCGCCTGCTGCGATACGCAAGAGGAATTCGACTGGTATTACGACAGCGATCACGCAGATGCAAAAGAAAAAGAAGCTTTTAAAGTGCAATCGTGGCGTAGAATTTTTGACACGCAAAGCGCGCCCAACGTGCAGGCAGTCTTCTGGGAAATCAGAACCGACAACGTAAAAAGAGTCTGGGAATACAACAAGTCAAAGACGGAACAAAACTAAAATCCGTAAAACGCAAGAGTTTATCTAAAATAATGAAAGAGAGCCTACATTCATGAACGCATCCGATGTCAAAAACTACCTGCCCGAGATCTCGCTGATCCGCGACGAAGCCCTTCAGCAGAAGATCTGCGATGCCTGGTTCGAAGCCCTCGGCGACGGCCACTGGCTGGAACGCGACCCCGAGCGCGCGTGCATCTCCCGCTCCGTCGGCGCGGCGTGCCCGGAAAATCTGTTCGCCCACACGCGCCACGTCGCGCAGCTTTGCGACGCGGCGTTTCACACGATGACGCCGATCTTCGAGCATTGCGGCGCGTGCGATTACGACGAATTGATTGCCAGCGCCCTGATGCACGACGTCGGCAAGCTGATCGAATTCGATTTTCAAAACGGCGAAAACTGCTACAGTTCCGTCGGGCATCTGTATAAACACCCCGCCGTCAGCGCGTATTACGCAAAAAAGCACGGCATGTCCGATACAATCGTCCACGCCGTGCTGACGCATTCCCGCACGGTTTCGCCCGAAAACGACAAGGCGTTCAACACGCCCGTGTCGCTGATCATGAAGCACATGGACGAGCTTGCGTATTTCTACGTCGCCATGCACTATCCCAAACCCAAAGCCGAATGAGCGTTATTCGTGCCGCTTTGCGCTGAATTCACCGCAGGTCAAGCAGAACACCGCGCAGGACAATACCTGTTCGTCCGTGAAGCTGAATTCCCGCCCGGTCTGCTGCCGCATGATCGCGCAAAGCGCGCGCTTTTTCTCCCGAACGTCTTCCAGCGCCTCGCAGACGCCGGAGCCGACGATGCTTTCATAGCGATACCCGTAACCGCACGCCGTCTTTGCCTCGATTAGACCGTTTTCGACGTCGATCGCAAAGCCGGTGCGCGGTCTTTTTTGGATCAATTCCGCTTTTCTGCCCTCAAACGCGCCGTGAAAATACAGTTTGAGCGTGCCGTTTTGCATTTCATACCCGTAATTGAGCGGCAGAAGATACGGCGCGCCGTCCGTCTCGAATGCAACGTGGCAGACTTTTGCGCGGGATAAAATCGCCTCGATCTCCATCGGATCGGTCACTTCGCGGTCGCTTCTTCTCATAAAACACAGCCTCCGTTTGTTTTTCGATTTCATGATATCCCGACTTGTTCCGACGCGCAAGCCGGAATTTCATCTTGCGCCGCGCGGCGCGCCGCGGTATAGTAGATACGCTGTGTCTTTCAAGCGCAGCGCATCTTTGATCGAACATTCGCGAGGGACGATCCATGGCTTCCATGAATATGACGGGCGGCAGCATCTCCAAGCATCTGATCCGCTATGCCGTGCCGCTTATCTTGAGCAATTTCTTCCAATTGACCTATAATGCCGTCGATTCCATGGTCGCGGGGCATTTCATCGGCCGCGACGCGCTTGCCGCGCAGGGCGTGGCCAACCCCGTCATGAATATCGTCATTTTGGCGATCTCCGGCATCTGCATCGGTGCTTCCGTTTTGATGAGCGAGTTTTTCGGCGCGGGACAGACCGAAAAATTAAAAAAAGAGTTCTCCACCACGCTGATCTTCGGCTTTCTTTTTTCGTGCGCGATCGTTTTTGCCGGTATTCTCACGAGCCGCCCGCTGCTTCGCGCGCTCAACGTCTCCGACGATCTTTTGGACAGCGCGACCGCCTATCTTCGCGTGACGTTTATCGGCGCGCCGTTCACCTGTTTTTATAATGCCGTCGCCTCCGCGCTCAAAAGCGTCGGCGATTCCAAAACGCCTTTGAAATTCGTCGCGTTTTCGGCGGGACTCAACGTCGTGCTCGATTTGATCTTCGTCGGCGCGCTCGGCTGCGGGATCGTCAGCTCCGCGGCGACGACGGTCGTGGCGGAGGCGGCGTCCGCGATCCTGTGCATCGCCTACGTCTATCGAAAGATTCCGCTTTTGCAGCTTCGCCGCGGCGAATTTCACATCGACGGCCCTCTTTTGAAGCAGACGCTGCAATACGGCTCCGTGACCGCGCTGCAGCAGGCGTGTCAGCCGATCGGCAAGCTCTTTATCCAGGGC
>CAKTSO010000175.1 GCA_934613185.1 uncultured Clostridia bacterium | reverse complement strand
CCTCCAGCATGGCGCTGGAAGGATCGCCTCTGAAGTCCGACGACATTTTGTCTATCTCGTCGAGCAGGAAAACGGGATTCTTCGTCCCCGCCTGCCGAATGGACGAAATGATGTTGCCGGGGATCGCGCCGATATAGGTGCGGCGGTGGCCGCGGATCTCCGCCTCGTCGCGCACGCCGCCCAGCGACATGCGGACAAATTTGCGGTCGAGCGCGCGGGCGATCGACTTGGCGATCGACGTTTTGCCGACACCCGGAGGGCCGACAAAGCAAAGGATCGGGCCGCGCATGGAACCCGTCAGATTGCACACGGCAAGGTATTCCAAAACGCGTTCCTTGACCTTGTCAAGACCGTAATGGTCCTCGTTTAAAATCTGCTCGGCGCGCGTTAAATCGTGATTATCCTCCGTTTCCTTGCCCCAGGGCAGGTCGAGAATCCACTCGACATAGGAACGGATGACCGACGTTTCCGGTGTGCCGGGCGCCATTTTCTTCATGCGGGAAAGCTCTTTTTTCGCCTTTTCGCGCGCCTCATCGCTGACGGGCGTGTTCTTCAAGCGCTCTTCCAGCTCTTCCACCTCACCGGTGATGTCCTTATCTCCCAGCTCCTGCTGAATGGCGTGGAGCTGTTCGTTCAGATAATATTCACGCTGAACTTTATCGATCTGCTGCTTGACCTTCTGGTTGATCTGCTGCTCGATCTTGGCGACCTCGATCAGATGGTTGAGCATCTCCACGAGCTTTTCCAGCCGCTGCTGCGGGTCGAAAATCTCGAGGATCTCCTGTTTTTCCGAATAGCTGCCGAAAACATTCGTGGCGATCAGATCGGCAAGGCGGCCGGGATCCTTCATGCCGCCGATCACGCCGAGCGTTTCCGCCGAGATCTTGCCGTTAACCTTGGCGTAATCTTTCAAAAGCGCCACGGCGGTCTTGGCATAGGCCTCCGTCTGCGCGTTCGGCTCGTAAATCGCCGCGTCTTTTTCGACCAGCGCTTCCAGATACGGATCCGTCTTCGTCAATTCGACGATGCGCACGCGGTACAACCCCTCCATCAGGAGCCGAATGTTCAGCCCCGGGAGCTTGATGATCTGTTTGACGCGGCCGACCGTGCCGACGCGATAAATGTCGTCGATGCCGGGATCCATCACCTGCACGTCTTTTTGCGCGGCGACACAGATGAGCTGGTTGTTCATCATCGCCTCTTCCAACGCGGCGACGGACTTTTCTCTTCCGACGTCGAAATGTATGACCATATCCGGAAAAACCGTCAGCCCGCGAAGCGCGACCATGGGCAATACCATCGCGACTTTGTTCTCCGCCATTTCAGTTCCTCCTTCTCTTTTTGACTGATGTTGACTGTTTTATTATACCCCGCCCCCGCTCGCATTACAAGCAAGCGGGTCTCGGGGCTTTGGGATCGGACAAGAAAAGCCCGCGGCATGCGGGCTTTTCGGTTATGTACTTATTTTTCGTCACTGGGCGATCGACAGGTTCTCCTTCTTCACGCCTGCGATTCCATTTCTTGCGCGCCCCTCGTCCAGCGTCAAAATCGGCTCCTGATTTTCTTCGACGGTCTTCCGTGTGATCAGGCAGGTATTGACGTCGTCCCGCGTGGGGATGTCGTACATGATGCCCAGCATGATCTCTTCGATGATCGCGCGAAGGCCGCGCGCGCCGGTCTTGCGCTCCACTGCGCGATGCGCGATGGCATGCAGCGCGGCGTCTTCAAACTCAAGATGCACGCCGTCCATGTCGAACAGCTTGGCATACTGTTTGACGAGCGCATTTTTCGGCTCTTTCAAAATGCGCACGAGCGCCTCTTCATCCAGCTGCTGAAGCGTCGCCACGACGGGCAGACGGCCGACAAATTCGGGGATCAAGCCGAAATGAAGCAGGTCCTCGGGCATGATCTGCGCAAGCAGTTCGCCCACATCCGCATCGGACTTGCTGCGCACATCGGCGCCAAAGCCCATGACGCTCTTGCCGACGCGATTGGCAATGATCTTATCCAATCCGTCGAACGCGCCGCCGCAGATAAACAGTATGTTCGTCGTGTTGATCTGCAAAAACTCCTGATGCGGATGTTTGCGCCCGCCCTGCGGCGGAACGCTGGCGACCGTTCCTTCGAGGATCTTCAGCAATGCCTGCTGTACGCCCTCGCCGGAGACGTCGCGCGTGATTGAAGGGTTGTCGCTCTTTCGGGCGATCTTATCCACTTCGTCGATGTAGATGATGCCGCGCTCAGCACTTTCGATATCGTAATCCGCGGCCTGAATGAGCTTCAGAAGGATGTTCTCCACATCCTCGCCGACGTAGCCCGCTTCCGTCAGGCTCGTCGCGTCGGCGATCGCAAAGGGGACATTCAGGATACGCGCCAGCGTCTGCGCAAGCAGCGTCTTGCCCGAACCGGTCGGCCCGAGCATCAGGATGTTGGACTTTTGCAGCTCAACGCCGTCGTCCCCCACCTCGCTGGTGATGCGCTTGTAGTGATTGTAGACCGCGACGGCAAGCGACTTTTTCGCCGTTTCCTGGCCGATGACATAATCGTCCAGCACCGCTTTGATCTGCGCCGGTTTGGGAATCTCGCCCCACTCCGGCTTTTTCACGGACTGCTCGAACTCCTCGTCGAGAATATCGTGGCAAAGCTCGATGCACTCGTCGCAGATATACACGCCGGGGCCCGCCACAAGGCGGCGCACATCGTCCTGGCTTTTGCCGCAGAACGAGCACTTCACACCGCCGCGATCGTCGTAATTGTTCGGCATATCATTCTCCTCCCGTATGGGAAATTTATCGTCTGGCCTCCACGATCTTGTCGACGATGCCGTAGGAAAGCGCTTCGTCCGCGGTCATGTAATGGTCGCGTTCGACGTCGCGCTGGATCGTCTCAAGACTCTGACCCGTGCGCGCGGCAAGGATCTCGTTCATGCGGCGCTTCGTGTGCAGGATATGCTCCGCCACGATGGCGATATCCGTCGCCTGGCCCTGCGCGCCGCCGGAGGGCTGATGGATCATGACCTCCGCATTGGGCAGGCACGCGCGCTTGCCCTTGGCGCCCGCCGTCAGCAGGAAAGCGCCCATCGAGGCGGCCATGCCGATGCACAGCGTGGAGACCTCGCATTTGATATACTGCATCGTATCGTAGATCGCCATACCCGCCGTCACTGAGCCGCCGGGGCTGTTGATGTACAGCATGATATCCTTCTCCGGATCTTCCGCCTCAAGGAACAGCATCTGCGCCACGATCAGATTTGCCATTTCATCATAGATCTCGCCCGACAGAAAGATGATACGGTCTTTCAAAAGGCGGGAATAGATGTCATAGGAACGCTCGCCGCGGTTGGTCTGCTCCACAACATAAGGGACTAAACTCATAGGAAAACCTCCTCATTCGTAACGGGGCACGCCTGCAGGCTTCCTGCGCTCTGCGTCCGAAAACGATTCCGTGAACCGATTCCGGCAGAAACGTGCCTGATAAACCATTCTCTCATGATACCACGGGTACCATGAGAGAATGTGTCGAATCTGTAAAATGT
>CAKTSO010000174.1 GCA_934613185.1 uncultured Clostridia bacterium | reverse complement strand
GACGTTGTCTTCCAACTGTTTGATGTTCTCGATGACTTCGTCGTGTTCGTCCCAGATCTCGCCGACGAGACCTTCCAGAACGTCTTCCATCGTCACGAGACCGGCCGTGCCGCCGTATTCGTCCACGACGATCGCCATATGCGTCTTGGCGGACTGAAATTCGCGAAGAAGGCGGGAGATTTTGAGCGATTCGGTGATGAAAAGCACGTCGTGGATGGCGGCGGAAAAGTCCGTCGCGCCGTCGTAGATAAGGCGGTTGAAGTCCTTTTCATGCACGACGCCGACGATGTTGTCGATGCTGCCGCGATACACGGGCAGACGCGAATAGCTGCATGTGCGGAACAGCTCCAGCACGTCAGCCATGGGGGTGTCCGTGCGGATGGCGACGATGTCCACGCGCGGCGTGAGGATCGCCGACACTTCCAGATCGTTGAACTCGATCGCGCTGCGGATCAGATCGCCCTCATGTTCGTCGATGCCGCCCTCGCTCTGCGCTTCGTCGACCATGGTCATGATTTCGTCTTCGGTGATGCTCAGCGCGGGGTCGCTCTTGACGACTTTGGAAAGCCCCAGACGCCAAAGCGAGAAGAACGCCGTCAGAGGCGTCAAGACCGTCATCAAAAAGCGAACGATCCCGGCGGTCTTGAGCGTGTAATTGTCGGCGAAGTCCTTGCCCAGAAATTTGGGCGTGATCTCGCCGAAGATCAGCACGACGACCGTCATCACGATCGTCGAGACCGTCGCCGCGACGTTTGCGCTCCCCTTCAAAAGGGATGCGAACAAAAGCGCGGAGATCGTCGAGGCGGAGATGTTGACAATGTTGTTCCCGACGAGGATCGTCGAGAGGAATTTTTCGTAGTGCTCCTCGACCCACATGACGCTTCGGGCCTTTTTGTCCCCGTTTTGCGCCATCGTTTTCATGCGGGTCTTGTTAAAACTGGTGAATGCGGTTTCGGTTCCTGAGAAAAAAGCGGACAGCGACACAAGAACGACGAGCGTCACTATCTGCCAAGTACTGGCAGGATCCATGTAAGAAAATCAACTCCTTAAAACTGTTGCCGCCCGCGCGATTTTTGCGCACAGGCTGATCCAAAACATTCTGTCATATTTCAAGGATAATTGCAAGCAAAAACCCGGAAAAGTTCGATTTTTTGGCAAATTCGACCCAAAATGCGCGGCAAAATGCGGGTATGTTCCGCTTTTTTGCTTGCCTCCGGGCGCACAGACGGGTAAAATAGAAGGACGGACGATATGAAAAACGCGAGGAGGAAACGCGCCCGATGACGTCGATTCGAAGGGTAACGCAGGATCGGGAACTGTTCATGCCGCTTTTGCTGCTGGGCGACGAACAGCTTTCCATGATCCGAAAGTATATGGATACGGGCGAGCTTTTCGCGCTCTACGACGGGGAGACGCCGTGCGCCGTCTGCGTCGTGCAGAAGACGGGCGCGGCGGAGGTCGAGATCCGCAATCTCGCCGTGGACGTGCCGTATCGCCGCCGCGGCTACGGGCGCGCGCTGATCGAATACGTCTGTCGCGAGGTCTGCCCGCCGCACGGCCGCGTCATTGCCGCCACGGGGGACAGCCCTCTGACCGTGCCGTTTTACGAAAAATGCGGCTTCACGCAGATCTACCGCGAGAAAGATTATTTTCTGAAGGCCTACGACCACCCGATCTACGAAGGCGGCGTCCGCCTGCGCGACCGCGTGATCCTTCGCCGCGGCAACTGAACTTCGAAAAATCGAATCCTCCGCAAAAAATGCCGTGCGGAGGATTTTTTTGATTCGCAAAACGATTTATGCGGCCTGTTTTTTCCGCCGGATCTTCGATAAAACGCGGCGGATCGCGCGACGCACGCGGCGCGGCTTCTGCACTTCGGGGACGCGGTGGCGCGTTTCGGTCTGCCCGGCAAGAATGCGGGAGATCGTCAAAAGGCAGGTGCTGACGATGTAAAAGCAGTCTTTTTCCACCGACGGCGCTTCGTTTAAATACGCCGCCTGCCGGGCGTGAAGCTGTGCGTGCAGCGGCATGCCGTTGTCGTGCGCGCCGAGCGCGAAATGCTCCAAAAAGAAGCCGAACTCGTCGTGCAGCTTGAACTCATAGGCGCGGTGGTCGTGCAGCGAGCCGCGGAAAAGCGGCGAATGCGCCAGCGTGAACGAATCCGCAAGATAGTGCATCAGCGTCCCCAGGCGGAACCAGTCGTATCGATTCCAACGCTTCTTTTTCTCAAGGCGACGGCAGACGCGGCCGATATGTTTTGCGGCACCGTCGAACGTGTGGCCGCGAAGATAGGTCAGATAGTTGCGGTCGGGGTAAAGATTGCCCACCCGAAACGCGCACGCGTGCGCGGGGGAAAGCGGCGGGAGCGCCGTGTCGATCAGATATTGGGCGAAGAGCCGATGGTCTTTGAACTTCAAATGGATCCCTTCTTTGAAACGCGCGCTCTGTGAGGAGCGCGGAGTATTCGGTGGTTGGCGGACGGAAAACCGCTCGCTTCTTTATCATATACTTATTTTCATTAAGATTGAAGCGCCGAAATTGTTAAATATCGGTCAATTCTCTGTTTTTTTCTGGAAGACGGGGGCGCTCGGGTTCAAATCCCTTTGCTGCAACAAAAATGCCGCCGTCCATTCGGACGACGGCATTGTGGCGGAGAAGGAGGGATTTGAAGTGCGGTGCACCCCCGCTTGCGGTGCCCGAAAAAATTCTCGGGGCTTCCCTCGATTTTTTCGATCGCTGCGCCGTAGATTGCTCGCTTATTCCGCCACCGGCGGCGCTCGCAATCAACGCCCGCGCCGAGCGGCGCTCGGGTTCGAATCCTTACACTTGATTGCACCTAAAAATAAATTGTAAATTTTCTGCGAACAAAGAAACCCTCGTGCAGTTTGGCAAATCCCGTAAGCAAGTTGTAAGCAAATTGGCGTCGAAATCGTCGAAATCGTCGGTTTTCAGAGCGGTCTGTTCTGAATAAAAAACCTGCAAAATGCCCGTAAAAAGCAATAAGGACAAGGTTTATTCAACCTTGCCCTCATAATTACTTGTCCTCGGCACATGAAAAAGATATTTTTGCGGTTTCTTTGGTGGGATCTGAACCTCTGCAAGCCTTGCTTGGAAGTATGACATCACTGCTCCACCTCGGTTTCCACTTCCATGCCGCCGATGAACACCACCTTGATCTTCTCCTTGGATTCTACGATGACGCATTGCAGGATCTGGCGGATCACTGCATCGTCATAGGTAAGCGGATGATTTTTCATGCCGTCGAGGATGGTGAAGATATTGTCCAGTCGGGACGCCGTATTCTGCCGGTGCTGCTCGGCGGCAGCGTATTCTGCCAGTTCCTTTTCAAGCTGGCGCTTTTCTGTCATCAGATCCGTAATGCGGGGATCAGTGAGCAGCTCCTGCTGATTTTCGGCAGTCACGCTGTTCAGCAGGCTTTTGAATTCCTGATCGATCTGCGCAATGCGGATCTGTATTTCAACGCTCTTGTCCTCTCCGGCCCCGGCACCGAGGCCCAACCGAATGTGCTGCTTGAGGGTTTGCAG
>CAKTSO010000173.1 GCA_934613185.1 uncultured Clostridia bacterium | reverse complement strand
CCAGAAGCTTCGTCGCCCCCTCGCCGTCGCCCGCGATCATGCGGCACAGCGCGACGGTGACGGTGTTGAGCGCTTTCATGAAGATCGAGAAATCCTCCCCTTCGCATTCGATCGTCTCGTTGCCCGCAAGTCCGTTTGCAAGGACGACCGCCATGTCGTTGGTGGAGGTGTCGCCGTCGACGCTCGTCATGTTGAACGTATAGCGCACGTCGTGCGACAGGGCGCGCTGGATCATCTGCGGCGAGATCGAAACGTCGCTCGTGATGAACACGAGAATGGTCGCCATGTTGGGATGCACCATGCCGGACCCCTTGGCGATGCCGCCGAGCGTGCAGGTTTTGCCCGAAAGCTCGAACTGCACGGCGACCTGTTTTTTTGCAAGGTCGGTCGTCAAAATGGCCTCGGCGGCCGCGTCGCCGCCCGTGTAGGAAAGCCCGGCGGCAAGGGAATCCATGCCGTTTAAGATGGGCGAGGAGTCGAACGTCTTGCCGATCACGCCGGTCGAGGCCACGACGACGTCGTCTTCCGTGATCCCGAGCGCATTGGCCGCGGCGGCGCAGACCTCGCGCGCGGCGGCGGGGCCGTTTTGATTGCAGGTGTTGGCGTTGCCGCTGTTGCAGACGATCGCCTGCGCGACGCCGTTCAAAAGATGGCGGCGCGTCAATTCCAGCGGCGCGCCGCGCACCGCGCTTTGCGTATAAACCGCCGCCGCGGAAGCGGGAACGTCGCTTTTGATGAGCGCCAGGTCGCGTTTATTGACGTTGCGGCGCATGCCGCAGTGGATCCCGTTGGCAGAAAAACCCTTCGCGGCGCAGACGCCGCCGTCTACAAATTGCATCGTCATTGCTCCTTTTTATCCAAATGGGAAAGCGCAAGCTTCAGGCACTGCACCGCCGCCGCGCCCGAGCCCTTGCCGAGATTGTCAAACCGCGCGCAAAGCAGCATCCGCGCCTCGTTTCCGTAAACACCGACGGTCATGCCGTCGTCTCCCGCATAACGGTTCGCGGCGAGAAAGCCCGATTCGTCATCGCTTTCCTCGTAGCGCACGCACCCTTCTTTATAATGCGCGCGATAGCATTCGCGCACATCCTCAATCGCCGCGCCGTTCAAAAGATCTTCTTTAAAAAGACCCACGGTCACTTCCATGCCGCGGAAATAATCCGCGACGACGGGGCAGAAGATCGGCTCTTTGATGAGCCCGGACACTTTCGTCATTTCACTTAAATGCTTGTGCTTCTGCGTCAGTCCGTACTGCCGCGGCGCGTCGAAGAAATCGCCGCGCGAGGGATCTTCATACTGCGCGATCATCGACTTTCCGCCGCCCGAATAGCCCGTCAAGCTGTGGCAGACAAGGCGCGTATCCGGCGCGATCAGCCCCGATTTCACCAGCGGATACACCAGCGCGATGAACCCGCTCGCATGGCAGCCGGGGACGGCGATGCGCCCGGAAGCGGCGACCGCGGCGCGCTGCGCTTGGGAAAGCTCGGGGAAGCCGTACGTCCAGCCGGGCGCGGTGCGGTGCGCCGTAGACGTGTCGAGAACGATCACGTCTTCGTTTTCGATCAAGGACACGGCATGACGCGCTTCGTCGTCCGGCAGGCAGAGAATCGCCGCGTCGCAGGCATTGAGCATTCGCTTTCGCGCGGCTTCGTCCCGGCGAAGATCGTCCGAAAGCATCAGCACTTCGATCTCGGGAATCTCTCGCAAGCGGTTAAAAATACTAAGCCCCGTCGTGCCCGAGCGTCCGTCGATAAATACTTTCCGCATGGATATCCCTCCCCGTGTCGTTTTCGGTATGCATAATTTATACATCATTTTGCCTGTGCAGTCAATATTTATTCTCGAATTATTTTCAATATTTTAGGATTTTTATTCAATCAGCCGATTCACTGCTCCTGTTTTTCGGCAAAACAAAAGAACCGCGACAGGCGCGGCTCTTTGCATTGTCATTCAATCATTCAGAATAGTATGCACTTTGATTTTTCTGTCAGAACAGCTTTTCCAGCTGTGCGTGTGCCTCGGCGAGCTTGCCCTCATAGGACGCGCCGCCCGTTTCCTGCGCGATCTTCGTCCAAAGGCTGATCGCCGCGCGCACGGCTTCGGCGTTTTCGGCGCAGCGTCCGTGCCCAAGATATGCGCCCGCGACCGCGTCGGAGAGGATCTCGTTGTTCGCGGCGAGCGGAGCCAGGAGCTTCACGACGTCGGCGTAATCGGCTGCCGCACCGTTCGCGTCGCCCATTTTTTCAAGCAGACGCGCACGCATGAGCACGCTTTCGCCCAGCGCCGCGCGCGCCACGCTGCTGCCGCTGGCGCGGTAGACGTCGCGGCGAATCTTGAAAGACTCGGCGCACCAGTTCATCGCGCGTTCGAGATTGCCGCCCGCTTCCAGCGCCGCCGCCATTTTGGCGTAGTTCGACGCCGTTTTGGACAGCTCGAGAAGCTGCGCCGCGTCGAGCTTCTGCGGCTCTTCGGGCTCCGTTTCTTCGGCCGTTTCGGTCTTTTCCTCGGCGTCGTCCGCTTCCTCCGAAAGCTCCTGCGGCTCCTCGGCGGATTCCCCGGATTCTTCCGTCGCCTCGACTTCTTCGATTTCTTCGAATTCTTCGGCCTGTTCGGGCGCTTCCGTTTCTTCCGTTTCTTCCGATACCTCGGCAAATGCGTCCGTCTCCGGCTCGTCCTCGATCATCTGCGGCTCGTCCGGGTCGGCGTCAAGGTCTTCCAGTTCTTCGATCCGTTCTTCGTCAAACGACTCTTCCGCGCCCAGCGGCACGTCTTCGATCACCGGCTCTTCGATCGGCGCGTCGTCCTCATCGGAAATGACGATATCCTCGGCGATCTGCGCCGCCTGCTGCCGCACGCTCGGGCGGGCGGGATCCGCCGCCTGCCGCGTGATCGGTTCCGCCGCGGGTTCTTCTTTTTCTTCTTCGTCGTCTTCGCGCGCCATGATCGCGGCGAAATTTTTGCGAAGACCGCCGAACACGCGCGCAAGGCCGCGTTTTTTCGCGGGCGCGGCTTCTTTCGCCGCAGCCGCCGCAACTTCCGCCGCGTCCGCAGCAAAATCATGCGCGATCTCCGCCGCTTCCGGAGCGGCCTGTGCGGTCCCGGCCGCAGCTTTCGCCGCATCCGACGCAAAATCGCGCACCGCAGCCGCCGCCGCGGCAAATCCCGTCGCGGGCTGCGCCGATTTTTCGGTCTCGGCCTGTTCGCGCGCGATGCGTTCGGCTTCTTCCGCCTCCGCCTTCTCGCGGGCGATGCGCTCGGCTTCTTCCGCCTCCGCCTTTTCACGCGCGATGCGCTCGGCCTCTTCCGCCTCCGCCTTCTCGCGGGCGATGCGTTCGACCTCTTCCCGTTCCACCTTTTCACGCGCGATGCGCTCGGCCTCTTCCGCCTCCGCCTTCTCGCGGGCGATGCGTTCGACCTCTTCCCGTTCCACCTTTTCACGCGCGATGCGCTCGGCCTCTTCCGCCTCCGCCTTCTCGCGGGCGATGCGTTCGACCTCTTCCCGTTCCACCTTTTCACGCGCGATGCGCTCGGCCTCTTCCGCCTCCGCCTTCTCGCGGGCGATGCGTTCGACCTCTTCCCGTTCC
>CAKTSO010000172.1 GCA_934613185.1 uncultured Clostridia bacterium | reverse complement strand
ATCGGCGTCCGTTCCCATGATGTCCGACAAAAGAAGTTCGTTGCCGTCGTAATCGGTGTTGAGCGGCTCGTCGAACGAGACTTCGAGGCGCATTTTCCCCGTCTTTCGCAGATACATCAAAATCTCGTTTTCAATGCAGCGTGAGGCGTACGTCGCAAGCTTGATCTTCTTTTCCACGTCGAACGTATTGACCGCCTTGATCAGCCCGATCGTGCCGATCGAGATCAGATCTTCGATCCCGATGCGCGTGTTTTCGAATTTCCGCGCGACGTAGACGACGAGACGAAGATTGTGTTCGATCAGTTTCGCGCGCGCCCGCTCGTCGCCCGCGGCAAGACGCAAAAGCAGCTCGCGCTCTTTTTCCGCCGAAAGCGACGGCGGCAGCGTCTCGCTCCCGCCGATGTAATAGACCGCGCGCCCGTCACCAAAAAACAAGCGGCGCACGCGTTTGAAAAAATCACGAATCCATTTCATCGACCGATCCTTCTTCCATTAAGTTTTCCGGCACAAGCGCGCGATAGCGCCCCTTTTCGTCCAATCGAGAGCCGTACAGTGCCGCCAGGATCTCGACACGCCGCGCACCGATCCACGCTTTTTCCGGGCGCACCGCCGCGAGAAGTCCGCTTGCACCGACGCTTTGAAACGGAACGAGACTGACGCGGCCGCAAAGCCCGCACGACTGCGCATTGCGCAAAAACGTCACCGCGCAGTACGGCTCCTCGCCCGCAAGTTCGCCGAAGACGCCCGCCTCCACGATCACGACGCTTTTCCCGCTCGCCGGGTCGCGAAGGAAATGACCGCTGTCGAAATAACCCGTACATTCGTAGAGCTTCCCGAGCAGCAGGATGCGAACGGACGCGCAGCGCCGCACGATCCGTCTTGTTTCACGATATGCGCGCAGATGCGCAAAAAGAAGCAGAGATCCCGCCGTCCCCAGCGCCGCGGCATAGGACGGCGCTTCGGCAACCCACGCGTTCGCTCGCCAGCGTGCGCCGAAAAAATACGCCGCAAAGAAGGACGCGCCGCCGCAAAGAAGCGCAGCCATCCATAAAAACAGCAAAAATCGTACAAACGGCTTTCGTCCCCGTTTTGCCGTACAGATCAACGTCATTCCCGCAGGCAGCAAAACGCGCGATGTGTCGATCAGCCAAAGTTCCGCGCCGCAGGACAGGAGCGTCAGCGCGGCCACGGAGCCGATTGCCGCGGAAACAACGCGGCGGCTTCTCCCCGTCGGCACTTCGGACAGCGCGGAAGCGGCGCAAAGCAAAAGATCGTTCATGACGAATCCCGTCAAAAGGATCGTTTCCGCATAAACATAAGCCACGCACCCGCCTCCTTTTCGCGTGCCCAGATTTTATCGTTTTATACGCGCGGCGATTGTCGTTTTGCCACAGAGTTTTTGCCGCAAAAAACTGCAAAAGCGCCCGCAAAGAGCGCTTTCGCAGTCAAAATCAACATCGTAGCAGTAAGATCCCGCCGCCGATCAGAACGCAGCCGAGCAAAACGAGCCACGCCCAGCTTTGCAGCGTCAATACGACGATCAAAACGCCGAGCGTGATCGCCGTCCACGCGACGATTCGGCATATCGTGCAGCGCCTCTCCATTATGTTCACCTCCCGCAAAATTCCCGCTCATTAAAATCATACAGTCTCCGCGCCTGCGGCGTTCCGACCGCATGGCACCGAATCCGAATGGCGACCGTATATTGGACTATAAGGAGGTGCTTTGTTTGCCGATCAATTTGTGCGGTATCGTTCTTCCGCTTTTGGGGACGGCGCTCGGCGCGGCCTGCGTGTTTTTCTTAAAGCGCAGCCTTTCGGGCAATCTAACGCGGCTTTTAAACGGCTTCGCCGCCGGCGTGATGGCCGCTGCCTGCATCTGGAGTTTGCTTTTGCCCGCGCTGGAGGGTTCCCGTCATCTCGGCGCGTTTTTCTTTCTCCCGGCGGTCGGAGGGCTGCTGTTCGGCGTTTTGATTTTATGTGAACTCGACCGATTTCTTCCCCGCCTTCAAAACCGATTTCGCCGTCAAAAAAACTTGACTTGCTGCGATTCCACCCGGCTGATGATCCTCGCCGTGACGCTCCACAACATCCCGGAAGGCATGGCTGTCGGCGCGGCGTTCGCCGGTGCGTTTTCGGAACGCAGCACCGCATCCGCAGCTGCACTGACGCTGTGCGTCGGCATCGCCATTCAGAATTTTCCCGAAGGCGCGATCGTCTCCATGCCGCTCGCCGCGCAGGGCGCGAAAAAAGGCCATGCGTTTTCCCTCGGCGTCCTGTCAGGCGTCGTCGAGCCCATCGCGGCGCTTTTGACGATCCTCGCCGCACGGCTCGTCGTTCCGATGCTGCCGTTTCTTTTGAGTCTCGCCGCGGGCGCGATGTTTTACGTCTGCGTCGAAGAACTCATCCCGGAATCCGTAGGCGGCGGCAAAAAAGGCGTCGGCGCGCTTTCTTTCGCGCTCGGTTTCTGCGTCATGATGACCCTCGACGCCGTTTTCGGGTAAAACAAAAGAAGGCCTCCGCAATTTGCAAAGGCCTTGTTAAACAAAGAGCCGGTGAAGGGACTTGAACCCGCAACCTGCTGATTACAAATCAGCTGCTCTGCCAATTGAGCTACACCGGCAACTATTGCCCAGTATAGCAAAGCGTGCCTCGGTTTGTCAATGCGCCCGTCTCAAAGAAGGACGCAAATCACACCGCCGCGCCCATCGTTGATGATGCGGCGCATGGTCTCGGTCATCTTTTTCTGCACGTCGGCCGGCATACGCGAGAGTTTGTTGTTCAGTCCTTCCTGCACAAGTTCGTTGAGCGATTTTCCGAAGACGTTCGTATTCCACATGCGCGCGGGGTCGGACTGAAACTCCGCCGTCAGATAATCAACCAGCTCTTCGCTTTGTTTTTCCGTCCCCATCACGGGCGAAACTTCCGTTTCAATGTCGATCCGCGAGATCAAAAGCGCGGGCGCGCTGGCCTTGAGGCTCACGCCGAAGCGGCCGCCCTGACGCACGATCTCCGGGTCTTCCAGCTTCATCTGTTCCATCTGCGGATAGACGAACCCGTAGCCGAGTGTTTTTGCCGATTCCAGCGCGTCGCGCAGGCGGTCGTATTCGCGTTTTGCCGCGGCAAGATCGCAGATCATGGTCATGAGCTTTCCGTCGCTGTCGATCGAAAGTCCGCTTTTGTCGCTCAATATCTCGTAAAACAGCGCGGGATCCAACTCGATGCGGCACTGCGCGCAGCCGCTTCCGAGTTCGAGGCGGTCGACGGCGAACGTCCCCCGCGCATCCGACGTGTTGAAACTCTGCGCGATCGCGCGGAGGTCGCGCATTTTATGCGCGTCCGCCGAGGCGTCGTTCAACTGCCGCAGAATCTCCGCGATCAATTCGTGATCGACGGGCAGCGTCCGCGCCCACTGCGGAAGGTCGATGTCCACGCGGCTGATCGGAAATTCCAAAAGAAGATCGTCCAGCACGTCTTCAATGTCCGCTTCGTCCATTTCCAGCACGTTCATCACGCGCACGCCGACGCCGTATTTTTCCGAAAGCGCCGCGCCGAGCGCCCGTGCGTCGTCGCTTTGCGCGTCGACCGTGTTCAAGATCACGATGAACGGCTTGCCCTGCGCCTTGACGTCGGCGATCACGCGCTCCT
>CAKTSO010000171.1 GCA_934613185.1 uncultured Clostridia bacterium | reverse complement strand
GAGATCGGCGCGAGCGATTCTTTGGGGAACGTCACCGCCATCCGCGCGCTGATGGAGGTGCCGATGCTCCTCGGGGGCAGCTGGATCGTCCGCAAGTTCGGCATCAAAAAGCTGTTTATCTTCGACATGATCCTGTTTTTAGCATCGCAGCTTGTGTTCCTGTTCGCCAAGAGCGCCGCGGCGATCACGCTTGCGATGATGCTCATGGGCACGGCCTACGGCGCGCATCTTCTGGGCCAGGTCAACTACGTCTACCGCATCACGCCGCACGAGGCCGTGGCGAGCGCGCAGTCGCTTTCCGTCTCGTTCTCCCTTGTGGCGTCGGTCGCGGCGAGCCTTGTGGGCGGCGTCATCATCGAGGCCTTCGGCACGAGCGGCATGTACATCGTCCTGTTCTGCCTCGAGGCGTTCGCGCTGCTTCTGTTCCTCGTCACCTATCCGCTCGGCCGGCTTTTGAAAAAGCCCGAGCCGGATCTTTCCCATATCGTCTGAAAGGTTTCTAAAAAACAGCTTCACCGCCCGATCCCGAATCGTTTTATCCTGCCATTTGCGATGAAGGAGGAACCGCGATGAATCGCGAAAAGCCCGCGCACGGCGCGTTTTGGAAGAAGTATTTTTCGCGCGACATTCTCGTCTACGGCGGCGTGGAGGCGGCCTTCTGGTCGGCGTTCACGGCGGTCGTGTTCCTGTCCACCGCACTTGCCGACAGCGGCTTTTCCGGTGCGCAGACGGGCACGATCATGGCCGTGCGGAACGTCGTCGGCATGGTCGCCACGGCCGTCGTCGCAAACTGGACCGACAAGATCGGCTCTCCGCGGCGCATGATGCTCCTTTGCGCGAGCGTCGCCGCGATTTTGACGGCGCTCATCCCTGCGGCGTTCGGCGTGAAGCTGTTCGGCACGTCGCTCGGCGTGATTTTGATCTTCGTCTCCGCGTTTTTCAACAGCCCCATGTACGGTCTGTGCGAAAGCTGGGTCGTGCAGGCGGCGGATCGGAAAAAGACATTCTCTTACGGCAGCGCACGCTATTTCGGCTCGTTTTTCTACGCGATCGTCTGCATCGGCTACGGCGCGCTCGCAAAACGGCTGGGCGGCCACGGGTTTACGTTCTATGCCTTCGGCATTTTGTGCGTTCCGTTGCTTTTGCTTGCGATTTACACAAAGCGCGACGAACCGAAAGAGCGCGTCGTGCGTCCGCGCGGCACGTTCGGGCTGCGGCGGCTTGTCAAAAACTATTATTTTCTGACGTTCCTTGCCTGTTATACGCTTTCGAGCATTCCGATGCAGGGGCTGATGACGTTTTTGTCCTATAAGCTTCTGGAGTTGAACGGCTCGACGAACGCGATGGGCGCGCTGACGGCGCTTCGTTCGTTCGCGGAGATCCCGTCGCTCATTTTGTGCGCCGCGTGGATCAAAAAGGCGGGGCTCAAAAAGACGTATCTTGCCGTGATCGGCGGGTTCGGCCTCGTACAGATGCTGCTGTTTGCCGCGCGGGGCATGGCGCTCGTGACGGCAGCGTTGTTTTTGATCGGCTTCGTCAACGGCGCGTATATGGTCTGCCAGATCCGCTACGTTCACGCCGTGACACCGCCCGAGGCGCGCGCAAGCGGCGTGTCGCTCTGCGTGTCAGCGTCGATGATCTCCGGCGTGCTGGCGAATCTTTGCGGCGGATTCCTGACGCAGCGGTTCTCGACGAACGCGTACTTCCTCTTCGGAGCGCTGTGCGCGGCGCTCTCCGCGGCGATGTTCGTTCTGTGCGGCCCGGTCGGGAACAGGCTCGGCTTCGCGCCGCCCGACCTTGACGGCGAAGGCTAAAGGCTTTGCCGTAATCGCTTTTTGAAATTATTGCTTTTAAAATCGAAAGAAAGGTTTGTCATGCAGCATTCGCAACGGCGCGGGGAGTCTTCCTTCCCGCTTTACGCTTCGATCGAGCTTTTGTACTGGCTCGGCTATTCGGCGAGCGCCTTTTTGGCGGCCTATCTTGCCGACCAGAGCTTTTCCGGGACCGTCGTCGGCACGATCATGGCCGTCGTCAATTTGATCGGCGTGCTGTCCGCGCCCCTGATGGGCAACGCGGCGGATAAAAGCGGCCTTCCAAGGCGCGTCTTCATCGTCTGCGCCGCGGCGGTCGCGCTTGTCGCGGCGGCGATCCCCTTCGGCGTGCGCCATGCCGTCTTCGGCGTGAACCTCGTCATTCCGCTGTATTTCGCCTGGGCGTTTTTCTGTAAGCCCATGAGCGGCTTGTGCGACGGCTGGATTCTGAGCGTCATCGACAACGGCGGCGGATTTTCCTACGGCGCGATCCGCTACATCGGCTCGTTCGGGTACGCGCTCATGTGCGTGCTCTACGCCGCGGCGGCAAAGCACGCCGGGACGCAGGACGTGATCTTCTATCTTTACGCGGGGATCAACGTGGTTTTGTGCGCCGTATGCGTTTACGCGCGGCGGGACGATCACCCCGTCCGCCGCGAAAAAAAGCAGAAGGTCGGTCTGCGCGCCGTCTTCGGGCAGTATTACCTTTTGGTCTATCTGGTCTGTCACTGCCTTGTGAACCTGCCGATGTACTGCTCGATCACGTTCATTCCCTATAAGCTCATCGAGCTGACGGGGCAGACGGGGTCGCTCGGGAACATCACGGCGCTGCGCTCGCTGGCGGAGATCCCGATGCTGATCTTGAGCGTGCATGTCATCCGCCGCTTCGGCGTGGAAAAGTGCCTCTGGTGCGTGATGGCCGCGTTCGCCGCGGTGCAGGTGCTGTTTATCGCGGCCACGGGCGTCGGGATGCTGACGGTCGCCATGATTCTGATGGGATTCATCAACGGCGCGTTTATGGCCTGCTATATCCGCTATGTCCACGAAATCGCGCCGCCCGCGGCCGCGAACAGCGCGCTGACGCTGTGTGTGTCCACGGCGCTTGTTTCCGCCATGGCGGGGAACGTCGTCGGCGGGATGCTCGTCGACGCGTTCGGCACGACGGCGTATTTCCTCTTTGCGATGGCCTCCGCGGCGCTTGCGGCGGTCGTCTTCGCAGTGAGTTTCCCCGTCGGAAAACGCCTCGGGAAAGAATTTATCCGTTATAACGAACAGTGAAGGAGCAATGGTCAAACATCGGTATGAAACACGAACATCGCGCGGGGCGCTTTGCGCCCGTCTCCTATTTTAAGGGTGTCGTTCCCAAGGGTCAGGTGCAGTTTTCGGGCATTGAGCTGTTCTTCTGGGCGGCCTACGCGGCCAGCGCTTTCACCGCCGCCTATCTGCAGGAAAAGGGCTATTCGGCAAGCGTCGTGGGTCTCATTATGGCGCTGGTCAACTGCATCGGCATCGTCGCCGCGCCCATGATGGGTTCGCTGAGCGACCGATTGAGCTCGTCGCGCCGCGTGTTTTTGCTGTGCATCGCGGTCAGCTCCGTGCTCTACTGCGTCGTGCCGTTCATCCCCGGGACGAGCGCCGTCGCCGTCGTCGCCACGACGGTCGCGCTGCTTGCGTGGGCGTTCTTTAAAAACCCGACGTCGAGCCTTCTGGACGGCTGGCTCGTGCGCACCGTCGCCCGCCGCCGCACGTTCCGCTACGGCGCGGTTCGTCTTCTGGGTTCGATCGGCTACGCCACGATGTGCATCATCTTCGGCCGCATCGCCGCCGCGCTGGGGACGCAGAAATACTCGTTCTTCTTCTACGGCATTTTGAATATCCCGCTTATTTTGCTTTGCGTCTTCGGCATGGACGACGAG
>CAKTSO010000170.1 GCA_934613185.1 uncultured Clostridia bacterium | reverse complement strand
GAGCGCGGCGGCCCGCCGCATTCCCTAATAATCGCATGAGCCGTTTGGCAACAAACGGCCTAGATAGATGACCGTTCAAGACAAAACTCGGCTTATAGATCCGACTCATATCATTGAAATCGACAGCCTGCGAAGGGGGAGCGAACGCTTCTTCGGCGCAGGTTTTTTTCATCGAAATTCTGTCTTTTGCGGCGAAGGAAGGAAAAACGCAGTCTGCGTCGTATCAAAGCCGTATGGATCGCTAAAAATAGAAAAATTAAAAAATACTTTGAAAAAACAGTTGACAATGTGGAAAGAGCGGCGTATATTAAAGTCAAGGAAAGTCAAAGACAGACAATCCGAACTCCAAAAAGAAAACGATCCAAAGCGCGAAGATCGAATGCGTGCGGCGGACGATAAGAAAGGAGCAATGGTTTATGGAAATGAATAACTGGACGCAGAAAGCGGCGCAGGCACTCAATGCGGCACAGGCGCTGGCACTGGAACACGGCCACCCCGAAGTTGATATACAGCATCTGCATCTTGCGCTTTTGAAACAGGAAGACGGGCTGATCCCGAAACTTCTGAGCGGCATGGGCAAAGATGTCGATCAGATGATCGCGTCTTTGGAAAGCGAGCTTTCGCGCATGCCGCGCGTCAGCGAAGGCGGCAGTGCGCCGAACGTTTCCCGCGCGCTCGGGCAGGTTCTTGTCCGTGCGCAGAAAGAGGCGGAGCGTTTCGGTGACGAATACATCGGCACGGAGCATTTCTATCTTGCCATGATGCAGGATAAGGATACCGGCGCATGGCTGCGTCAGCGCGGCGTTGCGCGTGAGGCGTTTATGGAAGCGCTTCAGAAGGTGCGCAGCAACCGCCGCATCACCAACGACAATCCCGAGGAGACGTACGACGTTCTTCAAAAATACGGCTATGATCTGACGGCGATGGCGCGTGCGGGCAAGCTCGATCCCGTCATCGGACGCGATTCTGAGATCCGCCGCGTGATCCGCATTCTGTCGCGCCGCACGAAGAACAACCCTGTGCTCATCGGCGAACCCGGCGTCGGCAAGACGGCGGTCGTCGAGGGCATTGCGCAGCGTATCGTGCGCGGCGACGTGCCGGACGGTCTGCTTGACAAGACGATCTTTTCGCTCGACATGGGCGCGCTCGTTGCGGGCGCGAAATACCGCGGCGAATTTGAAGAGCGTTTAAAGGCCGTTTTGGAGGAGATCGGCAATTCCGACGGCAAGATCCTTCTTTTCATCGACGAACTGCACACGATTGTCGGCGCGGGCGCGACCGAGGGCGCGATGGACGCGGGCAATTTGCTCAAACCCATGCTTGCGCGCGGCCAGCTGCACATGATCGGCGCGACGACGCTTGATGAATACCGCAAACATATCGAAAAGGATGCGGCGCTGGAACGTCGTTTCCAGACTGTCATCGTCGAACCGCCTACGGTGGAGGACACCATCTCCATCCTGCGCGGCATCAAAGAGAAATTCGAGATTCATCACGGCGTCCGCATCACCGACGGTGCGCTGATCGCCGCGGCGACGCTGTCCGATCGCTATATCACCGAACGCTTCCTGCCCGACAAAGCCATCGACCTGATGGACGAAGCTGCGGCGATGATCCGCACGGAGATCGACTCCATGCCCGCGGAACTGGACGAAGCGACCCGTAAGCTCATGCAACTTGAGATCGAACGTGAAGCGCTGAAGAAAGAGACGGATCAAAAGAGCAAGGAACGCCTTGAGGTTATTTCCGAGGAAATCCGCAAGCTCACCGAGACGACGAAGGACATGCGCGCGCGCTGGGAAGCCGATAAGGCGCGGATGCAGCGCGGCAAAGAGGCGCAGGAGAAATTGGAAGACGTCCGCCGTCAGATTGAAAAGGCGAAACGCGAATACGATCTGGAGCGCCTGGCCGTTCTGCAGTACGGCGAACTGCCCAAACTGGAGCAGGAAGTCGCCGAGATGAACCAGCGCACGGGCGGCTCGTTCATGAGCGGCGCGGTGACGGAGGATGAGATCGCCGAAGTCGTCGCCCGCTGGACGGGCATTCCCGTCGATCGCCTGATGCAGGGCGAACGCGAGAAGCTCCTGCATCTGGACGAGCGTCTGCATCGCCGTATTGTCGGCCAGGACGAAGCGGTCACGGCCGTGTCCGAAGCCGTCATGCGCGCGCGTGCGGGGCTCAAAGACCGCAACCGCCCGATCGGCTCGTTCCTATTCTTAGGACCGACGGGCGTCGGCAAAACGGCGCTTGCCAAGGCGCTTGCCGACGCGCTGTTTGACGACGAGAACAACGTCGTGCGTATCGATATGAGCGAATACATGGAGCGCCACAGCACCGCACGTTTGATCGGCGCGCCTCCGGGATACGTCGGTTACGACGAGGGCGGTCAGCTGACGGAGGCCGTGCGCAGGAAGCCTTACTGTGTGATCCTGTTCGACGAGATCGAGAAGGCTCATCCGGAAGTGGCGGATCTTCTGCTTCAGCTTCTGGACGACGGCCGCCTGACCGACAGCCAGGGCCGCACGGTGGACTTCAAGAATACCGTCATCATCATGACCTCGAACCTCGGCAGCCAGCTCCTGCTTGCAGATGCTGCGAAAAACGACGGTCATATTTCGCAGCAAACGCGCGATGCGGTCGACGCGCTTTTGAAGGAACACTTCAAACCCGAGTTTTTAAACCGTATCGACGACACCGTTCTGTTCTCGCCGCTGACGCGCGAGGCGATCGGCAAGATCGTGCGTCTGCAGGCCGAAGCGATCGAAAAACGCATGGGCGATCTTGACATGAAACTCGTCATCACGCCCGAAGCGCTCGGCTTCATCGCAGACGAGGCGTACACGCCCGAGTTCGGCGCGCGTCCGGTGCAGCGTTATCTGCAAAAGAACGTCGAAACGCAGGTGGCGAAGCTCGTTTTGGGCGGCGAAGTCGGCCAGGGCGACACCGTTACCGTCGGCGTGCGCGACGGAAAGCTGGATTTTACCGTAAATTCGGCAAAAGTTGAATAAAACACTTGTCAAAATCGGGAGGGTTATGATAAAGTGTAAAAGTATGCTCATATAGGGCGAATCGGCCCTTTATATAGTAAAATGAGCGATTAGGAAGGAGCCGTATCATGACCTCAACGATCGAAAAAGGGGAAAAGAATCAAGTTAAACTGACGATCAGCATCGACGCCGATGCGTTCGAGAAGGCTGTTCAGGAGGCTTATCTGAAAAACCGTGGCCGCATTTCCGTTCCCGGTTTCCGCAAGGGCAAAGCCCCCCGCCGTGTGATCGAGCAGTATTACGGCAAAGAGGTTTTCTACAGCGACGCGATCGACGCGATCTACTACGACGCGTATGAAGCCGCCGTCAAAGAGCACGGCATCGAGCCCGTGGACAATCCCGCCGTGGATATCGTCAGCATCGACGAGAACGGTTTCGTTTTCACCGCGACCGTTGACGTCAAGCCCGAGGTGAAGCTCGGCGACTATAAAGGTATAGAAGTTACCCGTACCACGTATACTGTTCCCGAGTCCATGGTGGATGCGGAGATTGCCATGACGCGCGAACGTCAGGCCCGCTTTGTCGAGGTCGATCGCGAAGCCAAAAACGGCGACACGGTCATGCTCGACTATGCCGGCACTGTCGACGGCGTCGCTTTCGACGGCGGCACCGCGGAAGATCAGTCTCTCGAACTTGGCAGTGGCCGCTTCATTCCCGGCTTCGAAGAGCAGGTTGTGGGCATGAAGGCGGGCGACGAGCGCGACATCAACGTCACGTTCCCGACCGAATATCACGCCGAAGATCTCGCCGGCAAGGACGCCGTGTTCCATGTGAAGGTCAAGCAGGTTCAGGAAAAACAGCTTCCCGATTTGGATGACGAGTTCGTCAAGGATATCTCCGACGAGTACGATACCCTCGAGGCC
>CAKTSO010000169.1 GCA_934613185.1 uncultured Clostridia bacterium | reverse complement strand
GTGTGGACGATGTTGACGTCGAAAAGATCGGTCCGCAGTTCGAAAACGCGGCGATCTTCCCCGAACGGATCAACACAGAGTTTATCCGCGTCGTCAATGAGAGTACCGTCAAAATGCGCGTCTGGGAGCGCGGCAACGGCGAGACGATGGCCTGCGGCACCGGCGCGTGCGCGGCGGCGATCGCGGCGGTCGAAGCCGGCCTGTGCAAAAAAGGCGAGGATATCACCGTTAAAGTTCGCGGTGGCGATTTGATCGTCAACTACACCGATTTCGGCGTGACGCTGACGGGCGACGCCAAGCTCGTCTATCGCGGCGTGCTCGAGTATTAAAATTCAAAAGAAAACGGCCTCATGCGCGGCATGGGGCTGTTTTTTGTCGGAGAAAAACCAAAACGGATTGACAAAAGGAATCCTACGACGTAAGATAACGACATAAAAGTAATACAAGTTATACTTCTATTACTTCAAAAAGGAGATTGCCAACGTGAAAAATAAAGATCAAAAGCATTATATCGGTCAGGTCCGCGTCGGTCCGAAGGGGCAGATCGTGATTCCGAAAGAAGTGCGGCAGATGTTCGGGATCGAGCCGGGCGATTCTCTGCTCCTTCTGGCGGACGCCGACCGCGGCATCGCATTGGAACGCACAAGCGTGTTCGCAAAAATCGCAAAGACGATCTTCGCTGGAAGGGGCAAAGAGGTCTATCCCGACCGCACGGAAGAAGAAATGACGGAATTTGCGCATGCCATCGAGCAGGTACAGCAGGAGGACGAAGAAGAATGAACGCGATTTTGACGCAGAACCTTTGCAAAACATACGGCGACGTTCGTGCGGTGAACGGTTTGAACTTATCCGTCGAAGAGGGCGAATTGTTCGCGCTTTTGGGCGTCAACGGCGCGGGGAAGACGACGACGATCAAAATGCTTTCCTGTTTGACGCGTCCCACGAGCGGTGACGCGCAGATTTTGGGACACAGCGTCACGAACGACGCGATCAACGTGAAAAAACGGATCAACGTTTCTCCGCAGGAAACGGCCGTCGCGCCGAATCTTTCGGTGAAAGAAAATCTTCTTTTGATCTGCGGCCTTTACGGCGACGACAAAAAGACGGCGCGCGAAAAAACGGCGCAGATGATCGAACGCCTCGGATTGCAGGATGTTGAAAAACGCCGTGCTGCCACGCTTTCGGGCGGCTGGCAGCGGCGGCTGTCGATCGCGATGGCGCTTTGCTCCGATCCGAAAGTGCTGTTTTTGGATGAGCCGTCGCTCGGACTCGATGTGCTCGTGCGTCGTGAACTGTGGGACGTGATCCGCGAATTGAAGGGACATGTGACGATCGTTTTGACCACGCATTATCTGGAAGAGGCCGAAGCACTCTGCGACCGCGTAGGTGTCATGGCGCATGGCCGCCTCATCGCCGTCGGTACGCCGCGGGAACTGATCGAAAAAACGGGAAAGGCGAATTTCGAAGACGCCTTTGTCGAACTTTGTCGCTGAATGGGGGGATCGTCATGAGAAAAACACTCTGTTTCGCCTCGCGCTGCGCAAAAGAAATGCTGCGTGATAAACTCAATCTTGCTTTCGGCCTCGGATTCCCGCTCGTCGTGCTACTGTTGCTGTCGCTGATCCAGTCGAATATCCCGGTCGAATTATTTGCGATCGATCAATTGGCGCCCGGCGTCGCGGTGTTCGGGCTTTCGTTTATTTCGCTGTTTTCGGGGATGCTCGTGGCGCGCGACCGCACGAGCGCGCTGATGCTGCGCCTGTTCACCTCGCCGATGACGGCGGGGCAGTTTCTTATGGGCTACGTCCTGCCGCTCATCCCGATCAGCCTTGCGCAAAGCGCTGTCTGCCTGCTCGTCGGTGTGTGCCTCGGCCTTCCCGTCAGCGCGAACCTTCTTTTGACGCTTGTCGTGCTGCTTCCGGCGGCGCTTTTGTTCATCGCCATCGGCGTGCTTTGCGGCACCTGCTTGAACGACAAACAGGTCGGCGGCTTCTGCGGCGCGCTTTTGACGAATCTTTCGGCCTGGCTGTCGGGCATCTGGTTTGATCCGAACCTTGTCGGCGGCGCGTTTGAAAAAATCGCGAACGCCCTGCCCTTCCTTCACGCCGTCAACGCCGCCCGCAGCGCCGCCGCAGGCAATACCGCCGCTATCTTGGGCGACCTTGTCTGGGTCGCCGCCTACGCCGCCGTCCTCTTCGCCATCGCTGCCTTTGTGTTCGCAAAGAAAATGCGCGCGGATCAGAAGTGAACGGAGAGGATGAGTGCGGAGAGAAATCGAGATGCGTTTGTATTGTTAAAACACGCCCGACGATTCCGATCCAAGGAATCGTCGGGCGCGTTTTGTGTCGATTGGAGATTACTTCCCGCTCTCGCCGTAGTTGGACAGCACGCGGGCGGAGGGATCTTTGACGTCGCAGCCTTCCCATTCTTTGTTCGGCATCCAGAAGTCGGCGACCATCTGCGCCTGGTCGGGATAATACTGCTCGAACAGTTCGCGATAAAGGAGGGATTCCTTCGTGAAGGGGCGCGCAAAGTCGTAGCGGCGGGAGAGCGTCTCGAACTCCTCGTCGGTGTACATGGATTCGGCATATTCCTTCAGGTCATCGACCATGGAATGCCCCACGGCGTCGGAGAAGGCGGCCTTTTCACGCATCAGGATGGACTCGGGAAGATAGTCGCCGACGAATGCGCGGCGAAGCAGATACTTGCCCTTGCCGTAGGTGTTGATCTTCTTTTCGGGATCGACGCTCATGACGTAATGTACGAAATCCAGATCGCCGAAGGGAATGCGCGCTTCCAGAGAGTTGACGGAGATGCAGCGGTCGGCGCGCAGAACGTCGTACATGTGAAGCTCGCGGATGCGCTTTTGCGCCTCTTTCTGGAACGCCTCGGCGGACGGGGCGAAGTCGGTGTATTTATAGCCGAACAGCTCGTCGGAGATTTCGCCCGTCAAAAGCACGCGGATGTCGGTCGTCTCGTGAATGGCACGGCAGACAAGATACATGCCGATGCTGGCGCGGATGGTCGTGATGTCGTAAGTGCCGAGAAGCGCCACGACCTCGGGCAGCGCACGGATGACGTTGTCGCGAGAGATGATGACCTCGCGATGATCGCTGCCGATATAATCGGCGACCTGACGTGCATATTTCAGATCGATTGCGTCGGTATCCATGCCGATGGCAAACGTGCGGATGGGCTTTTTCAGGATCTTGGCCGAGATGGCGCAGACAAGCGAGGAGTCGAGGCCGCCGGAAAGAAGGAATCCGAGCGGCGCGTCTGCGTCAAGGCGTTTGCGCACGCCTTCGACGAGCTTGTCGTGGATTTTATGGCAAACCGTGTCCAGATCGTCTTCGCAGTAAGAATCGACCTTCGCGATGTCGCAGTAGCAGGTGAACTTGCCGTCGGCATAATAATGGCCCGGAGGGAAGGGGAAGATGCGACCCGCGGCGATCGGAACGAGGTTTTTGGCCTCGCTGGCGAACATGATCGCGCCGTCCGCGTCATAGGCGTAGAACAGCGGACGAATGCCGATCGGGTCGCGCGCGGCAACGAGGCTTTGGCGCTTTTTGTCATAGATGATGCAAGCGAACTCCGCGTCGAGCGTCTCGAACATGTCAAGTCCGTGCTGCTCGTAAAGCGGAAGCAGAATCTCGCAGTCCGAATCGCTGCGGAATGTGTAGCCCATTTGTTCCAGGACTTTTTTGCGGGAACGGAAGCCGTAGATTTCGCCGTTGCAGACGACGCTTGAGCCGTGCAATGTGAAAGGCTGCATGCCTTCCTCGTTCAGACCCATGATGGAAAGCCGATGAAATCCGAGCCAGCCGCCCTCGACGGGCAGGATGCGCGACATGTCCGGCCCCCGGGAAATGGTCTGGTCGAAGCCTTCTTTGAATGCGTCAAGCGTCAGCGCGCTGCCGATATAC
>CAKTSO010000168.1 GCA_934613185.1 uncultured Clostridia bacterium | reverse complement strand
GGCGATGGCACGTGCGAGATCACGGCTGAAAGCGGCGTCGGCGACATCCGCGTGACGGAAGAATAACGAAATTTTGTGAATAAAAATCGCGGCGCATCCATTGCGTGCGCATGTCAAAGGGAAAATTTCAAAAAACGGCGCTCGGGGAAACGCGTTCGAGCGCCGTTTTTTTGTTTGAAACGTGTGAGCATCGTCTTTGCGTCATCTGCGGGAACTGCGCGAAGGGAATGTCATTTTTATGCGATGCGGACGATGGCGGCGCGCTTCGGCGTGTCGTCGTTTTGCGTTTGAACACAGGGCGTGAACGGACGGTTTCCCCATCCTTCCTCCCGTATCTTTTTGACATCTCGAGTGAAACGGCTATAATAGTTGTATATACAACGATGTAGGTGCAATGAAATTGGAGGACATCCGATGGACATTACGGAACGCAAGATCACGAAGATCGCGCGGGAGGCGGAGAAGCTCGTTTTGCTGTCGCTGCGCGACGAAGGGGTCGGCACGGCGGAGATCGACCTGATCCACGCGCTGCGGCACAATCCCGGCTGCACGCAGGCGGCGCTGGCGGAAATTCTGCATGCGGACAAGGCGGCGATCGCGCGGCGGACGAAAAATCTGGAATCCAAAGGGTTTCTCGTGCGGCGGGACGACCCGAACGACCGCCGAAGCCGGCTTTTGTATCCCACCGAAAAGGCGGAGGCGATGAAGGGCTCCAAGGCGCAGATCGAATCGTCGTTTTACGAATATATCGCGGGCGTTCTGACGCGCGAAGAGGCGGAGACGTTCGCGGCGCTGCTCGACCGGCTGTACCGCGCCTCCAAGACCGAGAGCCGCGCGGGCTTCCCGCATCTGATCGGCGGGAAGGAAGAAGGCGGGGGAAGATGCAGGTGAGTTCGAAGGAGAAAAAGGCGTTTCGGCCGGACAGGATCGGCGATTATTTTCGCATGGAATGGTTGCCGCTTTTGTTCGTGACGCTGTCCGGCGTGGTCTACAACGTCGGCCTGCTCGCCGCGCCGTGGTTCGAAGGGCGGCTCGCGCAGTGCCTGGCGGACATTTTGGGCGGGCGCGAGAAGGCGGGCGCGATGGCGACGCTCGTGTTGTGCTACATTGTCGTCACGCTGACCGTGCAGGCGGCGCGCTTTGTCAAGCGCTTTTACGTTCGCCGCTTTGCAAACGACATCGACCGCCGCATGAAGGGCGTGCTTTACGCCAATCTCGTGCGCGAGGATCGCGCGTCGCTCGAAAAAGAGGGCGCGGGCGACGTGCTGACGAAGGCGATCTCGGACGTCGACGACTGCGCGGAGGGCATGCGCAAGTTCACCACGGAGATCTTCGACACCGGCGTGGCGCTGGTCGGCTATGCGGCGATGCTCTTTTTCTACGATTGGCGGCTGGCGTTTTTGTGCCTTTTGTTCACGCCGATCTCGTATTGGTGCGCGGCGCGGATGAAAAAGCCCGTGCAGCGCGCGGGCGCGGCGTATAAAAAGGCGGCGGGTGCGCTGAACGCCGCGACGCTCGACCGCGCGCAGAACGCCGTGACCTATCGGATTTACGGCTGCGAAGCCGCGCGGATGGGGCTGTATGAGAACGCGCTCGCCGATTACGAAAAAACCGCCGTGCGCGCCAACGTGTGGCAGTCCGCGCTGCCGCCGCTGTATCTTGTGCTTTCGGGCGCGGGAACGCTGTTTATCTTGTGGTTCGGCGCGAAAAACGTGCTGGGCAGCGGGTGGCGCGCGTGGGACATCGCGGCGTTCGCCACGTTCTTGTCCTGCTTTGCGAAACTGACGGTCAAGTCCTCCAAGGCGGCCAAGCTCTTCAACGCCGTGCAGAAGGCCGAAGTTTCGTGGAAGCGGATCCGCCCGATGATGAAACGGCCGGAGCCGCTTGAGGAGCTTCGAATCCCGCAGAGCGCGGACGTGACGATCGAAGAAATGTCGTTTTCCTATGAGGACGCCTACGACGTGCACGACAAGCACGATGATGCTCTCAATTATAATGATGATTCCAATTATAATTATAATAAGGAAGCGATTTTTTCGGGACTGTCCGTTTCGGCGCGCCCGGGCGACATCGTCGGCGTGACCGGCCCCGTCGCCTGCGGCAAGTCCACGTTCGGCAGGGCGTTCCTTTGCGAAAAGCCCTACGGCGGCTCGATCCGCTTCGGCGGCAGGGAGCTTTCCGATCTCAGCCCCCGCGAAATTGCCGCGACGGTCGGCTATCTCGGGCACGATCCCGAGCTTTTCGCCGACACGGCGGAAAACAACGTGCTTTGCGGAAGCGTCGGCGATGCGATGAAGCCGCTTGCCGCCGTGAAGCTGGACGAGGAGGTGCGCGCGATGGAGGACGGGCTCGGGACCGTCATCGGCAGCGGCGGCGTGCGCCTTTCCGGCGGGCAGGCGCAGCGGCTGGCGCTTGCAAGGACGCTGGCGCACCCGCGCCCCGTGATGATTTTGGACGATCCGTTCTCGGCGCTCGATCGAAACACGGAGGACGCGGTGTTCGCCGATTTGCAGGCATACGCGCGGGACAAAGTCGTGTTTTTGATCTCGCATCGGCTCTATCACTTCCCGCAGATGCAAAAAGTGATTTTTATGGAGGACGGCAGGACGTTCGTCGGCACGCATGAGGAATTGATGAAATCTTCTTCGGCGTATCGCCGCCTTTACGAAAGCCAGACGGGAGGCGCGGCGCATGAAGAAGAATAAAGGCGTGATCCCGGCGTTAAAAGACGCCGTTCGAGCACATCGGCTGCTCGCCGCGGGGACGATCCTCTGCGTTGCGGCGTCGGTCGGGGCGTCGCTTCTGCCGCCGCTTTTGCTGGCGCGCGTGATCGACCGATTGACGGACGGCGTTTCGCTGACGTTCGCCGCCGCGCTGTCGTATTTTGCGAGCCTTGCGCTGGAGGGCGCGCTTTCCTCGGCGCAGGAGACGCTTCTGGTCCTGTTCGGGCAGAAGATGACGCGCGCGCTGCGCTCGGAAATGTCGGGAAAGCTCGCCGCGCTGCCCGCCGCGACGCTCTTTTCGCAGAACCCCGGCGAGGTCGCCGCGCGCTTTTCGGGCGACGTCGACGCCGTGGAGACGCTGTTTACTTCGGGGATCATCGGCATGGCGGCGGACGCGTGCCGGATCGTCTCGATCCTCGCGGTGATCGCCGTGAAAAACACGGGGCTTGCGCTGGTATTGCTCGTCGTTCTGCCGTTTTTCGCCGTCTTCACGCGCCGCGTGCAGAAGAAAATGCTCGCCGCGCAATTGGAGAACCGCCGCGCCGTCGCCGTGGTCTCGGGGCAGATCCCCGAGACGCTGCACAACATCCGCACCATCCGCGCCCTCGGGCTGGAAGAATATATGCAGAAACGCTACGATCGGCGCATCGGCGAAAGCTACGCCGCCGTGGAGAAGACCAATTTTTACGACGCGATCTATTCGCCCGCGGTGCTCGTGTTGAACGCCGCGGTCGTCGGCGCCGTCATGCTGCTTTCCGCCTCGGGAAATGCGCACGTTTTGACGCTGTTCGGCATGTCGGTCGGCACATCGGTCGCCGTCATCAACTACATTTCGCGCATTTTTACGCCCATCGAGAGCCTCGGCATGGAGATTCAGACGATCCAGTCGGCGATGGCGGGCGCGAAAAGGATCGACGCGTTTTTGTCGCAGGACGAGCGCGCGATCCCCGAGTGTTGTGAGACTGAAGCGCGCGGTAACGTCGAACTTTCGCACGTCACGTTCGGCTACGGCGGCGTCCCCGTTCTGCGCGATTTTTCGATGACGGTCAAGCGGGGCGAGCAGGTCACGCTCGTCGGCAGGACGGGCGCGGGCAAGAGTACGATCTTCCGCCTGCTTTTGGGGCTTTACGCGCCGAAGGAAGGCTCGATCACGATCGGCGGCGTCGACGTATCGCGCATTCCCGACGCCGGGCGGCGCGCCTGCATCGGCTGCGTGGAGCAGCAT
>CAKTSO010000167.1 GCA_934613185.1 uncultured Clostridia bacterium | reverse complement strand
GAAGAGATCCGTGCGCGCGCCGCGCAGGAGATCCGCCGCGCCCGTGCACAGGCGCAGCCGCACGGCGACGGGTATCCGCAGATGTCGTATGCGCCGCAGGATCCCGCCTATCAAGCGCCGCAGTATCGTCGCACTTATGAGAGCGCACCGTATCATGCGCCGTATTACGGGCAGCCTTACGCACAGCAGCCGCCGTACGCGCCCTACGGATACGCGCAGCCGCAGTATCGGCCCTATCCGCCGCAGAATGAGTATTACGACCCCTATCCCAACGCGCCGCAGGCGGGCGAGGACACGCGTTGGTATGATCCTTACGCGCAGGGGCGCGGGCAGGATGTCCCGCCGGTGCGCTGACGATCTGAAAATCTCAAATAGGTAGACGAGAATGGCGCTTTTTCTGATCGGATTTGCATTGGTTTTGTTTGACTTGAATATCGCCGTCGGCAGCGCGTCGATCGGCATTTTCCCGGACATGATCGGCTATGCGCTGATGCTGGCGGCGCTGGCTGGAAAGCGAGCGCCGCGGGAGAAGCTCGTGCGCTTTCGCCGCATCGCCGCCGTGTCGATGATCGTGACGCTTGTTGTTTATGTTCTGGCGCTGTTCGGCGCGGCGAAATGGCTCGAAGGATGGTTCTATGTGGCGCTCGACCTCGGATGTTATGCGCTGGAGTGCATCGCCGGGTACGAAGTCGTCGGGCTGTTCCGCGAGGCGGATTCGTCCGCAAACGGCGCGGCGGGGAAGAAGGTCTTTTCCTGCTGGCGGCTTTCGGTGATCTTCGGCGCGCTCACGTTCTTCGGCGTGTTCTCGCCTGCAAGCGCGCTCCTTTTGGGCGGCATGTCGTTTGTGACGGACGCCTACTTGATCGTGACGTGCTTCAAAACCGCCGCGGCGCAGGGGCCGATTGCGTATTAAACATACAAAATTGAATTTCTGAAAAAAACTGGCGAAATACGGTTGACTTTTAGCGGAAGATACAGTATACTACGTCTTGTCCGCAAGGACGGCGACAAAATGGCCCGGTAGCTCAGCTGGTTAGAGCGCTAGCCTGTCACGCTAGAGGTCGTGGGTTCGAGCCCCATCCGGGTCGCCATTTTTGCCTCGGTAGCTCAGTCGGTAGAGCAAGGGACTGAAAATCCCTGTGTCGGTGGTTCGATTCCACTCTGAGGCACTTTTTGCGGGAATAGCTCAGTGGTAGAGCACTGCCTTGCCAAGGCAGGGGTCGCGAGTTCGAATCTCGTTTTCCGCTCCATATGGCGTCATAGCCAAGCGGTAAGGCAAGGGCCTGCAAAGCCCTCATTCCCCGGTTCGATTCCGGGTGACGCCTCCAAAGAAAGAGCAAGTCGATTGACTTGTTCTTTTTTTATTCTGAATTTCTTCATAAAAATACGAACTCGCATCGGACGCATAGAAAGCATGGATGCGGGTTCGTTTGCGATGGACGGATTTTAAGCGATGCGTTTTTTGCGGAAGTATTCTCCGAAGATCGCGCTGACGATGATCTGCAGCGGCGACATCGACTCGTGAAGGATCAGTATGGACAAAAGCACGGCGAAAAGCAGCTCCGCACAGCCGAAGACGGCGACGGTCTGTGCGGGAAGCGCACCGATGGACAGAAAATAACAGCCGCAGCCGATCCCGGCGTTGACGAGGCCGAGCAACAAAGCGGGGAAGACGTCAGAGGGCAGAAGCCGAAAGGACAGTTCGCCGCGCACGGCGGTGAAAACTGTCACGACTGCGGCGGCGCACAGAAGCTGCAAAACGGCGTTCTCAAAGCCTGTGACTTCGCGCGCCAGCTTGTCCGACAACACCATCAGCGCGTACGCGATGGCGGAGAATACGGCGCACAGAAGCCCGAATCCGTCGACGCCGGACGCCGCGGCGCGGCCGCTGACGAGGCATGCGCCCAAAAGCGCCGTGATAAGCGCGACGAGCTTGGAAAGAGTGATACGCTCTTTGAGAAGGAACGGCGATAGCGCCACGATGAGCGCGGGGCCGGTGTAATTGATGAGCATGGAAAGGCTCACGCCGATGCGGGCGTACGCTTCGAACAACAGGAGCCAATCCGCCGCCATTGCCGCGCCGGAAAGCGCAATGAAAAACAGATCTTTCGGATATCGTCCAATGATGAAACGATGTCCCGTCAAAAGAAACAGGGTAAGCAGAGCCGCGCCGCCCAGTACGCTGCGCAAAAAGACGATGGTTCCGCTGGAGAGCGAAAGGATGCTTGCGACGACGCCGTTGGAGCCGAACAAAACAAGCGCGGAAAAATAACAAAGATACGCTTTTTTCGTCTTATTCATCGATTACCTGACAGCCGTGCCCGGTGGAGGGAAGAAATTTTCTGACGATATCTTCCGTTCGAATTTTCAGATAGCTCGCCGTCGTGCCGTCGCTGCATCCGTACCAATCTTGAGAAAGCACGTCGCGGTCGAAGACGATCTGCACGTCGCGCGCGCTGTCCAAAAGCGCGCTGAAGACCGTCGCCGCGCCGATTTTGGTCACGAGCTGCCGCGCCATCTGTTCCGGCGGTGCAAACGACAGACGGGAAACGCCGAGCGCGGCGCTGAACTCCTTGGCGCGAAACGGTTTGTCGCCCGCGGTGATGAAAAGATAAAACGACGTGTGCCGGCGATTGCATAAAAACAGCGTTTTGACCATTTTCATGTCCAGCTTTTCGTCGATCGCCGCACAGTCGTCCATCGTGATCGCTTCGTCCGTGTCGACGCGCGAAAACGGAATTTCGAGCTTTGTAAGCGTGGCGTAGACCTTTTCCTGCAGCTCGGTTTGAAATGCTTCCGGCGCGCAGGGCGTCGGTTCGCTGACATAAAACATGATGCATCCCTCTTTTCTGTTTGCAAAAGATATGAGAATATCGTATCATGAAGACATTCATTTGAAAAACGAATGTTTCTCATAAAAATCAGCACAAATACGCATAAATGAAACGCCGATCATGGATGCAAATATTTTAAAATATCAGGCTTTTATCAAAACAGTGGAATGCGGCAGCTTCACACAGGCGGCGCAGACGCTGAACTATTCGCAGTCCGGCGTCAGCCGTATGATCCGCGATCTGGAGCGGGAATGGGGGATCGCGCTTTTGGCGCGAAGCCGCGCGGGTGTGAGCCTGACCTCCGACGGCGCGCGGCTTCTGCCGCATGCCAAGCAACTTTGCGAGGAATATCGAAAGCTGCAAATGGAAGCGGACGATCTGCGTGGCGTGCAAAGCGGACTGATCCGCTAGGCACGTTTTCCGGCATAACGACGCATTGGCTGCCGAACATCATTCGCGCATTTCAAAAGGATTATCCCGGGATCGATTATGAGCTTCTCATGGGCGATTACACGCAGATCGAAACGTGGATCGCGCAGGGGCGCGTGGACTGCGGCTTTTTGAGTTTGCCCGCGCCGAAGGAATTCGAGACGATCGATTTGGAGGAGGATCGGCTGCTTGCGATCCTGCCGAAAGGGCATCCGCTGGCCGAATTGGAAAGGGTGCCGCTTGCGGCGCTGTGTGACGAGCCGTTTCTTTTGTTGGAAAAAGGGGAGCGCGCAGAGGTGTCGGCGCTGTTTGCGCGGCACGGCCTGACGCCGCGCGTTCACTTTACCACATGGGACGATTATGCGATCATGTCGATGGTCGAAAGCGCCCTTGGGATCAGCATCCTGCCGGAATTGATCCTGCGGCTCTTTTTGGAATATCTGCCCTGCCGAAACGGGGCGCAATAAAAAAAGCGGACGCTGCCCGAAAAACAAGGCGGCGTCTGCGTTTTCTTCGTTAGACAGTGAGAAAATTCAATTTGCGGCGGCGTCGATCGTTTTAACGCGAAAGAGGAAAATCGCTATATGAACGATCCACACGACCGCCAGCGCGGCGCAGCCGATCCATACGCCCTTGCGGCTCATCACGGCAAAGCCGATCCCCATCAAAAGCGAGAGCGAGGCCATCAC
>CAKTSO010000166.1 GCA_934613185.1 uncultured Clostridia bacterium | reverse complement strand
TGATTGCGCCGGTCACGATGCCGGGCGCGATTTCGGGCAGCTCGACTTTGAAAAACGCACCCATCGGCGTGCAGCCCAGGTCCATCGCCGCCTCGGGCAGAGACCTGTCCATCTGGCGGAGCTTGGGAAGCACCTGCAAAATGATGTACGGCGTGCAGAACGTCACGTGCGCGATGAGCATCGTGAAAAAGTTGAGGCTCGTCGACGCGCCGAACAGCCGCCCGACGAACACGAACATCAGCATCAGGGAAATGCCCGTGATGATGTCGGGGTTCGTCATGGGAATGTCGGTGACGGTGTTCATCGCCGCGCGGTACCAGCGGGAGCGCAGACGGTCGATCCCGACGGCCGCGAGCGTTCCGATGACGGTGGAGACCGCCGTCGCCGCCGCCGCAAGAAGCAGCGTATTTTTGACCGACGCGAGCGTGTTGGAGTCGCGCATTAAGTCTTCATACCAGCGGAAGGAAAATCCGGACATGACCGAAAGGCTTTTTGCGTCGTTGAACGAGAACACGAGCAGAACGACGATCGGCGCGAACAAAAAGCAGAACACGATCGCACTGTAGATTTTGGCGGGAAGCTTCATTTTCATTCGCCGTCACCCCCGTAGACGTATTTGGCGGTGAAGTACTTCATAAGCGTCATGCCGCAAAGCAGGATCAGCATGAGGATGAAGGCGATCGCCGCGGCGAAGTGCAGGTTGTTTGCGACGTACTGCCCCTCGATCGCGTCGCCGATCAAAAAGAACTTGCCGCTGCCCAGCTTCTGGGAAATGTAGAACGTGCTGATCGACGGGATGAGCACCATCGTGATCCCGGAGATCACACCCGGCACGCTCAAAGGGAAGACGACGCGGCGGAACACGGACGCGCCGTTACACCCCAGATCGCGCGCGGCCTCGATGAGCTTGTCGTCCATTTTCACAAGGATCGAATAGATCGGCAGCACCATGTAGGGAAAGTAGTCGTAGACCATGCCGATGATGACGGCGGTCTGCGTGCCGATGACATGAACGGGCGAAAGCCCGACCATCGACAAAAGCCCGTTGATGATGCCCGTGTCCTGCAAAATGGTCATCCACGCGTAGGTGCGGATCAGGAAGTTCATCCACATCGGGATCATGATGAGCGTCATCATCGTCTTTTGCACCTTCGCCTTCGCGCGCGACATGATGTACGCGATCGGATAGCCCGCAAGAAGGCAGATCAGCGTCGAGATCACGGCGAGCTTCAAAGAACGAAGGAAGATCAGAAGATAGGTGCGAACTTCCGTCGACGTGCCGTCGTCGCCGACGAGATTGCTCGTGGCGGTGAAAAAGCGGGTGATGTGTTCGGTGGTGAAGTTGAACTGATTGTCCGTGAACGCGTAGTACGCCACGAAGATGAGCGGCACGATCACGAACAACAGCGCCCAGATCGAATACGGCGCGAGCACGGCGCGGTACGTCCCCGCCGTCAGTTTTTCCCGTTTGTTCATTCTTCTTCCTCCGCGTTCGGGTCGGACAGCTCGTCCAGTTCGTTGGAGAAGGAGGAATAGTCGCCGTACATGCCGGAATATTCGGATTTTTTCATGATGTGGATCGCGTCGGGCTCCAGCTCGATGCCGATATACGCGCCCTCTTCGACGGGATCGGTCGTCTGGATCATCCATTTGAAGCCGTCGATGTCGACGATCGCCTCGTTATGCACACCCATGAACGTGACGGTCGAGACCGTGCCGCAAAGCTTGCCCTTTTCAGGCGGGACGATGTCCACGTCCTCGGGGCGGATGACGACGTCGACCGGCTCGTTTTCGGCGAAGCCGCCGTCGACGCAGACGAAATCCTGCCCGCCGAAATTGACGAGGAAGTCTTTTTTCATCACGCCGTCGACGATGTTGCTTTCGCCGATGAAGTCCGCGACGAACGCGTTCGTCGGCTCATTGTAGATGTCCGTCGGCGTGCCGATCTGCTGGATGCGTCCCTCGCTCATGACCACGATCGTGTCGGACATGCTCAGCGCCTCTTCCTGATCGTGCGTGACGAAGATGAACGTGATCCCCGTGTTTTTCTGGATTTTTTTAAGCTCCTGCTGCATGTCTTTTCGTAATTTCAGATCGAGCGCGCCGAGCGGCTCGTCTAAAAGCAGCACCTCCGGCTCGTTGACCAGCGCGCGCGCGATGGCCACGCGCTGCTGCTGCCCGCCCGACAGGCTGTTGACGCGGCGCGTCGCAAAGCCCGAGAGCATGACCATCGCCAGCATCCGATCGACCTTTTCTTTGATCTCTTTTTTCGGCAGCTTCCGCTCCCGAAGGGGGAAGGCGACGTTTTCAAAGACGTTCAAATGCGGGAACAGCGCGTATTTTTGAAAGACGGTGTTGACGTGGCGCTTGCCCATGAACAGCACGTCGCCCTCGTCGGGGGACGCGAACCCGCCGATGATGCGCAGCGTCGTGGTCTTGCCGCAGCCCGAAGGCCCCAAAAGCGTGACGAACTCGTTGTCGTGGATGTCGAGACTGACGTGGTCGAGCACCGTCTCCCCGTCGAACGCCTTGGAAATGTTGCGAAGTTCGATGATCTTGTTCATAGCTTTCCCCTCTTACCGTTTCCGCTGCGCCGATTTTTATCATAAAAAAACGACGCGCCGCTCATTGCGGCACGCCTTGCAAATCCATGGAAACGGACGCAGCCTTTCTTTCCCCTTCGCGCGAATCCAAAGCGCGCGGGGAAACAGACCCGTTCGGATCCCGATTCGATCAGAGTCTATATAGCAAAGATCACTTTTACCACTCTTATTGATCATTTCACAAGTTTATGCCGCGAGGCATTTTCGGTTATAAAGTAACCAACTTATAAAACTGAGCTTTTAACTCAACCAATAAGGCAACAGAAGTTGCCAACCGCCTTCCGTTTTTATTTGAAAGTGGTTTTCGGCATTCGACCCGGCTGTCCGTATGGCCTTAGCCGATCGCTCGGCGGTCGTTGAATCTTGCTTTGGAATCTCTTCCAATCGAGATCACAGGAAGTATAACACAGTGGATCGATTTGTCAACCCTTCGCGGGGCAAAAAGACGATCATCGGCGGGAAATGCCGGAAAAAGATTCGTATTCCCCGGGAAGCGTGCCGCGCGCATTTTCCGCGCGCCGCGTTCGCGATTTCTACATTATATAAAGGAATATCTCCCGGTCAATTTTCTTGACAACGCAAACGGGTGTGATTACAATAAAGCCGTCTGAGGTTAGTTCGCGCTAACTGTAAGGCAAAACTAACATATAGTAACGCCGCCGAAAGCCCGAAGGGCGGCGAAAGAGGGGGGAATCTTTCGTGAATCTCTTCCGCAGGCCGCGGCGCGACGCGGCTTCTTACGAGAAAATGCTGCGGCGCGTCCGGCAGCTCGCCGCGGGGAAGACGGTTCTGGAGGTCGGCGCCCAAACGGGGCGCGTCGCCGGACGCATCGTCGCGGATGCGAAGCACATCGAGGCGGTCGACCCGTCGCGCGCGTGGATCACCGGGAAAAAGCGGGGGAACGATTCGACGAAGCTGCACTACGGCGTGCAGGACGCGTCGAGCCTCGCGTTTGCGGACGAGTCGTTCGACCTCGCCGTTGCGGTCAACGTTCTGGAACACGCGATCGATCCGAAGGCCGCGCTTTTGCAGATGAATCGCGTCGTGAAGTCGGACGGGACGCTCGTCGCCGCCGCCTTCGCCTACGCCGACGCGAAGGGCTTTTCGAAGCTGCGCCGCGCGGTGCAGAAGCATACGCATTTATCGGGGCGGCATGAATGGACGCGCGAACAATTTGAAGAGCTCCTTCGCCGCTGCGGCTGGGAACCCGAGCGCGTCGAAGTTCTTTCGGGCTCGTTCCCGTTCGTCGTCGCCGAATGCAAAAAAGAAAGAAGCGTAAAAAGATGAACACGACGAAGGACGCGCGCAAAGACGCGATCAAAAACGCATACCGCCTGACGGGAAGCACGGATT
>CAKTSO010000165.1 GCA_934613185.1 uncultured Clostridia bacterium | reverse complement strand
GAGCACGGGCTAACCATGTCCCAGATCATTCAGGCGCTGGAAGCCTGCGGCGTCTCCGCCGAACGCAAGACGCTTTATCTGGACTTTGAGCAGCTCCGCCTCTTCGGTCTGGAGATCGAATCGGACAAAATCGGGAAAAACACGCTCTATCGCCTTGTCTCTCGCGAATTCGAGCTGCCCGAATTAAAGCTACTGGTGGACTGCGTGCAGTCCTCCAAGTTCATCACGCAGAAAAAGTCGCAGGCGCTCATTCGCAAGCTCGAGACGCTCGTCAGCCGCCACGAAGCGCGGCAGCTTCAGCGTCAGGTGCTCATCGCCGGGCGTGTAAAAACGATGAACGAAAGTATTTACTACAACGTCGATGATTTAAACAATGCGATCAACCAGAACCGACAGATCCGCTTCCATTATTTTCAATGGAACGTCGACAAAAAAGAAGAGTTCCGTCACGGCGGCGCGTGGTACCACGTCAGCCCGTGGCATCTTCGCTGGGACGACGAAAACTATTATCTGATCGGCTACGATTCCGCAAGCCGCGAGGTTCGGCATTACCGCGTGGATAAAATGAAGGATATCTGCGTTCTCGACGCCCCTCGCGAGGGTCAGGATCTGATCGCGGACTTCGACGCCGCTGCGTACACGAAGCGCCTGTTCGGCATGTACGGCGGCGAGGCGATCCACGTCGCGCTCGAGGCGGAAAACCGCCTCATCGGCATTTTAATCGACCGCTTCGGGAAAGACATCCCCGTCGTCAAAAAAGACGCGGAGCATTTTCTTTGCTATGTGGACGTCGCCGTGAGCCCGCAGTTTTACGGCTGGGTCGCCAGCATCGGCGGCGGCATCCGCATCACCGCGCCGCAGAACGTCGTCGACGAAATGCGCGATTTCGCGCAGGAACTGTGCCGTCAATACGCATAATTCGGTTTTTCTTCGATCAAGGGTAGTTTTTGGGACACCTCCTTGTGCTAGGATCCAATCATCCGAAACACAAGGAGGTTTTTCTTTTATGAGCGACATGATGACCGAATCCTATTTCACCATCACCGGCATGAATCACTATTTCGGCAAGGAGTTCTTATCGCCCGGCATGAAAGTCGATCTTTTTAAAGATCCCGAAAACAAATACGATCACGAGGCGATCTGCGTCAAACTGCCCGTATTGGGCAAGATCGGCTACGTCGCCAACAGCCCCGCGACCGTTCTCGGCGAAAGCATGAGCGCCGGGCGGCTTTACGACCGCATGGGCGACGCGGCGCAGGGTACGGTGATCTATGTGCTCAACGGCGGCGCGATCTGCCGCCTGGATCGGTAAATCAAAAAATGTCGGCGGATCCATAATTGAACCGCCGGCATTTTTGCCGCAAAAATTCATTCTTTTTTCAAAATGCGCGCCGCAAAGCTTGCAAGAACGTACGCCGCGAGATTGACCAGCACGATGCAGGCCCCCGTCGGCGTGGCCGCCGCGAACGACACGATCAGACCGAGAACGAAACAGACAACCGACACACCCGCTGCCGTCAGCGTCACGGCGCGGTAATTGCCGCAAAGACGCATCGCCGTCAGCGCCGGGAACAAAATCAGGCTCGAGATCAACAGCGCGCCCATCATGCGCATTCCAAGCACGACCGTCACCGCCGTCAAGACCGCAAGAAGCATATTGTACCGGCCCGCATGAACGCCGACGGCGCTTGCGAAGCTTTCATCGAACGTCACGCAGAACATACGGCGGTAAAACACGATAAACAGTGCAAGCACCGCGCCGCACAAACAGATGCTCCAAAGCACGTCCGCGCGCGTCATGGCCAAAATGCTGCCGAACATGTAGTTCATGATGTCGATGTTCATGCCGGAAGAAAGCGACGCTGCCATCACGCCGACGGCCAGTGCCGACGTGGAGATCAGCGCGATCGCGGAATCCCCGCGCAATTTCGCCCCCGCATCCGTCCGAAGCAGGAGGAACGCCGCGATCACGACCACCGGGATCGCTACGGCCAGCGGTGCAAGCCCTGCCGCCATGGCAAGCGCCATCGCGCCGAAACCGACGTGCGACAGACCGTCTCCGATCATCGAGCAGCGTTTTAAGACAAGGTTCACGCCCAAAAGCGCCGCGCACAGCGAAAGCAGCACGCCCGCGATCAGCGCGCGCGTCATAAACGGATAGACGACGATCGCCCGGATCGCTTCGATCATTTTGCGTCACCTCCCAAAAACGCCCGCGCGGCGTCGCTGTTTTGATAATCCTCCGCCGTGCCGAAAAAGCGCATGGCATGATCCATGTGCAGAATGTGATCGGCATAGCGCAGCGCCGCGGAAATGTCGTGCGAGACCATGACGACCGTCATCCCGCGCGCCTTGTTTTCCTTTGCCAGCACTTCATACATCTGTTCCGTCACGAGCGGATCGAGTCCCGCCGTGGGTTCGTCCAGGACCAGAAGCCTCCCGGCCGCGCAAAGTGCCCGCGCAAGAAGCACGCGCTGCTGCTGCCCGCCCGACAGCTCCCGATAGCTTCGCGACGCAAGCTGCGTAATCCCGAGCAATTCCATTTTTTTCATGGCAAGCGCGCGTTCTTTTTTCGTGTAGAACAGCGCGCGCGTGCCGGACAGCACGACTTCGGATACGCTCGCCGGGAAGTCCCGCTGCACCTGCGTCTGCTGCGGCAGATAGCCGACCTGTTTTTTCGTCAGGCCGCCGCAAAAGCGAATCGTTCCTTCGCTCGGCGCTTTCAAACCCACGATGCCTTTGACGAGCGTGCTTTTGCCGGATCCGTTTTCGCCGACGATGCAAAGATAATCGCCCTCGGCCACGTCAAACGTCAATCCGCGGGAGATCGCACGCCCTTCATAGGAAAAGCCCGCGCCGCGGCATTCGATCAAATTCATACCAATCCCTTTCGCAGTTTCAGTTCAGCGCCGTTTTCAGCGCTTCCACATTTTTCCACATCAAAGATACATATGTCTCGCCGCGCGCCATATCTTCCGCACTGATGCTGTGACAGGCGTAGAATGTCATTACTTTCGCGCCCGTCGTTTCGGCGATGGCGTCGGCGACGCTGCCGCTTGACATCTCCACTTTGAACACGACGGGGATCTCATCCTCGCGCACGCGGTCGATCAGATACGCAAGCGTCGCCGCGCTCGGCTCCGTCTGTTCGGCGCAGCCGGGAAACGCCGCGCTGTAGGCCAGATCATAACGGCGGACGAAATACAAAAACGGGAATCGGTCGCCGAAGATCACTTCTTTGCGCGTTCCGTTTTCCACGACGTCCGCGAACGCCTCGTCAAGCTCCTCCAACTGCAGCGTATAATCGGCAAGATTCGCGCGGTAATCCGCCGCGTTGGCCTCGTCTTTTTCGCAAAGCGCGTCGCAGATGCCCTGCGCGATCGGGATCACGTTCGAGGGAGACGTCCAGACGTGTTCGTCGTATTCCGTCTCTTCCTCTTCTTCGTGCGAATGCCCGTGCACCGTCATACCGTCGGCCGTTTCCTCTTCGATCGTCTCGACCAGTTCCATCAACGACACGATGCGGATCTTCGACGTGTCGATCGAATCGAGGATGTTCTCGATCCACGTCTCCGACTCGCCGCCGACGCACACGAACACATCGCACGCGGCGATCGCCAGAATATCCTGCGCCGTCGGTTCGAACGTATGGCTCTCGCTCCCGGGTGGCAGAAGCATTTTGACGTTCGCATGATCGCCCGCGATCTGCCGCGCGAAATCATACGGCGCAAATCCCGTCGCAACGATAGACAGCTTTCCCGCCGCATCCGGCGTGTCCGCAGGCAGACTGCCGCAGCCGAGCGCCGCCATGCAGAACATCAGCGCCGCCAAAAACGCCGCCGTTATCTTTTTCAATCGTTCTTCCTCCTGCATTCTCCGCAAAGGCCGTAGAACACAGTCTGCGCCATGTCAAGCTCAAAGTCGTGCTCTTCCCGAACGTGCGCCTGCAAATCGCGGATCAGTCCACACTCCAGATG
>CAKTSO010000164.1 GCA_934613185.1 uncultured Clostridia bacterium | reverse complement strand
CGCGGCGATCTCGCAGTAACGCTTGTCAGCCTCGGGCTCTTTGGCGTTGAACTTGATTACTTTGGGCAGATACATCGCGTTCGCGCAGCCGTGGACGATATGGCCGCCGCTGTAAGCCGCGCCGGTCTTATGCGCCATGGAGTGCACGATGCCCAGCAGCGCATTGGAGAACGCCATGCCGGCCAGGCACTGCGCGTTATGCATGCGGTCGCGCGCATCCATATCGCCGTTGTAGGACGGAATCAGGAACGTGCTGATCATCTTGATGGCATGCAGCGCAAGCGGATCGGTGTAGTCGCAGTGCAGCGTGGAGACATAAGCCTCGATCGCATGCGTCATCGCGTCCATACCGGTATGCGCGGTCAGCTTCTTGGGCATGGTCTCGGCCAGCGCGGGATCGACGATCGCGACGTCGGGCGTGATATTGAAGTCGGCAAGGGGATATTTGATGCCCTTATGATAGTCGGTGATGACGGAGAACGCCGTCACTTCCGTCGCCGTGCCGGACGTGGACGGGATCGCGCAGAACTTCGCCTTCGTGCGAAGCTTCGGGAAGTTGAACGGCACGCACAGATCTTCAAACGTCGTGTCGGGATATTCATAGAACGCCCACATGGCCTTCGCCGCGTCGATGGGAGAGCCGCCGCCGATGGCGACGATCCAATCGGGCTGGAACTCGCGCATCGCCTCTGCGCCCTTCATGACGGTCTCGACGGACGGGTCGGGTTCGACGCCTTCGAACAGGCAGACTTCCATGCCGGCAGTTTTCAGATTGTCGACGACCTTGTCAAGGAAACCGAAGCGCTTCATGCTGCCGCCGCCGACGACGACGATGGCTTTTTTGCCTTCAAGGTCTTTCAGGGCATCCAGCGCGCCCTCGCCGTGATACAAATCTCTGGGAACCGTAAACCTGGCCATAACACACATTCTCCTTGTTTCATCATTTAAGCCGCCCACCCTCTTCGGGAGCCTGCTTTTTCAACAATTTCATCATAATATTGCCACGCGCGGATTTCCAATGTAAATATCGCATTATCGGTATATCCGTATCGATATATCAGAATCGATATTGGCATACTTTTATCTTTTTCAATAAAAAACAGGTTCCGACCGACGTCCGAAACCCGTTTCGCAACATATTATAATGTAACCGCGCCCGTTAAAAGCTGCACGGCGAGAAACACCACGCCGGAACCGAAAATAATAAGAATCGGCGAAGGCTTCCACTTTCGAAGGACGATGAAGCTGACCAACGTGATCGCAAGGCCGACAAAATCAATGTTCTGCCAAAGCGCGCTTTCCCCGTGCCACAGCACAAGTTCGAGGATCGAAACCGCGGCGGAAGCGATCACCGCGACAATCACGGGACGCACGGATTCCAAAATCGTCTGCACCACATTGCCGTTTCGATATTTGACATAAAGCCGCGCAAGAATCGACACGATAATAAAGCTCGGCAGAACGCACCCCACCGTCGCGATCAACGCGCCCGGAATGCCCGCGATATGCATCCCGACGAACGTCGCGGAATTGACGGCGATCGGCCCCGGCGTCATCTCCGACACGGAAATCAGATCCGCAAACTCGCTCATCGTGATCCAGCCGTGCAGTGTCACCACTTCGCTTTGGATCAGCGGCATGGCGGCGTATCCCCCGCCGATGCTGAACAGGCCGACTTTGCAGAAGCTCAAAAACAGCTGAAGAAGTTTCATGCGGCGCGCCTCCCGTTAAAAACGATATGCCCGACGCCGATCAGGATGCCGCCGAGGATAATGTAGATCACATTCACGGAAAACACGCACGATAGCACAAACGCTACCGCCATGATCGCAACAGAAAACCATTGCCGCGCGCAAATGATCTTGCTGCCCAGCCCGTAGGCCACGTCAAAAACGACCGCCGCAACGCCCGCCTGCATGCCGCGAAGAAGCGTCGCAATTACGGTGCTTTGCCGGAACGCATTGTAGAACACGGAGATCACGGACAAAATGACCAGCGGCGGAATGATCGTGGCAACCGCCGCAACGATGCTGCCGACAAAACCGGCGCATTCATAGCCCAAAAGGATGGACGCGTTGACCGCGATCGCGCCGGGCGAAGACTGCGCGATCGACGCCAAATCGAGCATTCGCTCCTCGTCGATCCACCCCAATTCGTCCGAAAAACGTTTCTTCATCAAAGACACGATGACAAAGCCGCCGCCGAACGTACAGCTGCTGATATACAGCATACTGAAAAACAGCGTCGAAAGCCGCTTGGATTTGCTTATATTTTCCACTATTTCCCCTCCCGTCGTCCTTCCATTTTAACACCTTCGTTAAAAAAGAACAACACGAAAAAGGGCGTCTTCCCACCGCACAGTCGGATTCGCTTTTCAGCCGGTCAAAAGCGCCACGGCAAAGTCCTTATATTTACGATCGCCGTCAAAACAATAGCCTTCCAGCCAGATCCACTGCATACATGCATCAAGCGCAATGTTCCGTCGGCCGTACTGTCCGATGATCCTGTGGCGAATGTTCTGCATCAGTCGCAGCGTCTGTACCGTTTCCCGATTCTCTTTGATAAGTTCCTGCGCCGCAAGCAAAACACCGCGAATCGGATAACGCGCTGCCTGCGCGCGGCGCATCGCACGAATCTCTTCTTCATAGGACAGCCTGTCTTCCATCAAACGGTAGGCATAACCCAAAGCATATGTTTCATACTCGGTCAGCATTACGATTTCCTCGCGTATAAAAGTTCCAGTACATTTGTTATATCTGTTATATCATAAATTGTAATTATTTCAACCGTTTCGCAAAATAAGTGATAATTCGACACGTTTTTTTGTAAAATCAGTCCTATTATGTGTTTAATTTCTGTTAATACAAGCGCAAAAATGCGTCGTTCTTGTTTTGATTTTATTATTTGCCGCAAAGCGTTTGCATTTACCCCCATTCTTATGCTATAATGGGCGTGTTTTGGGAGCATAGCTCAGTTGGGAGAGCACCTGCCTTACAAGCAGGGGGTCACAGGTTCGAGCCCTGTTGTTCCCACTTCGTCGGCCGCCGCAATGGCGGCCTTTTTGTTTTGACGTTTTATTCGCAGATTTGTCTGCCGATTTCGTTTTATGGTAAAATAAAAACGCTGTTTTATCACAGCGCTTTCGATACTAAAAATAAGAAGGAGTCGGCCGCGCGGAATCGCGTCGGCTTTCGCAATACACATGGCAAAAAAACAATCCCCCTCCCCCGCGACTCCCGCGCCGCGCGCGCATCGCATCCTTCCGTTCCTGATTCTGCTGCTCGTCGCCGCTGTCGCGGCCGCGGCAATTATTTTCGTACTTCGGCACGGGCGCAGCGAAATGCAGTCGGAACAGCCCACCTCCGAATATCGCGGCTATTACGATTCCACGCAGACCGTAAACGGCGGCGAAGCACTCAACGAAGTGTCGATCTACGACGTGGACGTGGAAAAACAGGGTGACGATCTCGTCATCAGCATGCAGTTTTCCTATGACAGTCAAAGCACTGAGGGAAACACCGTTTTGACGGGGCTTGTTCCGAGCTATACGATCCGCGTGCTTCCCCAGCCCTATCGACTGGCGCTGACGCTGGAAAACGTCACGGACTGGACGTTCACGGGAAAGACCTCCTGGCTCGACGAGCCGCTTTTGCAGGGCGTTTTCGTCGCGCCGCCGACCTATTCCAGCGCCGACAATCCAACGGTCGTGTTCCATCTGGCTGACAATATCGCCTATCGCGTGCGCGAAGAGGGCGGCACGCTCAAGATCTATTGCAAGGCCGTCGAAGCGGTGCAAAACGCACAGTATTACGTTCTGATCAACGGCATCAGCGAATATTCCGGCAGCGCCGACGTCCGTGCGCTCGATTTTACGCCGACGCTTTGCAGCGATTCCACGCACACACTTTTGATCAGCCGTGGTTTTGCCACACAAACAGATGCCGAGGACTATCTTGCCTCCGTTTCCGACAAGGTGCGG
>CAKTSO010000163.1 GCA_934613185.1 uncultured Clostridia bacterium | reverse complement strand
CTTTGATCGCCGCGCGGAAGCGAACGATCGACAGTGCGCCGACCATGCCGAGCGACAGCACGACGTTCGACGTGACCGCCATAATGACAAGCGTCGTCACGAGCGACAGTCCGACGAGCGTCAGCGCGAACCCTTCGGAATACATGATCCCCGTCAGAGTCTTTTTATAGATGACGAAGATAAACATCACGATCACAAGCGAAACGGCGAGGCCGATCAGCATGTCGGCCACGGAAAACTCCGCGATATTTTCAAGAAAACCGGATTTGAAGACGTCGTTAAAACTCATGGTACTTCTCCTTTTGATTGGTCAAAAAAATCAGCCGAAACTGCGGCAGGCGGCGTATTTGGAAAACGCGCTTTGGCGGAAATTCCCGCATTGCAGCGCGTCGGCGACAGCGGACGGCAAAAAAGCGTCGTATTTGACTTCAAGGATCGTTTGGCCGGGCCGCTCGGTCGCCGAAACGTCCCGGATCTGTCCTTCGAGAAACGTTCCGTGGAAAAGGCTCGTTCGGATGTCGGAATCGAACGTCACGCGGACGTTGCCCGCTGAACAGACGTACGCCTCGCGGACGTAAGAGACGAACACGCGGGCGCGAAGCTGCTGACCTTTCATTTTGCAGTACAATTCCCGAACGAGCGGCTCGCCGCTTTGCATCATCCATTCCTGCGGGCCGAAGAAAATGCGCTCGGCTTCGTCTTTTGCAAGCGGCGCGGCGACCTTCAGGCAAAGGCCGTGGCTTTTGATCTTCTTTTCCAATGTCAGGCGCGATAGATCGTCGTTGTAATAGCGAATGCGGAATTTTTCGCGCCGCGGCGCGCCGTCGATCTTCTCGCGCAGCGCCTTGTCATAGGCGTTGTCAAAATAAATGCTGCGGATCAGATATCGCCCCGTCTCGTCCGCGTGGTCGTCGGGCCGCATGACGCAGCGAAGCCGCGCGCGAAGCGCAAGCGCGTCGGCGGCCGTGATGCGGTATTTGAGTTCGTGCCGATAGGTCAAAGCGGTTTCCGTCATGGTCGTCGCTCCTTTCATGTCGTTCGTTCATGTCGTTCACTTTAGCAGGCGTTCCTGAAACGAACCTGAAAAAAACGCGGAATTTTCCCCGCGCGGTAATTTAGGCTGTTATAATGAAAAAGGCCTTGAAGTCGATCTTTTTTCAGGATCATTTCAGCTTCCCGTGCGAAACTCGTTCTTGATCGGAGGGATGAATATGCGCATTCTGGTTGCGGAAGACGAATTGACGATCGCGCGCGCACTGCGCGTCATGCTCGAAAAAAACAAGTTCTCGGTCGACGTCGTGAACGACGGCGCGGACGCGCTGGACTATATCATGGCGAACGCTTACGACGCGCTCGTTTTGGATATCATGATGCCGAAAATGGACGGCGTGGAAGTGCTGCGCGCGGCGCGAAGACGCGGCGTCACGACGCCCGCACTGTTTTTGACGGCCAAGTCCGAGGTGGAAGACCGCGTCGCCGGGCTGGACGCGGGCGCGGACGATTATCTTGCCAAGCCATTCGCCGCCGCGGAATTTCTGGCGCGCGTGCGCGCGCTCGTGCGCCGAAGCGACGCCTATGCCCCGCAGGTTTTGGCACTCGGCAACGCGTCGCTCGACTGCCGAAGCTATGTGCTGCGCGCCGCGGAGGGCGACGTGCGGCTCAACAACAAAGAATATCAGCTCATGGAAGTGTTTCTCCGTCACCCGCGTCAGATCTTTTCCACGGAACATCTGATGGACAAGGTCTGGGGGCTTGACAGCGACGCGGGGATCGATGTCGTCTGGACGTATATCGGCTTTCTTCGAAAGAAGCTGCGCAATATCGGCGCCGATATTGAAATTCGCACCGTACGCGGCGCGGGCTACGCATTGGAGGAAACCAAATGTTGAAAAAAATGCGCCGCAGGTTTATCGTTTCTGCGATGGCCGCGTTCTGCGCGGTGATCCTCCTTCTTTTATGCGTGGTCAACGTCTGGAACTATCACAACGTCGCCGCGCAGCAGGACCGCACGCTGTCCCAGCTTGCCATGGCGGACACTCGCCCGGAAAATCCTTCCGAAACTGCCGATCACGGCGAACCGCCGGAGAAAAAAGACGCCGTGCCGCTCGACGATCACGGCGCATTTTCGCCGGAAGTCCCCTACACGTTCCGTTATTTTTCCGTCTCCTATGACGCGGACGGAACGCTTTCGTCGATCGATCAGGACTTTATTGCATCGATCTCGTCGGACGACGCGCTGACTTTCGCCGACCATGTGTTGTCGACCGGCCGCGCAAACGGCTATTATCAGGGATATCGGTATCTTGTGCAGCGAACTTCCGACGGCACGAAGATTGTCTTTCTCAACTGCGAACGCGAAATGGCCGCGGTGCGCTCGCTTTTGTGGATCACCGTCTCCATCGCCGCGGCGTCGCTTGCGCTCGTGTTTGCGCTCGTCGTCGTGTTCTCACGCCGCGCGATCGCGCCGTATCTTCGCAATCTCGAAATGCAAAAACAATTCATCACGAACGCAAGTCACGAATTAAAAACCCCGCTTACGGCGATCAGCACGAGCGCCGACGTGCTTTTGATGGAGCACGAAGACGACGAATGGGCAAAAAGCATCGCCGCGCAGTGCACAAAGCTGTCCCGACTCATCGGCGACCTCGTGACGCTGTCCCGTCTGGACGAGGAAAACCCTTTCCCCGAAAAAGTGCCGTTTGACTTGAGCGACGCGCTGTGGGAGGCGGCGGAACCCTTCGCCGCCGTCGCCAAAGGGCAAAACAAGACCTATTCGCAATCCATCGCCGAGCCGCTCACGATCACGGGCGACGCCGCTTCCATCCGCCAGATGGTGGGCATTTTGCTCGACAACGCCGTCAAGTACACACCTCCCGGCGGCTCGATCGCGTTTTCCGCCGCGCGCAGCGGCCGCAAGATCAAGCTTTGCGTGGAAAACACCTGCGACGACGCGCAGACCGTCGACCCCGCGCGGATGTTCGACCGCTTCTATCGCGGCGACGAATCTCACGGCGGGAAGATCGGCGGCTCGGGCGTCGGGCTTTCGATCGCCCGCGCGACGGCCGAGGCACACGGCGGCTCAATCCGTGCCGAACAAAAAAACGGGCGCATGACGATCACCGTCGCGCTGCCCGCGTAACGTTTAAACTTCGCATCAAAAAAGAGCTTTCGGAAAACTTCCGAAAGCTCTTTCGTTCTTTTTACGTTTTAGTCTTTGAAGACGGGAAGGAAGACGCTGTTCAGGCCGTCGAACACGCCCTTGTCCGTCATAACGACGCAGGGCAGGCACGCAAGCGCCATGACCGCCGTCTTCAAAAGCATCCCCTCTTTGCCGTAGCAAAGCGTGGCGATGGCTTTTTCCGTCTCCTGCGTCTTTGCGGCAAGCGGCTCGACGGGCAATTCGCTCATGAGGCCCGCGACAGGAAGCGCCAACGTGCTGATCGGCGCGCCGTTTTCCACCGCGGTCACGCCGCCGCCCACGCGGGCAAGCTCCTTCGCCGCGGCGAACGCGTCCGCGGGATCTTTGTAAACGACCGTGAAGTTATGGCAATCATGCGAGATCGTCGAGGCGACGGCGCCTTTTTCAAGGCCGAAGCCGCGATAGACGGCGATGGACTTATCGCCGCTGCCGTAGCGGTTGCAGATCGCCACGAAGCAAAGATCGGGATCGCCGCTGATATCGACATAGCCGTCTTTGACGGGAAGTTCCTCGTAATTGGCCTCGTAGAAAATGACGCGGTCGGAAGAAAGCACGATCGTCTTGACCGTGTCGCCGCAATTTTCGGGCGCTTTCAGGCGGAAATCGTCCGCGCAGGTGATCTGCGGCATGTTGACCGTGTTGGGGAAGGTATACTCGGACGCCTCTTTTTTGTCGTCCACGAGTTTGCCGCCTTCGCAGATCAGCTTGCCGCCTACGAACACGGCGTAGGGGTTCTCGCCGTCGAGTTCGTCCAGAAGCTGCATGTCGGCAAGATAACCGGGCGCGATCGCGCCGAGGTCGCTGAAGCCGTATTCGCG
>CAKTSO010000162.1 GCA_934613185.1 uncultured Clostridia bacterium | reverse complement strand
ATGCGGCCCATAGGTTACCTCCGAATTGCGATATCTTATTATAGCGCATTGCGGACATGTTTGCCATGGGCAAAAGCATCGTTGACAATTTGCGCGCGGCGTGCTACCGTGAAACAGTGCGTGTGCACAACGAAAAAACGCGAATCAGGAGATAAAATCACGATGGATAAGCTTTGCGTCTTCGACCTTGACGGCACGCTCGTCAACACGATTGCCGATATCGCCTATGCGGCGAACCACGCCTTGGAGGAGCTCGGATATCCGACCTGTGACGAGGACTCTTATCGCTATAAGATCGGCAACGGCATGCGCATGATCTGCAAGCGCGCCATGCCCGAGGAAGCGGGGGAGGACGAGGCGAAGCTCGACGAAATGGTCAAGCGCTATAACGCTTATTACTGCGACCATTGCTGCGACCGCAGCAAGACCTATCCCGGCATTTTGGAGCTGATCAAAAACCTCCGCGCGGCGGGCGTCAAGTGCGCGGTCATCTCCAACAAGCCGCATCCGCAGACGTTGATCGTGCTGGATACGCTCTTTCAAAAAGACGATTTTGTTTATGTCGAAGGCCAAAGCGACCGCTTCCCCAGAAAACCCGACCCGACGGTTCTGGAGGATTGCATGAGCCGCCTCGGCTTCACGCGCGAGCAGACGTTCTACGTCGGCGATTCGGACGTCGATATGATCTTTGCCAACAACGCGGGCGTCGCGGGCATCGGTGCGTCCTGGGGCTTCCGCGGCGCGGAGGAACTGAAAAACTCCAACGCTGCCTGTGTCGCCGAGACCGCGCAGGATATCTACGATTTCGTCATGGGCAAGTGACGCGCGCGCCGCTTGTAAATGATAGTGTAAATTATAGAAGGAGGAAACGCCCATGTTTTGTTCCAACTGCGGCAAACAGATTCCCGACACCGTGAAATTCTGCCCCGACTGCGGCTCGCCCGTCAAAGCGCCCGCGGTGAAGCCCGAACCCGCGCCAAACACGGTCGGCGGCTATGCGAACGTTCCGGCGCAGCAGGCCGCGCCCGCGAGCGTTCCCGTGCCCAATCCCGCGCCCCGGGTCGCTCCGCAGAATGCGAATCCCTATGTGCAAAACGGCGCGATGCCGCCTGTGCGCGCCGTCGGCTTCGGCGAGGCGATCGCCAATTTCTTCAAGAAATACGCCGAGTTTTCCGGCCGCGCGACGCGCAGCGAGTTCTGGTTTGCGGCGCTGTTCAATTTCCTCGCCGGTTTTGTCGCGGCGTTCATCCCGTTCATCGGCTGGCTGTATCCTCTGGCGGTTCTCGTGCCGAATCTTGCGATTGCGTGGCGTCGCCTGCACGATATCGGCAAAAGCGGCACGTATTTCCTGATGGGGCTGATCCCGCTTGCCGGGCCGATCATCCTGATCGTTTATTATTGCACCGACAGCGTCGGTGACAATGAATACGGTCGGCGCATCGTGTAAATCATAAAAATAAGGTTCTGCGAAATCATCTCGCAGAACCTTATTTTTATTTTTATGCGGTTTCAAGCGCTTCCCGCCTTCGGTCGAGCGCCCGCAAAAGCTCCGTCATGATGCATAAAAGCACGGCGAACAGACACAAAAAAGCGGGAAACACGGCAGGGGAGACGTATTGCACGATCAGGCCGGCAAGCGGCGGCATGGCGGCGCTGCCCACATAGGCAGCCGCCATTTCAAGACCGATCATCGCCTGCGACGCGCTTTGCCCGAAGCGGCGGGGCGTCTCGTGGATCAGGCACGGGTACACCGGCGCGCAGCCGAACCCGAGAAAGAACAGTGCCGTGCCGCAAACGGCGGACGGCGGCAGGACGATCAGCGCGATGAGCGCGGCGAAGATGAAGCCCTCGCCCGCGCGGATCAGCGACGGAGAATCCATGCGCACGGTCAAAAATCCGCTGATGATGCGCCCGACGGTGATGCCGACGTAAAACGCGGCGGTAAGGGATGCGGCAAGCTGCGCGTCCATTTCCTTTTGCAGCACAAGATAGCTTGCGCTCCAAAGCCCGGCGGACATTTCAAGGGAACAGTAAAAGAAAAACGAGCAGAGCGCCGCACGCCCGTCGAGACGGTGAAGCAGCGTCCGCACAGACGGCGCTTCTTGCGTCGAAGCCGCCGCGGACGCGGTTTTTTTCTTCCAAAGCGGCAGGGACAAAAGCAGGATCGCCGTCAGAGTGAACTGGATCGTTGCGATCGTGCGGTAGCCCCCCTGCCAGGAGTTGCGCACAAGGCAAAACGCCATGATCTGCGGCCCGATCGCCGCGCCGAGCCCCCAGAAGCAGTGCAGCCAGCTCATGTGACGCGCGTGAAAATGCAGTGCGACGAAATTGTTGAGCGCCGCGTCGATGCTGCCCGCGCCGAGCCCGTAGGGCAGCGCCCATAAAAGCAGCATCCAAAAGCGCGTGGAAAGCGAAAAGCCGAACAGCGCCGCAGCCGTCAAAAACGTGCTGACCGCCGTGACGACGCCCGTGCCGAATTTTCGCACGAGACGGTCGCTTGCAAGACTCGAGATGACGGTGCAGACCGTGATCGTCAAAGAGACGAGCCCCGCCGAGGCGACGGATGCACCGAGCGAGGGATACATGCTCGGCCATGCGGCGCCCAAAAGAGAGTCCGGCAGCCCGAGGCTGACGAATGCAAGATAGATCGTGACCAGTAAAAGATGCGTCATGAAACAGGCGTTCCTTCCCCAAATTGAAAGTATGACAAAAATACCGTTTCATTATACCATGCGCGCAGACGCAGTGGCAAAGAATAACGGCGGAAAGCTTTCGAAAACCGCTTTCCGCCGCGCAGCTTGGTTTGCGGGTTAATCTTTGACAAACGCGTAGGTGCCTTCCACGGCGTGAATCAGGTCGACCATCATGGCGTTGTAGGGCGTCGGCACGCCATAGAGCTTGGCCTGCTCGACGATCGCGCCGTTGATGCGGTCGATCTCGGTCTTGACGTGATGACGGCGGTCCTGATACATCGAAGAATACCCGTCCTTTGCGGCGATGCACACGTCGCGCACATGGTTCATCACCTCGCGGCGGTCGAAATAGGTGCCGTCGGCCTCGGCAACTTCGATCGCCTCGTAGATGATGCGGCGCGCAAAGTCCCACGCGTATTTGTTTTCGTACATATAGCCGATCGGCGCTTCCATCAATGCGGTGAACGTGTTGATCGACAAATTGACGAACAGTTTGCTCCAGATGATGCGCTGAATGTCATCGGATTCCGTGACGGACAGGCCGCAGGCGCGGAACGCGTCGGCGATTTTTTTGACCTTGTCCATCGCGTGGGAATTGCTGCCGATCGTGCTCGAACCGAAGCCCGTGTGGCGGACGCGGCCCGCCCCGAGATTGACGGCGTTGTTCGTCGTCGTGCCCACGACCACGCGCGCCGCGTCGACGAATTTCATGATGTCGCGGTCGTTGCCCGCGCCGTTCTGCATCGTCAAAACGAGCGTGTCGCCGCCCAAAAGCGCGCGGTTGGCGTCGAGCGCGTCGAGCGTGTACATGCCCTTGACAAAGAGGATCACAAGATCGACCGCGCCGATCGCCGTGCCGTTTTTCGCGGCGCGAAGGTCGCGATAGACGGTCGTTTCCCCGTTCGCCTCGATCTGCACGCCGTTTTGATTGATGGCGTCGATCTGTTTTTCGCTGACGTCGAACAGCGTCACTTCGTGCGCTTTGGAAAGATGCGCGCCGAACAGGCAGCCCATGGCGCCCGCGCCGAGAATGGCAATTTTCATGGATCAAACCCTCCCTGATTTTTAAAAATAACACTGCCGCCGCGGGAATCGATTCCCCGCAGCGGCAGATCAACGCAATGTTCGTTTTTCCACAGTCCACACCCTTGCGGACGCGGTCATTATAACACGTTTTCGGGTCGTTTTACAAGGAACAAGAACTGGGAAAGTGCGTGAATTCAGCCTGTTTTTTTCGTCCGGGGCTTCCAAAGGGGCGGTCCCCTTCGCACACGACTTTGCTTTCAAAGCACGGCGGCAGATATGTGAAAGCCCCGTCCCGCGTCGGACTTCGGGATCAAATGTCCCGAACTTGCGGACACACTTACGA
>CAKTSO010000161.1 GCA_934613185.1 uncultured Clostridia bacterium | reverse complement strand
GATCAGTCTCTGGGCGGCGCGTGCGCCGATTTCGGCATGACGCGAATCGAGACGGATATTCTGGCATTTTTATACAATCATCCGCAAAACGACACCGCCGCAGATGTCGTGCGTATGCGTATGCTGCCAAAAGGGAACGTTTCTCAGGGTGTGGACGCGCTCGAGAAAAAAGGATTTCTCCGCCGTATTCCCGACGAGCGCGACCGGCGTCGCATCCATCTTTCCGTAACGGACGAAGGTCTTCGTGCCACATGCGCCGTGCTTGCCGCAAGACAGGAATGGGAATCCGTTTTGTTCGCGGATTTTTCTCCGCAGGAGCGTGCGCTGTTTTCCGATTTCATGCAGCGCATCTTTTCCAACGCCGCGCGGCAGGACGACGCATCCGTATAAAAACCACGATCTTAAAGTAAATCAGGGAGTAAACTTCATGGACAACACCAACCGCGATTTTCTCGCAACGGAATCAATCCGAAAGCTGCTGTTTCGTCTGTCGGTGCCGACGATCGCCGCGCAGCTGATCAACATGCTTTACAACATCGTCGACCGTGTCTATATCGGGCATATTCCCGGCACCGGTGCTCTGGCGCTGACGGGCGTCGGGGTCTGCATGCCGATCATTATCATCGTTTCCGCGTTCGCCGCGCTGATCGCGAGCGGCGGCGCGCCGCGAGCGTCGATCTGTCTCGGACGGCACGATCACGACACGGCGGAGACGATCCTCGGCAACTGCTTTGTCGCGCAGATCGTCATTTCCGCCGTTTTGACCGCCGCGCTTCTTATCTGGAACCGCCCGATCCTTCTCGCCTTCGGCGCGAGCGAAAACACGATCGGCTATGCGGTCGATTACATGAACATCTACGCCGTCGGCACGATCTTCGTACAGCTGACGCTCGGCATGAACGCGTTCATCACCGCGCAGGGTTACGCCAAGACGGGGATGCTCTCCGTCGTCATCGGCGCGGTATGCAACATCATTCTCGACCCGATCTTTATCTTCGCCATGAACATGGGCGTGCAGGGTGCGGCGCTTGCAACCGTGATCTCCCAGGCGGCCTCCTGTGCGTGGACGCTTTTATTTCTGACGAGTTCCCGCACGACGCTGCATCTTCACAAAAAAGGCATGGCGTTTCGCCCGAAAGTCCTCTTCCCCTGCCTTGCGCTCGGCTGCGCCGCGTTCATCATGCAGGCCAGCGAAAGCGTGATCTCCGTATGCTTCAACTCGTCGCTCCTGCGCTACGGCGGCGACCTCGCCGTCGGCGCAATGACGATCCTGACCAGCGCCATGCAGTTCGCCATGCTGCCGCTGCAGGGCCTGGGCCAGGGCGCGCAGCCGATCATCAGCTATAACTACGGCGCAAAAAACGCCGACCGCGTGAAATCCGCGTTCCGCCTGCTTTTGATCTGCTCGCTTTGCTACGCGTTCGTTTTGTGGGCGCTCGTGATGCTCTTCCCGCAGATGTTCGCCGCCATTTTCACGACCGACGCGCAGTTGATCGACTTTGCCGCCCGCGCGCTTCGCGTTTATCTTGCCGCGATGGTGCTCTTCGGCATTCAGGTCGCCTGCCAGATGACGTTCACCGCCATCGGCAGCGCGCCTTCGTCGATCTGCATCGCCGTGGTGCGCAAATTCGTTCTGCTGATCCCGCTGATCTATCTTCTGCCCCACCTGTTCCCCGGCAGCGCCGTCATGGCCGTCTATATGGCCGAACCGATCGCGGACGCGCTCGCCGTGACGTTCACGAGTATTTTGTTCCTGATCCAGTTCAAAAAAATATTAAAGCGGATGCGCGAGCCCGACGCCGCGTGATCGATCCTTCAAAGAGCCATGCTTTTGCATGGCTTTTTCTTTTTCCCGTTCGACGTTTTTTGCGCCTTTCGCGGCGGCGTTTTTCCCGCCCTTTCTCTTGCCAATCACGGCATTGTGTGGCAAAATATCTTTTGGTATCAAATGCACGGAACACTCTTCACCCGGCCGTCACTTTCACGCCACGGTGAATTCACGTTGATTCGTTATGCTGAAAATAAAGTGTGTCGGAAAAACGCGTCGCGTGTCCTGCACGATCATCTTTTCAAGGAGGAATTGCTTTGATTGAGGTAAAAGGTCTCGTCAAACGCTACGGCAGCCATACGGCTGTCGAGAACTTGAGTTTTACCGTCGAAACGGGCCAGGTCTACGGCTTTCTCGGCCCCAACGGCGCCGGAAAATCGACGACGATGAACATGATCACCGGCTGTATTTCCGCGACGGACGGCCAGGTGCTCATCGACGGACACGACATTTTCGACGATCCCATTGCCGCCAAGCGCTGCATCGGGTATCTCCCCGAGATCCCGCCGCTGTATCCCGATTTTTCCGTCCGCGAGTATTTGAAATTCGTCTGTGAATTAAAAGGCGTCAAAAAAAGCGGCATCAGCACCGAGACGCAGCGCGTGATCGAAAAAGCGGACATCGCCGACGTCGCCGACCGGCTCATCAAGACGCTGTCCAAAGGCTATCGGCAGCGCGTCGGGCTTGCGCAGGCGCTCGTGGGCGACCCCGAGATCATCATTCTGGACGAACCGAGCATCGGCCTTGACCCCAAGCAGATCATCCAGATGCGCGAATTGATCCGCTCCCTCGGCCGCGAACACACCGTCATCCTCTCCAGCCATATTTTGTCGGAGGTCAGCGAGGTCTGCGATCACATTCTCATCATTAAAAAAGGAAAGCTCGTCGGCAACGGCACGCCGCAGGAGCTTGCGGCCATGATGCAGACCGGCACGACGCTTTCGATCCAGGCGCGCGGCGATCTCGAACGCGCCAAGGCCGCGCTCGAAGGGATCGGCGGCGACATTACCGTGACGGAAAACGCGGCCGAACATGCGCTTGACATCGTCATCGAGACCAAAGACGGCAGCGACCTTCGCGAACAGGCTTCCGTCGCGCTCTCCGGCGCGGGCTGCGTGATCTTGTCAATGAATCTGACGCAGGCGAGTTTGGAAGACGTGTTCCTCGAATTGACCTATGGCGAAGACGACGCGCAGGCCGAACAGGACGAGGCGGCACGCCTTGACGAAAACGCCTCGGACGACGCGCAGACTGCCGACGAGAAAGACGAAAAGGAGGACGACGCGCAATGACCGCGATCTATAAAAAAGAACTCAAATCGTTCTTCATCAACATGATGGGCATGATCTTCATCGCGTTCGTGCTTTTGATGCTCGGCATTTTCACCGTCGCCGTCAATCTGGTGTCGCTGTATCCGAACTTCGAGCGCGCCGTGTATTCGTCGATGCTGATCTATCCGTTCCTGATCCCGATTTTGACGATGCGCTCCATCGCCGAGGAAAAACGCCAGCGCACGGAACAGCTCCTTCTTTCCGCGCCGGTGCGCGTGAGCGACATCGTGCTCGGCAAGTATTTCGCGATGCTGACGATCATCGCCATCCCGCTTGCCGTGACGTGCCTCTACCCCGTGATCTTAAGCTTCTACGGCAAGATTGCCTTCGCCCCGAGCTACAACGCGATCTTCTCTTTGTTCCTGCTCGGCGCGGCGCTGACGGCGATCGGCATGTTCATCTCGAGCCTGACGGAAAACCAGATCATCGCCGCGGTCGCGACGCTCGCAGTCATGCTGCTTCTTTATTTCATGAAGAGTCTGATTCAAATGATGACGGCCTCCGCCGTGCTGTCTTTGGTCGTCTTCGCGCTCTTCGCCGTCGCCATTGCCCTGTTCGTGCAGGCCATGACGCGCAATAAGACCGTCTCGATCATCACCGGCTTCGTGCTCGTCATCGTGCTGGGCGCATTTTACAGTCTGAATCCCTCTGTGCTTTCCGCCGCGTTCTCCGCGCTTTTGTCCGGGATCTCGGTATTCGCGCGAATGGACAACGCGTATTTCGGCGTTCTCGATCTTCAGGCGATCGTTTATTTCCTGAGCGTCGCCGCGCTGTTCGTCTTTTTCACGGTCCAGTCGATCGAAAAAAGAAGATGGAGCTAAAGGAGGGCTATGACGATGCAGACCAACGAATCCAAAAAAGAAATGAAAAACGGCGCTGCGAAGTCCGCTTCCAAACGCCGGCTGAAAAA
>CAKTSO010000160.1 GCA_934613185.1 uncultured Clostridia bacterium | reverse complement strand
CGCTGCGACGCGACGAACGGGACGGTCAGGGCGGAAGGTACGGCGCTGGGGCACGACTTCAACAATTATATTTATAACGAGGGCACGGCGACCTGCCTTGCCAACGGCACGAAGACGAGCAAATGTAGCCGCTGCAACGCGACCGATACGATCGAGGCGGAGGGCACGGCGCTCGGCCATAACGTTGCGAACTATGCCCACGACGCGGGCAGCGAAAAATGCCTTGTCGACGGCACGAAGACGGGCAAATGCACCCGCTGCAACGTGTCGGTGACAGTGACGGACGAAGGTACGGCGCTCGAACATATCTTCGGCGAGTACGTCGCGGACAACAACGCCTCCTGCACGCAGGACGCGACCGAAACGGCGCATTGCATGCGCGAAAACTGCGACGGGAAGGACGTCCGCACGCTCGAGGGTACGCGCCTGGAACACGTTTCCGATAACGGCACGGTGACGCGCGAAGCCACGCTGCTTGCGGCGGGCGAGATCGAATATCGCTGCACGAATTGCCATGCGCTTCTTCGCACCGAGGCCATCCCGCAGATGCAAAGCGGCATCCCGAAGACGGGCGACAATCGCACGGCGAGCCTGATCTTCGCGGCGCTGGCCGTCCTCGGCGCGGCCGGGATCGCGGGCGCGGCGGGTTATCGCAAGCGCGGCGATGAGAAATGATCGCGCACGCTTCTTGAACGAAGGATAAAATAAGATCCCCGTTTCTGTTCCGAATAGGAATGGAAACGGGGATCTTTTGCGTTTTCAAAACGGGCGAAAGCGCCTTGAACGAAACGGGGTATTTCAGCAAAAACCATCGCAACGGTTTGAAACAACGAGCTTATTGTTCCGACGTCTCGGCTGCTTCGGATCCATCCGACGCCTGTTCCGTCGATTCGGTCGCTCCGCTTTCCGACGCGGCGGGCGACGGAGACGGCGTCGCAGATGCCGACGGCTCGGTCGACTCGTCGGTCGGGGTGACGGAAGGCGCGCTCGAAGGCTCGGCGCTCGGTGCGGTCGACGGTTCGGCGCTCGGCGAGGGGGATGCGCTCGGCGCGGGAATTTCGGTCGTCTCGCTCGGCGAAACTGCGTCCTCGGGCGTTTTTTCGTCGGCGGGGACGGTCACAAGCTCGCCGATCTTAGTGCCGTTTTGCAGCGGTGCTTCGGCGCTGTTCACGCCCCAGTGCGCGACGGCGGTGAGCGTTGTGTCTTCTTGCGGGATCAGCTTGAAGCCGAGCGTTTCGCCGTGCGCGATCTGCGCCGTGGTCAGCGTCTGCGTCGTTCCCCCGGTCAGCGTAATCACGCAGAATCCCGTGCTGGCACTTCCCTCGGCGGTCAGCGTGACGGTATATTCCGTGTTGGCGGAAAGCGCAAAGCCGCCGTTTTCCGGCGCAACGGGCGTTTCGCCGTTCGTGACTGTTGCGGAAACACTGTATTGCGCGCCGCTGACGGAGGATGTTCCGGCCGAAACGCCCACCGTAAACCATGCCCACGAAAGCCCGCAGAGGCACACGAGACAGAGCGCCGCACATAAAATCGGCGGCAGCAGCATCGCGCGGAGCGTGTCGCTGCGAAGCCGCTCGGCCTTCGAGCGCCGCGGCGGGCTTTTTTTGTTTCGGTCGGTCTTCTTCATATGGAAACTCCCTTCCGTCGAAACGGGTTCGGCAGGCGATGGCAAATGGTTGACAACAAGTGATTCGGAGACAATCAAGAGGCACGGCGTCCATGCCCCTTGATTGTCCCCCTCAAAAAGAGAGGGACGAGAAGTCATTGGGGATTATTCGGCGACGACGGTGTAATAGGTGTGGCCGCCCTTCGTTTCGGAAACGACCTTGTAACCGTCGGCGACGAAATTGGTGCCTTCGCCTTCCGCCTTGCAGTTCGCCGGGTTGAAGTCGATGAACGTGCCGCCCTTGACGATGATCGTCGCCGTGCCGTTGGCGCGGTTGGCGTCGTAGCAGTTCAGAACGAACTCGTCGGCCTTGGCCGCGTCGGGGTACTTCTGCTGCACGGAGAACGTGCCGCCTTCGATGATTGCAGTACCATTGAGCACATACACGGCATGGATGTTGCCGACGTAAGTGCCGCCCTTGATGGTCACGGACGAACCGTCCCGCACGTCGACGGCGTAGCAGTCGTTCTCTTTGGCGAGGAATTCGCCGTCCGTGATTGTCAGATTCGCTTTGTTCTGCGCGGAAACGAGCGACCAATCGTTGTCGTTCCACAGATCATTCGCACCCACGTTGGAAACCGTCTGCCCCGCGGCGTTCAGCGTCACTTTGCTGCCGTTCGCAACAAGCGGCGCATCGGGAACGACGTCGGTCGTCAGGTTGAACACGCCGCCGTTTGCGAGCGCATCCTTCAGCTCGGAAGCGCTGGCGACGGGGTAGGTCGCCTTTTCGTCATAGGTGTTGCCGTAGCTGTCGGATTCCTCGACCGCCTGCGTGGCGACGAACGCGACGCCGAAGTTGATCTCGGGCTGAGAATTCGCATCCTTGGCGTTGGCTTCGTTGCCGACGTCGGTGGGCATGGTGACCTGCATCAGCAGGACTTTGCCGGTTTTGCCCGCTTCATCCGCCTTGAGCACGACGTCCTTGACATTGAGGGACTCGAGCGCGGCGTTAAAAGCGGTCGTCGTCCAGTCGAGCGCAACGCTGTCCGTGCGGTTCGCAAAAGCCGCGGTAAGCTGCTCGGCCGTCGCATCGGCGATGGTGTTGACCTCGAGATAATCGGACAGGTTGAACGCCTTGTCATAGACGTTCGTGCCGTTCGTTTCGCTGACAAGGTTCATGTTCACGGCATACTTGAGCGCGAGGTTGCCCGCGTTCTTCACGCGGAATGCGACGACGCGGGTGTAGCCGGGCTCGAACAGACCGCCCTCGAACAGCTGCGTGTCTTTGGTGAGCGCTTTCCAGTCGGCGTCTTTGCCGGTAAGGTTGTACTCGACCTTCAGATCAAGGTTGCCGGACTGGATCTTGTTGACGCCGCTGGATGCCGTGTCGGTAAACCAGGCGAACGTCGCGCCCATGAGCATGACGCAGCACAGGCAGATCGCCATGATGCTCAGCGTCAGCGTGCGGCGCGTGTTGGATTTTTGATTGCGCATAGCAATGCTCCTTTTGCCGCAAATGATGCGGCGGGTTGTTCGGTCGGCCGGACCGTCAAGAGGCACGGTTTTTATGCCATGCCTCTTGACGGCCCCTCTCGCTTGAGAGAGGCGTGAAACGGTCGGATCATCGATCGGTCGGATCGTCGTAGGAATACGGCTGCGCGTCCTGCGTATTCTGCGGCGCGGGAGCCTGTCCGCGCGACATTTCCGCGCGCATTTTCTGTAATTCGGCCATCATCTGCTGCGTTTGTTCGCGTTCGGCGGCCAGCGCGCGGCGTTCGCGTGCCAGGAGCGCCTGCTGTTCGGCCTTGTATTGGCGGAACAGGCGTACACAGCGCAGCGATTCCATCAGGATCAGGATCAAAAACGGCGCGAGAATGCAGACGACATACCCGGGCGTGGTCTTCAAAAACGAGAAGAACGCGCCGACTTTCGGGATGCGCGTGCGGTAAATGCCGAGCACGTCGCCGTAGGACACGAGCGAGGCGTCGTCGGTGTCCGTCGTGGTGCCGTAGGTGACGAATGCGGGTTCGCCGGATTCGTTCGTCGTGATGCGGCGGATCTTATGCGTCACGATCTCGCCGTAGGACTCGTCGTCCTGCGAGGTGAAGGAGATGATGTCCCCTTCCTTCAGCTCGGCGGGGTCGCAGGGGGACACGAGCACAAGGTCGCCCGCGGAGAAATCCGTGCGGCTCATCGAGTCGGAAAGCACGATGAACGCGCGGTAGCCGAACAGGCTTCGGTCCGTGCGGTCGAACGTCGCGACCGAAACGACGGTGTAGGCCATCAACGCGACCGCGAGGATGGCCACGAGCCAGACGAAAATGTTCTTTAAGATCCGAAGGAATTTCATGCGTTATCTCCCTGATGATCAGAATTCGCGGGACGGGTTGTTCTTGGTCTGCACGGCGTCGGCCATGAGACGGAAGGAGAGGGACTGCATCTGTGTCGCGTTGCCCGCCTCTTC
>CAKTSO010000159.1 GCA_934613185.1 uncultured Clostridia bacterium | reverse complement strand
ACGCTGAACGGCGAAATCACGGGTATTTCCAATGCGGTGGCGGTGAGTCTGAACGACGGCGCGACGGCGACGCTCGGAAAAGACGGCAGGATTCACGACAATCGGTGCGCGACCGCGGTCGTTTATATGCGGGGCGGCTCGAACTTGACGGTTTACGGCAAGATCAACGATAATACGTCCGAAGGCAACTGTGCGGCGCTTTATATCGTCACCAACGGCGACCCGTCGCACGCAACGATGGAAGACGGCGGCGAGATCTGCGGCAATACGAACGGCGGCACCAAATACGGTGCGGCGGTCGAAGTCCAGCAGGGCGACTGCTCCTTCACGATGAACGGCGGCAGGCTCTCCGGCAATGCCGGACCTCTGGGTGCGATCCAGGTGCATAAGGGCAATGCCGTTCTCATCATGAACGGCGGCGAAGTTGCGGAAAACGCACTCAACGGCTCCGCAGACGCGGATGCGAACGTGTCTTTGACCGACGGCACGCCGCGTGCCGAACTGAACGCGGGGAAACTGGAAAGCATCACGGTCAATAAGGGCATTGCCGCAACTTCTGCGGCAGGACGTGTCTTTATCAAAGACGGCTTCGATCTGCAAAGCGAAGGCGTCCGCATGGTGCAGGACGGCAAACTTGTGAAGCCCGCCGCGGACAGCCGCGATGTAAAGCTCGGCAATGCGGGCAATGCGGCGGTTACGAAATTGAACCAGATTGCCGCCGGAAAAGGCTGGAGCGCGCCCTATGTGACGTTCTACGCTCAGCGCGAAGGTCTGTGCTCGCTGACGGTTGTGTGCCCGCCCGGCGACGCTGCGCTTCCCGTTTATGTGATCGCGATCCCCGTGGATGCAAACGGCGCGCCTGTCGGCGATGCCATGATCTACACGGCGCGGCATGACGAAAGCGAAGCTTCGTTTGAACTGCCCCTGACGGGCGAAAACGGCTATGCGGTCGCACTGGTGCAGCCCACGCGCGACGACGGAAGCGTGACGATCGAAGGCCCTGCGGAACTGTTTGAACGGGAGGGTGCGACGAGTTACGATGTGCCTTATACGGCGACGTATACCATGTCGCAGAATCTGGCAAGCCAGATCGCGCTGCTCAAAGATCAACTGAACAACGAGAACGTTCGTATGACGTTTGTCGTGCAGCTTGATCCCCGCTTGACGGCGAAAACCGGTGCGGGCGACTATGTCTTTACCAGCCCGATCTTTGAAGTGGATACCGTGACGGGCAGCGGCAGCACGCTGACGGCTACGGTGCGGCTGAAGGACGACTGGAAGGCGCATATCGGCGAACTTGTCACCAATCCGATGACGCTGAGGGGAACGGGCGTGCTCGACGCGGCGAAATTTGCCGCAGGCGAGTATTTGAATACCACGGGCAAGATCGAAGGCGGCGTCGGGCCGGTTGCATTCTATATTCCCGCGAATAACTGCAAAACACTGATGGTTCCGCTTACGGAATACACGCTGACGTATGACGCCAACGGCGGCACGGGTGCGCCTGCGGCGACGACGCAGAAGACGACGGCGGGCGAGGCCGTGTTCAGCATCAGTGCGATCGAACCTCAATACGACGATCATATCTTCCTTGGCTGGAGCACGACGCCGGACGGCGCTGCCGAATACGGCAAGGGTCTGCTTTCGAGCATCACGATCACCGAAGATACGACGCTTTACGCGGTTTGGGGCGTGCCGGAAACTCTTGTGACGTTGACGTATGATGCCAACGGCGGCACGGGTGCACCCGCGGCGGCACAAGCGTCGCTGATCGACGGCAAGGCGAGCTTTGTCATTACCGATGCCGTGCCTTCGAAAACCGGCTATGCGTTCCGCGGCTGGAGTTTGACGAAAGACGGCAAGGTTGCCTATACGGCGGGGCAGATGGTGGAATTTGACGCCGACACGACGCTTTACGCTGTCTGGGAAGCGGTCGATGCACCTGTGAAGACGGGCGACGGCGGCAATCCCGCGCTGTGGATCTGCATGGCGGCAACGGCGCTTGCGGCCTTCGGTGCGGCGGCGCTGATCCGCCGGAAAAAGACGGTATAAATGCAATTGAAAAAAGGGACGTTTGATTTGAATCAAACGTCCCTTTTGCGTTAAAAACAAAATGAGGCAGAGTGTGCGAGAAAAAGACAAAAAGCGCGCGGGTCATTGAACGCGGCGCGGCAATCGGTTATAATGACGGCAACGATTCTCATTTTAGGAGAAAACCCATGAAAAGCCAGAAGCGGGAAATCGCGGCGCTGTTTGTGATGTTCGCTGCCGTTCATGCATGCAACGCCCTGTATCAGACCTTTATGCCGTTGTTTTTGACGGACATGTCGTTCACGGCGTCGCAGCGCGGCGTTTTGCTGTCCATCGGGCCGCTCGTGTCCATGCTGACGCAGACGCTTTGGGGCGCGGCGGCGGACAAAAGCCGCAACAAAGTCCACGTCATGATGATCCTGACGGCGGGGCTTTTCGTGGCGACGGCGCTGTTCCTGGCGGCGGATTCTCAGTTTACGGATCGCGTCCTGCCCGCGGCGCTTCGGCCTTACCGCGCGACGATCTTCGTGACGCTGGCGCTGATGCTCTACGCGTTTTTCCAAAACCCCATGCTGCCGATCATCGACACGATCTCGCTGGAGTATTTATCAAGGGAACGGCCGCCGGTCAATTACGGCATGATCCGCACGATGGGGACGGCTTCGTTCGTCGTCATGGCGTATGTTGTCGGGCTTTTGATCGACAAAAGCGCAAGCGGGACGAAGACGATCTTCTACGTCTATTTTGCCGATCTGGCGCTTTTGTTCGCGGCGCTTTTGTTCGTGCCGCGCGTGGCGGGCGGCAGCCGCAGAGAAACGGGAAAGACGCCCGTCGTCGCGCTGTTTCGCGACAAGTGGTTCACGGTCATGATCATCGTGGCGTTCGTCGTCTCGATGACCTACGGCTTCAGCACGGCGAATTTTTCCAATTATCTGCGCGACAGCCTCGGCGCGTCGGAGCGCGTAATCGGGATCAACTCGGCGCTCGGGTCGGTGCTTGAGATCTATCTTTTCATCGTCAGCCATAAGATCATCAAAAAAACGGGCATCATCAACCTCATTTTGTTCTGCGTGCTTGCCGCGGCCGTGCGCTGGCTTTTGACGGGCCTGTTTACGTCCATTCCCGTTTTGATCGGCGTGCAGTTCTTTACGCAGCCGTTCACCTGGGGAATTTTGATCTACGCCATCGCGGTCTATATCCAAAAGGCCGTTCCCGAGCAGCTTCACGCGCGCGGGCAGGCGATGATGAACATGATCATGTCGTCCGTCGGGCGCATCGCGGGCAGCATGCTCGGCGGCGTGTGGCTCGGCGCATGGGGCGCAGGCTCCGAACCGAGGATTTTTTTGTTCATGTCGGCGTTCTGCGCGGCGGCGCTTGTCTTTGCGGTGATCGCGTTCCGACGCCTCGGCTGGCGGATCGATAAACAGCCCGAACAGATCGCGCTGCGCGAAGACGAAGTGATCTAAAGGACATAACGACGGGAAACAGGGAGACAATTCATGCTGATTGTAGTGATTGACGGACAGGGCGGCGGCATCGGCCGCCAGATCATCGAGCGGCTGCGCCCGCAGATCGAGCCGGGACGGCACACGATCGCCGCGGTGGGGACGAATTCTCTTGCCACGAGCGCAATGTTAAAAGCGGGCGCGGACTGCGGCGCGACGGGGGAGAACGCCGTCTGCGTCATGGCAAAAAAGGCGGACGTCATTGCCGGGCCGATCGGCATTTTGCTGGCGGATTCGATGATGGGAGAGCTTTCGGAGAAGATGGCCGCGTGCGTTGCGCGAAGCGACGCATTCAAGGTCGTCGTGCCGGTGGGCAAATGCCGCGTGCGCGTGGCGGGCGGCGCGAACGTGACACTTCAGGAGGCTGCGGCCGACGCGGCGGCACAGGTGCTGGCGCTGATCCAATCCGAAAAATAACGGTATTCGATTTCGCAAAAACGTAAAGGAAACGGATTTGCGAAAAAGAGCAAAATTTGCATTCAATCCGTCAAATCGGCGGCTTTGGATGCAGCAAAAAAGCGCGGATTGCCTGATC
>CAKTSO010000158.1 GCA_934613185.1 uncultured Clostridia bacterium | reverse complement strand
AGCTTGCTCCGGGACTTGATGTTCATATTATCCCCGATGCGGATATTTATAAAAAATACCGGCAAAAATCGGCTGCGATCATACATCCGACCATTCCGACAATGCGGGAGCTTTTGCTGACATTCGGCATATTGGGAACGGCGACCGCGATCGGGTGGGTGTTCTTCCGTTTAGGCTATACGGACGCTAACATTATTGCCGTCTATCTGTTGGGCGTCCTTTTGACCTCCATTTTCACCAGCGGCTATCCTTGCGGCATTCTGGCGTCTTTTTTGAGTGTGATCCTGTTCAACTACTTTCTGACGGAGCCTCGCCTGTCTTTATTGGCGAATGGCCGCGGATACCCCATAACATTTGCAATCATGCTGGGCATCTCGCTTTTGACCGGAACCCTGGCCGCAAAGCTGAAAGCCCATGCACAGCTGTCCGCGCGGGATGCTTTCCGCACCAGGATCTTATTTGACACGAATCAGCAGCTGCAAAAAGCCGTGACTTCCGTGGATATCTATCAGATGACCGCCACGCATATGCAGCGTCTTGTGCAGCGCAATATTCTGATCTATCCCGCGCAAGACGGTGTGCTGCTGCCAGGAACTTTTTATCCCGCAGACGGCAGTTTACCGCACAATATCCCGGACGCCGAACAGGAACCGGACGTCGTCCGTTGGGTTTGGCAGAACCGCAAACGCGCCGGAGCGACCACAACGCATTTTACAAAAGCGAAATATCTTTATCTTGCCATTCGGACACAGCAGCAGGCCTACGGGGTAATCGGCATCTCCATCGCAGACAAGCCGCTGGACACCTTTGAATCAAGCATTTCATTGTCTATTCTCGGCGAATGTGCCTTGGCGCTGGATAATCTGCGCAACGCCAGAGAAAAGGAAGAAGTCGCCGTCCTTGCAAGAAACGAACAGCTTCGCGCCAACCTTCTGCGCTCGATTTCCCATGATCTCAGGACTCCGCTGACCTCCATTTCCGGCAACGCCGACACGCTGCTGCACAGCTATCATGCTTTGGATGCAGAAACTCGACAGCGTATTTTTAACGACATATACGACGACTCTCAATGGTTAACCGAGCTTGTGGAAAATTTGCTCTCCATTACAAAAATAGCGGATGGCAGCATAAGGCTGAATTTATCCGATCAGGTTCTGGAGGACATCATCTCGGAAGCGCTTCGCCATATTGACCGCAAAAGTTCGGAGCATCGGATCACGGTAAATTGCGGCAACGAACCATTGCTGGTGCGAGTGGATGCCGGGCTTATCATACAGGTGCTCGTCAATCTTGTAAACAATGCGATCAAATATACTCCGGCAGGCTCGTGTATCCGGATAACTGTACTGCGCCGCGATGATGCAGTTGAACTTTGCGTCAGCGATAACGGTCCCGGCATCTCGGATGAATTAAAGAAACGTGTTTTTGAAATGTTCTTTACCGGCGGCAATTCGATCGGCGACAGCCGCCGCAGCCTTGGCCTTGGGCTTACGCTCTGTCAATCCATCATTCATGCACACAATGGTGAAATGACGCTGAAAGACAATTTGCCGCACGGCTGTATCTTTTCCTTTCCATTACCACTCAGTGAGGTGAACCTGAATGAATCGGCCGCTTATCCTTGTTGTCGAAGATGATACGCCTGTGCGCAACCTGATCACGACGACGCTGAAAACCCACGAATACAGATATCTTTCGGCGCAAAACGGCGCAAGCGCCGTGATGGAAGCCTTGTCTCACCATCCGGATATTATGCTGCTTGATCTCGGGCTCCCGGATATGGATGGCGTGGAGATCATCCGAAACATCCGCTCATGGTCGAATATGCCGATCATTGTGATCAGCGCCAGAACAGAAGATTCCGACAAAATCATGGCGTTGGATGCCGGAGCGGACGATTACCTTACCAAGCCGTTTTCCGTGGACGAACTGCTGGCGCGGCTGCGGGTGACACAGCGAAGATTGGCGTTAATGAAAACCGACACGGCGCAGGAGTCCCCGGTTTTTACGAACGGTGCGCTGAAAATCGACTATGCGGCAGGCTGTGCATATCTTGACGCCACAGAACTGCACTTGACGCCCATCGAATACAAGCTGCTGTGCCTGCTCTCCAAAAATGTAGGCAAGGTTCTGACGCACACCTATATCACGCAGCAGATTTGGGGCAGCAGTTGGGAAAACGATATTGCATCTTTGCGCGTATTTATGGCGACTCTGCGAAAAAAACTGGAAAATGGGAAAGACGGGCAGCAGTACATACAAACGCACATTGGCATCGGATATCGGATGTTGCGGATAGAATAAGCGATGTTCGTCCGTTGACGCGGTGGACCGCTCCTTTTCGCATATGAAAAAAAGAGCGGGACGTCGATGTAAAATCGACGTCCCGCTCTTTTGCTTTTGAACGCTCATTGCAGCTCCGCGTTCGCGATGATCACGTCTCCATTGAATCGGTTCATAATTGCGTTCTTTTTTTGCGGAACATCAGCGCGCCCGCAATGCCCGCCGCGCCGAGCACGACCGCCGCCGCGATCCACAGAACAAATTTCGGGTCGTCGCCCGTCTTTGCGGGAAGATCCGGCGTCGGATCGACGACCGCGTCTTTTTGCTGATAGGCGATCATGACCGGAGACAGGCTCATGAAGCGCACGCGCAGGCCATCTTTTTCGGCCGTATAACGCATCGTTTCGATCTGCCCCGCGCGGCTGCCCGCTGTGATCATGTGCGTCACGGCGAACGTGTGGCTGTTCGCATCCGTCCCGTCGGGATACGGCAGAAGCACCTCCACGCCCTCGGCCGGGAAATCCTCCAGGTCGACTTTCGTCCAGGTTCCGTCGGAATTTTTCACCTGCAATTCGACGTCCATCAGGACGCTGTTCGTGTTCGCGGACGAAAGGTTGCTGTTCGCCGCGACCGACGCGCGGAACATGGCGTTGTTGACCTCTTCGACCGTGGAATACTTGTTCGCAACGCCCGCGGGGACTTCGGCTAGACCCGTGCTGATCTTCGTGCGCGTCAGCTTTTCGATCTTAATGTCATCGAAGTCGTCAATCGGAACCCAGCCCTCCGCATCATAGAACAGCGCGCCGCAGACCGTGCACTTCCAATGCGCCTTGTAGCCGTCTTCGGTTTCCGTCGCGGCCTTTGCGGGAACGGCGACCACCGTATGCTTCCCGTTTTCGCCCGGATGCCAGCAGCCCGTGCCGTCCGCGTCGCAGGGCGAGCCGCAGACCGTGCAGTCATAATACGACTCCGTGCAGCCGCCGCCGCAGATCGTATAGTCGGCAGGATGTTTGACGCTTCCCGGGGTGTGCATGCCCGTGCCCGGATCCCAGTCCGGCCAGGAACCTTCCGCATTGCACCACTGTCCGCAGATCGCGCAATCATAATACTCAGACTTAACCCCGCCGCCGCAGGGCGTGTAATCGGCCTCGTGCCGCGCACCCGGCGTGTGTTCGTCCACCGTCGGCGCAGACCAGCTGACTTCCTGACCGTTTTCATCGATGACAGCGTTGCAGTACATGCAGTTATAATACGGAACTTTAAATCCGCCGCCGCAAACCGTATAGTCGGCGTCATACCGCCAGTTTCTGGGCGTATGCACGCCCGTTCCTTCGTCCCAGCTCGTGCAGTCGGAGCCGTCTGCATTGCACCACTGTCTGCAGACGTCGCAGCTATAGTGCACAGTCTTAAAGCCGCCCTGGCAGGGGCTATAGTCGGCGTCGTAACGCGTGCCCGGCGTGTGCCTGCCCGCGCCCGCGCTGTAGCTTGTACAGTCGGAGCCGTCCGCATTGCAGGGCTGTCCGCAGTCCATGCAGTCATAGTAACCCGTCGTGAAGCCGCCCATGCAGGCGTTGTAATCGGGATCATGATATACGCCGGGCAGATGGCTGCCCGTTCCCTGTTGCCAACTCGTGCAGTCGGAACCGTCCGCGTTGCAGGCCTGTCCGCAGTCTTTGCAGTCATAGTATGCGGTCGTGTAACCGCCGCCGCAGGTCGTGTAATCGGGATCGTGCTGCGTGCCGGGCGTATGTTGGCCCGTTCCCGCAGTGTAGCTCATGCAGTCAGAGCCGTCCGCGTTGCAGGCCTGTCCGCAGTCCTCGCAG
>CAKTSO010000157.1 GCA_934613185.1 uncultured Clostridia bacterium | reverse complement strand
TCTTTCTATCGTAGCTTCTTAGATACGTTACTCCTTCATTGCCACTGCTACTACTGCTGCTTACTACTGCTACTACTTACTTACTACTACTCATCCCATAAGTAGGGATTTTTTCGGCAAAAGCACAGATAGATAAGACGCTTATGATTCAATTTTCTGCCTTATCCACCTTGACGACAAACAAAAGTTCGTGTAAAGTACAAGGGTACGAGCTGCGCAAATTCCCTCATAAGCCTCATAAGCACAAGACAGGCGTCCCGCTTCCGGCGGGGCGTCTTTGTTTTTGGGGCGCTCTGCTGCGTGCGCGCCTGCGGCGCCCGCCCGCGGACGGGGCGGCTGTGCGCCCCTGCGTGCGGTCGTCGCCGCTGCTGCCTGCCTCCCTCGCCGCGCCGCGAGCCGTCCGATGCCGGGCGCTCCGGTGCCGCCGTTGCGGCCGTACGGCGGGGCGCTGCGCACAACGCCCAAGCCGCTCGTCGCTGGTATCTCGACGCGCGGGGCGCGTGGACGTGCGACGCCCGCGGCCCCAGAATCCGTAGAGATCGTATCGGGGCGCACGGCCGCCGCCCATCCACACGGCCCCGCGCTCCTGCGTGCTGCAAGAAGCCGCTGCCGTCCCTCGCCGGAGCAACTCATTCGTGCGCCGTCGAAAACGGAAGTTGCCGAGTGCCGCCGCCAACTGGCAAAAATGTAGCCCGAATTTCGCCCCCCGCGCGCGCCTGCGGCGCGCTGCCCCGCGCCGTGCGCGGCGTCCTCGCTCTGCGAAAACGCCGCTTCGGACGGCGGCAAAGCCGCCTCGCAGGAATCTGTAGGATTGAAAGCACCGGGGGGCGGAAACGTGCTCCACGACGGCAAGCCGTCGGGCCGGGCCTTTTTGCCCCGCAAAAAGCCCTTGCACAAATTCTGCCCTCACAAAGTGCCATCGTCCAGGGCGTTTGTCCCGCTGCGCTGCCGCCAGTTTGGTTCCCGCTGCCCCTGCCGTGGGTACACGCCCCTACCCGCTCGCGGCTGGCTTCGGCACACAGGGGTGCGCTACGCCATCCGCGGCGGCGCTCCGCTTACGGTGCGCCCCGTAGATCTCTCCCGCCCGCCTGACGTCGCTGCTGCCTACGCGTCCTGCGCTGCCCCTCCCCTGCCCCGTCGCTGCCTGCCAAGGCCGCTACGCTGTCAAGGAGGCTGCCAGACCTACCCGGCATCCTACCTCCCGCCGACGACGAGCGCACCCAGACGTCTGGGTGCGATGTCGGTCGACGTCGTCGGTGCCGCCCCTGCCCGCGCGCCCGCCGAGGGCGTGCGCGCGACCGCTCCGGCAATCGCCCGGCGTCCTGCTGCGTCCTCGTCCGGCGTCGGCGTCCTGGCGACCGCCCCGCGGCGCAATGCGCCGCCCGGCTGCCGATCCCTTGCCCGGCTGCCCACCCCCCCCGATCCCCCCCTCCAGGGGGGGGGCGACTCACTTGCTGGTAACTTGCTGGTAACTTGATAGCTCCGATCCCCCCTCCAAGGGGGGCGTCAGCAAAAACCGCCGCTTTCGGTTGACGTCACTTAGGTATAATGGTAAAATAAAGTCAAACGCATATATAAATATGAAAGGTGATGCTGAAAATGCATAAAATCGTTACAAGCGAAGTGCAGCTCGGCGAAAATCTGGCAAAAGAGCTGCGCACGCTGCGGCGACGCCGCGGCCTGCGGCAGATCGATCTTGCGATACGCTCGAGGATCTCGCTACGCACGCTCCAGCGCTACGAGCGCGGCGACCACCCGCCCGACAGTATCGCCCTCGGCCGTCTCGAGACGGGGCTGGAACTGCCCCACGGCGCCCTTTTGGACGCCGCCGTGCCGCGCGAAACCGCCGGTCAGGCCGCCGAAACCGTCTGACGCGCCCCAAACCCGCCACATATGCGCCAAAATTGGCGGCTGGGGCGTTTTTGACGTCTCAGACGGGTATTTCCCCGCGCGACGCGCCATCCTGCCCTCAAATCGCAAAAATCACCGCGACAAACATATGATACTTATACTTCTACAAACTTCTAAGAACTTCCATAGTCGATTTTGACACCAAACCGCCCGTGACCAACACATATGGATACCGTGACAAACATTTGTCATCTAAGGGCTTGACCGTGACAAACAACCATGCTACACTCAAAAAAGCACCGGAAAGGACGTGAAAACACAAAAATACCATCGTGCCTTGCTAGGTTGGGAAACCACACGATGGTATTTTGGTGGGCCGCTTGGGACGCGGCAAATTTGGTTTTTGGTGGGCTAACAGGGACTCGAACCCGGGACACCCTGATTAAGAGTCAGGTGCTCTACCAACTGAGCTATTAGCCCAAACGTTTGCATGGAGCGGGTGATGGGAATCGAACCCACGTAGCCAGCTTGGAAGGCTGGAACTCTACCATTGAGTTACACCCGCAAATGGAGCGGAAAACGAGATTCGAACTCGCGACCCCTGCCTTGGCAAGGCAGTGCTCTACCACTGAGCTATTCCCGCATACGCAAACTTTTGAATGGTGCGGACGATGAGACTTGAACTCATACGTCTTTTGGACACTGGAACCTAAATCCAGCGCGTCTGCCATTCCGCCACGCCCGCAGATCACTGCGTCGTCATCTTGGCGACAGGTGTTAGTATAGGGCTTTTAGGGACATCTGTCAACACCTTTTTTCTTTTTTTTGAAAAAACTTTCCATATTGTTCTAAGTCAATCCTGTCAATCTATCAAGTCCGATTTTCTGTCGGGTCTTCGTTCGTATGTGCCACATACTCTATTCATCTCCCGCGCTCGGCATGCTCCCGAACCACGCCGAACGAATATGAGAGCGCTTATAAAAATGCGCGGCATAAAGCGCAGCTGTCGGCGCAGATGATACCGAAGTTAAAAGAACCGGCTTCACTTTGGCTACGTTAAAATGCCGCCGCGCTTCGTTCCGGCGTATGCGGTTCAGCCTTCTTTACGAATCGTCCCATTCCCCTCTGCGCAATCTGTCGAATCATTGTCGTTTCCACGCAGCAGCGCATTGCTCATTATTAAGAATCAAAGAAAGCGCGCAATCGCCGCTGTGACGTTTTTCCGCATGCCGCAAATCAAAGCTCACGATATCTCTTTTCGCCTTACCGTCGGACACGGCAAAAGGCGGGAAACGCAGTGTTCCCGCCTTCTATTATTCTTGTTTTATGTTCTTGTTTTATTGTAAACTTGTCAATTGGTTTACAATTACCAGACGCGCTCCACAACGTCGTCCATCACCGCCATTACGACGGGAACGCCTTTATCCGTGCGCATCTGGATCGGAATCGCCTCCGAATGAATGTGCTCCGGCATGCTCTTTTTCTGCACGACGCGCAGTTCGCGCGGCTGCGTGACATGGAGCGCGGCCGCGACACAGCTGCCCGGCGCCGCCCCCTGTTTGAACGGGAAGACGCGCGCACCCTTGCCGTTTCTGCCCTGCATTTCGAAATCCGTAACAAGCATTCGCTTGGCATAACCACGATCGGTAAACAATGCAATCTCGCCTTCGCCGTGCAGAAGCCTCGCGAATATCGTCTCGTCTCCCGCCTCCAGCGAGATGACGTGAACACCCGCCGTCGTGCGCCCCGTCGCGCCAATCAGTTCGGGATCGATGTTAATGCTCATGCCGCGGCGCGTGATCATCAAAAGCGACTGCTCTTTTGTATGCGGATCGATCTGCACGTCGATAACCTCGTCGCCTTTTTTCAGGCTGATGCCCGGGAATTTGCGGCTTCGCACGACGTATTCCGACAGAAGGCTTCTCTTTGCCATGCCCAGGCGCGTCATCATCAAAATCGAACCTTCCGCCTTTTCCTCCGGCATCGGCAGGATCGCAACGACGGTTTCGTCCTTGTCGAACCCACCGCACAGCGCTGAGGCAAGCTTGCCGCGCTCACGCGCCTTTGTACCGTCCGGCACGTCGGACACGTCCACGCGATAGCAGCGGCCGAGATTCGTAACGAACATCAGGCGCTTATCCGTCGCCGTACGCAGCGTAAAGCGCACTGCGTCGCTCTCTTTTGCAGCGGTTTCTGCAGCAGCGCCCGTGCGCGGCAGCGTCTTTGCGGGGATGCGCTTGACATAGCCGCCCGCGTTCATCATCACCGTCACTTCCTCCACGACGGCGTATTCGCTCAAATCGACCTGTTTGACGC
>CAKTSO010000156.1 GCA_934613185.1 uncultured Clostridia bacterium | reverse complement strand
GGTCGCACCCGATTGCAATCATGGCGTTCTCCTTATTTGGCGTATTTTTCTTCCAGCTGACGGATCATTTCCAATCGAAGCGGATGATTGCCGCCCATGACTTCCGTCTCAAGCCAGATCTTGACGCATTCCGCCGCCGTGGTGTGCCCCACGACACCCGCGCCGAAGCAAAGGATGTTGGCGTCGTTGTGCGCCTTGGTCAGGCGCGCGGAATAATAATCACCCACCTGCGCCGCGCGGATGCCGGGCACTTTGTTGGCGATGATCGCAGACGCCGCGCCGGTCGCGTCGATCAAAATGCCGCGCTCGACCTCGCCCGATGCGACCATTTTCGCCACGGCAAGCGGCGCTTCGTCGATTTTCACCGCCTCGAAGACCGTCGTTCCGACGTCGACGACGTCGATATCCATGCCAAGCAGAAGCTGCTTCAAAGACTCTTTCAAAACATAACCGTTGTTATCCGAACCGATCGCAATTTTCATCGTCACTCCGCCTCCTTGAGAAACTGTTTTTCCGCCGCTTTGATCCGCCGCATGTTTTCGCGGTTGGCCTCGTCAAAGGGCGTGCGAAGGAATTCATAGACCATCTCCAGCGCGACGCCGAAGCCGGTGACGCGCTGACCGAACGTCAGCATATTGACGTCGAGCTGCTGTCTTGCAAGGCGCGCCGTGACCGCGTCGTCGCAGCGGGCCGCGTAAATGCCGGGGCATTTCATCGCCGCAATGCCGATGCCGATGCCCGTGCCGCAGATCAGGATGCCGCTTTTGGCTTTGCCCTCCATGATCGTCTGCGCCGCCTTGTGCGCCCATTCGGGATAGTGCTTCGCCACGCCCTCTTCGGGGTTGCAGTCGATCCACTCCACGCCGCAGGCGTCCAGATACTGCTCGACATAATGCTTCAGTTCATAACCCGCGTTGTCGCTCGCCAGAACGATCGGCGTGCCCACGCACACTTCCTCCGGGCAAAGCGGACGCGCGCCGGCCTTGATTACGTCCATTTACCGATTCTCCTTTTTCAAAGACTTTGTATTGATTATACTCCATCGCGCCGCCTGACACAAGGTTTCGATCGATCACGTCGCGTCTTCGACGTCAAATCCCGCTGCGCGCAGAAGGCGGTTCATCACCGCAAGACCCACGCCGCTTGTCTCGACGCTGTGGCACAGCACAAGATCCATCCCCATGCGGTCGGCCTCGCGCAGTGCCGAGAAAAGATGCTGCGCCACGCTGCCCGGCTGCGCCGTGCTGCCCCAGGCGTAGAAATCCCGATTTCCGAAAGCGAGCCTTTCTTCTTCCACGGAAAAGATCACGACATGTCGATTCTGTTTTACGGCTTCGTCGTACAATTCGCAGATGCGCGCCGCCGCATGCGCGCCCTCGATCACGCGTACCTGCGCTTTTGGCGCGTAATGCTTATACTTCATTCCGGGCGAGGCCGCCTGCGCATTGCTTTCCAGCGGATGCAGCACCGCCTGATGCACGTCGACGTTCCCTTTACCGAGCACGTCTTCCAGCATTTCCAGCGTCACGCCGCCGGGCCGCAGGATCTTTGCCCTCTGCCCCGTGCAATCCACGACGGTGGACTCCACGCCGACGCCGCAGGGGCCGCCGTCCACGATCATCGGGATGCGGCCGTCCATATCGGCAAGTACGTCGCACGCCGTCGTTGGACTGGGTTTACCCGAAAGATTGGCCGAAGGCGCGGCCACGGGGATGCGACAAAGGCGCAGAAGCTCCTGTGCCGCGGGATGACTCGGCATCCGCACGGCGACGGTCGAAAGTCCCGCCGTCGTTGCATCGGGCACGCGGTCTCCTTTCGGAAAAATCAGCGTCATCGGCCCCGGCCAGAACGCGTCCATGAGCTTTTTCGCCATCGGCGGCACCGAGCCTACCAAGTCTTTCAGCTGATCCTTTTCCACGATATGGGAGATCAGCGGATTATCCGCCGGGCGCCCCTTTGCCGCAAATATTTTTTTGACGGCTTCCGCGTTCATCGCGTCCGCGCCGAGCCCGTACACCGTCTCCGTCGCAAACGCGACAAGTTCGCCCTCGCGCAAAAGCTGCGCCGCGCGCGCCATGCCCGCCGCGTCGTCCGCCGTAATGATCTGTGTTTTCATATTCTCACTCCAAAGACTGCGCAAGGCGCGCCGTTTCGTCGGCGAGCATCAGCGCGTCGATCATTTCTTCCATGTCGCCGTCCATAAACAGCTCCAGTTGATAACAGGTAAAGTTGATCCGATGATCCGTCACGCGGCTTTGCGGATAGTTATAAGTACGGATGCGCTCGCTTCTGTCGCCCGAGCCGACCTGCCCGCGGCGGCTCATGGTCGTCTTCTCGCTTTCCTGCTGCGCGTAATACTCATACAGCCGATTGCGCAAAATCCGCATTGCCGTCTCGCGGTTTTGGATCTGACTGCGCTCGTTCTGGCAGGAGACGACGATGCCGGTCGGGATGTGCGTGATGCGGATCGCCGACTCGGTCTTGTTGACGTGCTGGCCGCCCGCGCCGCCCGATCGATAGGTGTCGATGCGAAGGTCGGCGGGGTTGATCTTCACCTCCACGTCCTCCGCCTCCGGCAGCACGGCCACCGTCGCCGCGGAGGTATGGATGCGCCCGCCGGACTCCGTCGCCGGGATCCGCTGCACCCGATGAATGCCGCTTTCGAATTTCAAATGGGAATACGCGCCGCGCCCGGCGATCTGCAAAACCGCCTCCTTGACGCCGCCGATGCCCGTCTCCTGCAGGCTCATCACCTGCGCGCGCCAGCCTGTGCGCTCGGCATAGCGGGCGTACATGCGGAGCAGATCGCCCGCAAAAAGCGCCGCCTCTTCCCCGCCGACGCCCGCACGGATCTCGAGCATGACGTTTTTTTCATCGTTCGGATCTTTTGGCAAAAGCAGCCTTCGAATGCGGTCTTCCGTCCGATCAATCGTCCCGTCCGCCTCCGAAAGTTCTTCGCGCGCAAGTTCGCAAAGCGCCGCGTCCTTTTCTTCGTTTAAGAGCGCTCGCGCCTCATCGCGCCGCGCATATGCGTCTTTTAAAACCTGCACCTGTTCCACGATCGGTGCAAGCGACGCGTGTTCGCGCATAAGCTCCCGCCACGCCGCCTGATCGGCGATCACCGCGGGGTCGGCCGTCTTTTCGGAAAGTTGCGCGTAGCGTTCACACAGTTTTTTCGTCTGCTGCAAAAGATCGCTCATCGCGCGCCCCCCTTTTTCCGTCCCATCACCATGCGGGCGATCCCTTCCATGTCGCGCCGAACGTTCACATCATTAAAATCGTTTTCCAAAAGTTCCGCGACCTGCCGTGCCTGATCGAATCCGACTTCGAAGAACAGACAGCCGCCCGCGTTCAAATGCCGCGGCGCTTCTTTCGCGATCGCGCGATAAAAATTCAGCCCGTCGCTGCCGCCGTCCAACGCCATCATCGGCTCGTGATCGCGCACGTTCGGCGCAAGATGCGCGCAGTCCGCCGTTCGGATATACGGCGGATTGCTGACGATCAGATCGAACGTGCCGTCAAGTTCGGAAAACAGGTCGCTTTTTTGAAACGTCACGTCCAATTGAAGCCGCCGCGCGTTTTCCTCGGCGATTTTAAGCGCGTCGTCCGACAAATCGCTGCCGACGACGCGCGCCTGCGGGCATGCGTGTTTGATCGCAAGCGCCAGCGCGCCGCTGCCGGTGCAAAGGTCGAGAACGTGGGCGTCCGGCTTTTGTTTCAATGCATCGATGACCCAGAGCGCCAACTCTTCCGTCTCCGGCCGCGGAATCAGCACGCCCGGTGCGACGTACAGCGAAAGATCCAAAAAAGGCTGCGACGAAAGCACATAGGCAAGCGGTTGCCCCGAAACGAGAGCGCACGTCATCCGTTCCGCGCGCGCCTCGTCTTCTTTGTCCATCGCATCGTCTCGCACGAGCGGCAGTGTCAGCGACTCGATCTTTAAAACATTTTCAAGCACAAGACGCGCCTGCTGCGCCGGGGAATCCAGCCCCGCCGCAGCAAAGCGCGCAACGATCTGTTTTTGTTTTTCGCCGACGCGCGTCATGCCTGCGCGTCCCCATCCTGCGTCGTCTCTTCCGTCGCTTCCGTTTCTCCGGCCGCTTCCGTCGTTTCCGCCGGAGCGTCCGGCTCCTTCGCGGCGTCTTCCGCGGAGTCGTCCGCTCCTTGCGCCGTTTCA
>CAKTSO010000155.1 GCA_934613185.1 uncultured Clostridia bacterium | reverse complement strand
ATCGTAACGATGCTGTAAATATACTTCATATCCTTAAAGAAGATATAAAGCGCCGAAAGAATGAATCCCACGCCGATATTAAAGCAGACAAAACAGGCGATCGGATACAGAAGAAGGAAGAACTTCCATGTAAATGTCACGCCGTCGATCAGCGCAAAGATCAAAAACACCAAAAACGTCAGCCCGAAATTGATCAGCGCCGCCATGTTCTTGGAGATCAAAAACAGTGCCTTTGGAATATTGATATGCGTGATGATGTCCGCATTGTCCATCAGCGCGCTCATGCCCTGCGTCGTCGCCTCGGTAAAATAGGTGTAGAGCATGACGCCCGCAAAAAGATAGACCGTATAATGCGGCACATCCCCGCCGAAGAAATGGCTGAAAATAAAATTGAACACCAAAAGCTGCATCAGCGGCGACAGCATGCTCCACAGCATGCCCAGCGACGTGCGCTTATAGCGTTTTTTGAAGTCGCGCTTTACCAGTTCTTCAAACAAAAATTGATATTTGTGCAGGATCTGTTTCATGGATGCGTCCTGACTCCTTCACTCCTGTTTCTTCGCCGCCCGTTTCGGGGCAGCGAATACCGCGTAACATTATAGCACAATGCCCACACTTTGACAACAAAACGCGCCCTTCGCGGGATCTTCCGCATATATCGGGCGCGTCCGAACGTTTCCTAATTATAAATCACCATTATAAATCACCGTCTGCGGCGGCGCCGGTTTCGCGGCGCCGTTTTTTCGTCACATCAGCGGTGCGAACAGGCGCAGGATCTGCCGGCCGACGCCGCGCAGCGCGCCGACCTCGCATTCGGGCAGCGTCATTTCGTGGCAGACCTCCAACGTCTTCAAGAAGTCGTCGCGAACCTGAGCCACCGCCGCGCTTTCGTACATGCGCACGCCGCATTCAAAGTGCAGATACAGGCTTCGAAAATCCATGTTCACCGTGCCGACCGTCGCCGCCTCGTCGTCGCAGACGACCGTCTTTGCGTGCATGAAGCCGGGCGTGAACTCATACACCCGCACGCCCGCGCGAAGAAGATCGGCATAGTACGAGCGCGTCGTCATATGTACGAGGTATTTATCCCACACATGGGGCGTGACGATGCGCACGTCCACGCCGCTTTTTGCCGCCAATTCCAACGCCGAAAGCATACTGTCGTCCAGGATCAGATACGGCGTGTTGATATAGATATAATTTCGGGCGCGGTTGAACAGCTGCATATAGACATGCTCGCTGACATGCTCCTCATCCATCGGACTGTCGCCATAGGGCTGCACCCAGCCGTCGGAGGAAACCTCGCAGGGCGTGTCCTTCCAGGGATAATAAGCGGAGACGTCCTCGCGCACGCCGCGCGCCAGCTCCCACATTTGAAGGAACATCACCGTGAAGCTCCACGCCGCCTCGCCCTCGAGCATGACGGAGGCGTCCTTCCAATAGCCGTGCTTGGCGTAGCCGTTGATGTACTCGTCGGCAAGGTTCGCCCCGCCGGTGAACGCCACGCGGCCGTCGATCGACGTAATCTTCCGGTGGTCGCGGTTGTTCTGCATGGCCGTCAAAAGCGGGCGGAAGGGGTTGAAAACCGCGCACTCGATGCCGTAGGACTCGAGCGTTTTTCGATAATCCTTCGGCAGAAGGAAGAAACAGCCCATGTCGTCGTACATCACGCGCACCTTGACGCCCTGCGCCGCCTTGCGCTTCAAAACGTCCAAAATGGCGTTCCACATTTTGCCTTCCTGAACGATGAAATATTCAAAGAAGATATAGTGCTCCGCCTTTTCCAGTTCTTCCAAAAGAACGGGGAAAAACTCCTCGCCCGGCGTCAGATAGCGCGTCTTCGTGCGATCGAACACGGGGAACCCGGCGTAATGCTGCAAATACGCCACGGACGTCTCCTGCTGCGGATGCGCCTGCGAAAACTTGCCGAGCTTGTCGCCGCAAAGAAGAAACGACTGCCGCGTCTTGCCGTCGATCGTCTCAATGTCCCGGCGGAAGCGGCGCGTGGAGCGCTGCACATGGCACAGAAGATAGAAGATGCCGCCCGCCAGCGGAAACAGAAGAATGATAAACAGCCATGCGATCTTATACGCGCCCTTGTCGCGCTTGGAGACCACATGCAGCGCCACGGCGAAGCTGACGACCGTCAAAAGAACGTCCACAATCTGGGATTGGATCACGCCGCCGTAAAGAAGCCAGATCAGAAACGCGATCTGTAAAATCAAAAGCAGCGCGACCTGGATCCGCCGCCGCAAAAGCACCCGAAACCATTTTGTCCGCATGCACAGCACCTCCCGCAATGATTTTTTGCTGATAGTGATAGCTGATTATACCATGATTTCTCCGTTTTGCGGGCGCCGCGCGCATTTCTCCACACTTTCGGTGAAAAAACGCGGCGAAACGGGGATGCGAACATTCAATCCGACCGATTTCGGAAACGGTTTTCGTAAATATCGCGTAAAACCCGGCCGGCGGATTGGCGCGGCGGCGTTATTTCCGATATAATAATGTATCGTTCGACAATGATTCTTCCGCTCTGCGGCAAAAAAGGACTTATTTTATGGCATATTTTCTTTCTGTTCTCATCGGCTATGCATTCGGATGCATCAACCCCGCCTATCTGCTCGGCAAGGCGAAGGGACACAACGTCAAAAAAGAAGGCTCCGGGAACGCGGGCGCGTCGAACGCGGCGATCCTTCTCGGGGTGCGCTGGGGCGTGATCGTCGCCCTGATCGACATCTTCAAGGCGTTCTTCTCCATGCGCATCGCGGGCGCGCTGTTCCCCGAGGTTCCGTTCGCTCCCGTCTGTGCGGGCTCCGCCTGCATCATGGGGCATCTTTATCCCGTCACGATGCGGTTTCGCGGCGGCAAGGGGCTTGCGGCTCTCGGCGGTGTGATGCTTGCCTACGACTGGCGCGTGTTCCTTGTCATGCTGGCGCTGGGCTGCGTGCTGCTTTTGCTCACGCATTACATCGCCATCGTCACGGCGGAAACGGCCGTCGTCTTTCCCATCGTTCTGGCCGTCGTGTATCACGACCCGATCACCGCGCTCATCGTCGCCTTCTGCGTGCCGTTTATGCTATTTAAGCATCTGGAAAACTTCCGAAGGATCAAAGCGGGCGAAGAGCTCCGCGTCAACTGGCTCTGGAAAAAGAACACGGATGACTACAATCTTTCGGATGAAGAAAAAGACAATCTCAACCGTTGAAAACGCCGACGCTCGTTTTTTCCGGAGAATTCTCCTCAAGACCGCGATTTCGCGGTCTTTTCCGCTTCATAAGTTCTCTTGTTTTTTATAAAAAGCCCTTCCAATTTTAACCGCACCGTTGTATAGTAACTTTGTCGGAAGTTGAAAGCATCAGAAAGCCCTGTTGCAATTCTTTTATCCGGTTGTCGCGCGGTTTTTCTGTGTTTTCACGTTCAAGACAACATATTAAATTCCATCGACTTGCCTATAAATCAAATTCGGCTCTGTTCAAGTCAGCGGGAGGGTCATCCATGCGGCGATCGCAAGCAAGTAAAAAAATCAGAAAAATAACCGCCTTGTTCCTGGCGGTATTTGCTTTTTTCTGTGTTTTTTGGCATGGAAGCCATCGTTCGCCCGTTCTCGCCGCGCCGAGCGAAGCATCGACGGCGAACGGCGCGACGCTCGCGCTTTATCAGGGACAGGCGGAGGACAACACGCCGTTTTCCGTCGGCAACATGTTCCCCGGCGACGCCGAGACAAAAACGTTCCGCGTCGAGGTTTCGAGAAAGGCTTCCGTCACGGTGCATTTTCGCGCAGATGTGCAGCCCGGATACGAAAAGCTGGCCGAGGTGCTGAAGGCGCGCGTCGTGCTTTCCGGCGGCGAAGTGCTCTACGACGGGCTCATGCGCGACATGCCGCAGAGCGTCGACACCGCGCTGACGGGCTCGGGAACCGACGTGCTGACCTATGAGATCACCGCATCGCTCGACACGAGCGTGACGAACGAATACCAAAACCGCGATCTCGTCGCGGATTTTCGCTGGTGGGTCACGGACACGGACGCGCTTGCCCCGTCGCCCAAGACCTCGGACACGCTGACAATCGCGCTGTGGACGGCGGTCGCCGCCGGTTCCGTCGGCGTTTTGATCGTCATCGCGCGCCGCCGCAGGAAGGAAGAAAGCCATGGCTGAGACCGACGCGGGCAAAACCGCCG
>CAKTSO010000154.1 GCA_934613185.1 uncultured Clostridia bacterium | reverse complement strand
GTAAAATACGGCAGCATCTTCTGCGCGACCGAGGGGTCCACGGGCGTGGTCGCGGCATGATCCATATAAATCGTCTTAGCCATTTTGTTGTTCTCCTACCTTGTTTTTTCTTTCGTTCCCGTTGGTATCGTTCTTTTGGATATCTTCGATATGTTCGATGTCTTCCCCGTCTGTTCGACCTTTCAAACGGTCGTAGTCGCTGAGCATATCCGAAAGCGTGATGCCGTCCATCACTTCGTTAATGCCGTCTTTCAAACGTTCCCATACGATCCGCGACGTGCAAACGCCCTGCATGGCGCATACGTCCTGCCCGTCGCCGCTCATGCAAGCCGAAGGCGCGAAGTCCCCTTCCAGCGGGCGCAGAATATCGCCCACGGAGATCTCATTCGGGCTGCGCGCCAGAACATAACCGCCCTGCGCGCCGCGCACGCTTCGGACAAGTCCCGCTTTTTTGAGCGTCGGCATGAGCTGTTCCAGATAAGCTTCCGGGATGTTCTCCGCCTGAGCCACGGCGTTCAGCGGCACGGGTTCGCCGCCGACGCACAGCGCCAGTCGGAACATCGCCCGAAGACCGTAGCGGCCCCGCGTTGAAAGCTTCATCCATATCCCTCCCTGCCGCTTATTCCGAGCAAATTCGTCGGGTTTATGAATCCATACTAAATTACTAAGAATACTTTGTCAATCGTTTTCTGCATTTTTGTCAATCTTTTCCCGTGTCGACACGCTTTGCGCCGGTTTTGCCGCGTTTGAATCCGCGCCGCGTTTGTGCTATTCTTAATTCGTGTTTCGGTAACGATAATTCGGAGGGTCGCATGAAGAAATTTCTTTGTCTTTCGCTCGTCGCCGTCGTGCTTTTCGGTGCTCTTTTCGGCTGCGGGAAAAAGACTTCACAACAGAACGCGGCAGCGAACGACGCGCTTCAAACGCCCACCGGCGTCAGCGTCAGCCTCGGCGAAAAGCCGGATTCGATGCTCCCCGCTTACGCCGTCGGAGACAATCAGTCCTATGTGTATCATCTTTTCGAGGGGCTGTATCGATATGACGAGACCGGCGCGGTCGCGTCCGGCGCAGCGGAGACGGAAATCGTCGACGAATCGGGACGCGTTTGGACGTTCACGATCCGAAGCGACGCCCGCTGGTCGGACGGCGAGCCTGTGCGCGCGCAGGATTTCGTCTATGCGTGGCGACGCGCCGTGTCGCCCGATGCGCAGAGCCCGTATGCGTCCCTGTTTTTGATGATCGAAAACGCGGGTTCGATCCTCGAAGGATGGAGCGATCCTTCCGCGCTCGGCGTGGAAGCCGTCAGCGACAGCGAGCTTCGCGTCACCTTCGCGCAGCCCGTCTGGCGCGTGTCCAGCATTTTGGCGCATCAGGCGTTTTCGCCCCTGCGCGAAGATCTGGCGGAAGACTATTTCCCCGAAAACGGCGCCGTCGATTACAAGAACATCGTCACAAACGGCGCGTATACCGTTTATTCCTTCGACGACAGCGAGACCGTCTTTGCGCGAAACGATCAATATTATCTTTCGCAGAACGTCGCAAACAACACGCTTCGTTTTCGCTTTTTCGAACAAACCGACCGATTCGACGCTTTTGAAAGCGAAGAAATCAATTTTGCCGCCGCACCCGGACAGGACGCCGTTACCGCGCTTTACGGCGTGGACAAAAGCGGGCTTTCCGGCGTCACGAGCTACGATCTGACTTACGCGGCGCTGAACAACGCCTCTCCCCTGTTTTGCGACGCTTCCGTCCGCCGCGCGTTTGTTTTAAGCGTCCGTCAAAGCGACCTTTGTGTGGCGCTGCTTGATCAGGGAATGCCCGCAGGCGGACTCGTTTCCGATGCGTTCGGCAGCGCAGATTCGCAAAAATCTTCCTTCCGTGACGACGCCGACTCGCTTCTTTGCAGCGACGCCGCCTATGCGGAGAATCTTCTTCTGGCAAAACAACTTCTTTCCGACGCCGGTTTCGCCGATCCCGCCGATTTTCCGACGGTCACGATCGTCTATGATAAGGGCAACGCGCTGCACGCCGCGGCCGCAAAGGCGCTTGCGCAGTGTTGGCACGAACGACTTTCGATCGACGTGCAGTCCGAAGGGCTCGACGCCGAAACGCTTTCCGAAACGCTTCGAAACGGCTCTGCCGATATCGCGATCGTCACGCGGGAATGTGCCGTCGATCGTCCTTCCGTGATTCTCAACGCTTTTGTGACGGGTGCGAATGCCAATGCCGCCCATTATTCCTCCCTTGCCTATGATGCCGCGCTTTCCGCCGCCGCGAACGCGGGCGAATTTTCCGCACAGTATGCACAATATCACGCCGCCGAATCCGCGCTGCTTTCGGACGCGGGCGTCGCGCCGCTGTTTTTCTCGCGCGAGTTATTCCTGCAAAGCGAACGGCTTCAAAACGTCGTCGTGCCCGCACCAAATGCGTTCCTGTTCACCTGGGCGGATTCAAGCGACTGAAACGAATTTCAACACAAAAAAGCTCCGTAATGTTTACGGAGCTTTTTTCGTGCAATGATCAGAGTTTCTCGGCGATCTTGTCGATAAACGCTTCCGTGGAAAGCTTATGCACGTCCTCCAACTTGGAGATCAGCGCAAGGTCCCCCGTCATATCGCCCTGCGCGATCGTGTCGAGGACGCCTTTTTCCAGACGATCCGCAAAATCGACGAGCGCGGGAATGTCGTCGAGCTGGCCGCGCTTTCGCAGCGCACCGCTCCAGGCGAAGATCGTCGCCGTGGGATTCGTCGAGGTCTCCTCGCCTTTCAAATAGCGATAGTAATGCCGCGTGACCGTGCCGTGCGCCGCCTCGTATTCGTATTTGCCGCTGGGCGATACGAGCACGGACGTCATCATCGCAAGCGAACCGAACGCCGTGGCGGCCATGTCGCTCATCACGTCACCGTCATAGTTCTTGCACGCCCAGATCATGCCGCCGCTGCTGCGCACGACGCGCGCGACCGCGTCGTCGATCAGCGTATAGAAATACTCAATACCGCGCTTTTCGAACGCGTCTTTGTATTCCGTCTCGTAGATATGCTCGAAAATGTCGCGGAAGCGTCCGTCGTACTGTTTGGAGATCGTGTCCTTCGTCGAGAACCAGAGATCCTCGCCCTTATCAAGCGCAAAATTGAAGCACGCGCGAGCAAAGCTCTCGATCGAGGAATCGATGTTGTGCATGCCGAGCACAACGCCGGGCTTCGCAAAGTCGTGCACAAGTTCGCGGCGCTGCGTGCCGTCCTCGGCAGTAAAGACGAGCTCCACACGACCGGGACGGTCGATCACCATCTCGCTGTCGCGATAAATGTCGCCGTAAGCATGACGCGCAATCGTGATCGGCTTCTTCCAGCCGGGGATCAGCGGCTCGATGCCCTCCGCAAGAATCGGCTCGCGGAAGACGGTGCCGTCCAAAATGGCGCGAAGCGTCCCGTTCGGACTTTTGTACATCGACTTTAAATTATATTCTTTCACGCGCGCCGCGTTCGGCGTGATCGTCGCGCACTTGACGCCGACGCCGTATTTTTCGATCGCATGCGCCGCGTCGATCGTCACCTGATCGTCCGTCCGGTCGCGATAGACAAGCCCTAAATCGTAGTACTCGCTCTTTAAATCGACAAAGGGCGCGATCAGCTTGTCTTTGACGCTCTGCCAGATAATGCGCGTCATTTCGTCGCCGTCCATTTCGACCAGCGGCGTTTTCATTTGAATTTTGGCCATCGAGATTCATCCTCCCCGCGTATTTGTTTATTTGCAGCGGCACTGCATGACAACGTCGCCCGCGGCGACGATCGTCTCAAGTTTTTCATCCGCCCGTTCGGCGGTTTCGATGCGAAGCACGGCGTCGTGCGGCATGCCCGCGCCAAGCAGCGCGTCGTATATACGTCCCGTGCCCGTTTCGCAAAGAAGCACCGCGTCGGCGCTTTTTTTGATCTCCCGCGCAAGGCGATCCGCGTCGATCTCGAACGTCTTTCGCGCGCTCTGCGTTTGCAGATACACGATATGGCGATACGCTTCCATCGCGCGGAACGTCTCCAGCGCATGGATCAATCCCACGAGATTCGTCTCGCCGCGTTCGTCGATCCATGTCACGCCGTTTTTTCGCAGAACGGCCATATGTCCCGGCAGGGGCCGAACCTGCGACAGCGCCTGTGCGACCGTCTCCGCCGACAATCCGAACAATTGCGCCGCAGCCGCCGCAC
>CAKTSO010000153.1 GCA_934613185.1 uncultured Clostridia bacterium | reverse complement strand
GGGGATGATCCTGCAAAAGCGGAAAAGTCCCGACGGCGCGATGTATATCGGCAGCGGCAAACTGGAAGAGATCCGGGAAGCGTGCCGCGAATGCCGCGCGGATATGATCATTTTCAACGGCGAACTGACCGCCGTGCAACTTCGCAATCTGGAGGACAGCCTCGGCGTTCGCATCATCGACCGCACGACGCTGATCCTCGACATTTTCGCGCAGCGCGCCACGAGCCGCGAAGGCAAGCTTCAGGTTGAACTGGCGCAGCAGGCGTATCGTCTGCCGCGGCTGACGGGCATGGGGATCATGTTGTCGCGCCTCGGCGGCGGCATCGGCACGCGCGGCCCGGGCGAAAAAAAGCTTGAGGTCAACCGACGGCACATTCGAAAGCGTATCACGGAACTGGAGCGCGAACTGGAGCAGATTCGAAATCAGCGTGCCGTGCGGCGGGGCAGGCGGCAGAAAAACGCCGTGCCGGTCGTTGCGCTCGTCGGCTATACGAACGCGGGCAAGTCCACGCTTTTGAATCGCTTGAGCGGCAGCGACGTTCTGGCGGAGGACAAATTGTTCGCCACGCTCGACGCCGTGTCCCGCCGCGTGGAGCTGCCCAATGGCGGCGCCTGTCTTTTCGTCGATACGGTCGGTTTCATCGAGAAACTGCCGCACGATCTTGTGCGCGCGTTCCGCGCAACGCTGGAAGAGGCGAAGTACGCCGACGTTCTCGTGCATGTGATCGACGCGTCGAACGAATCCTGGACGCGTCAGCGTGACGTCGTTCTTCACGTTTTGGATCAGATCGAAGCGGCGGATAAGCCGATCATTCAGGCGTTCAATCAGGCGGATAAGCTCAACGCGTCGGCGCTCGAGACGCTCGGCGGCGAGGGCATCGTGATCAGCGCCAAACAGGGGATCGGCCTTGAAGCGCTTCTTTCGCGTGTGGTCGACGCGCTCGGCGCAAAGAGCGTGACCAAAACGCTGCTGATTCCGTATGACAAAGGTGCGCTGACCTCCCGGCTGCACGAACTTGCCGCAGCGGAAGTGCAAAGCGAATACGCGGCGGACGGCGTTAAGATGACGCTGACGCTCGACGGCGGGGATTGGGAGCGAATCCGCTCGCAGGCGGAAGATTATGTGATCGAAGAATAAGGCTATGTCATAACACAGTTGAGCTATTATCGGTGCGGCTGTATCCATGCGGTTCGCAACGGACACCGCATGGACGGCACACAGAGATATGCATGCTCGGACTATGGCAAGTCTTTTGTGATTACTGCTAACTTTATTGTATCCGATGCAGGAAAAGGTTTATCTGCATGAGAAAAGCACATTGATTGTATGATGACCGGCAAAACCGCCGTTGCTTGTGGTATTCGCGGAAACACGACTTTCCTTTCGGAACTTACGGAGGTGAACAAAATGGATACAACGATGCAGGATATCCGGTTTTTCTTTGACCGACATCAAGCTGTCTATCCGCTGTATGAGTGTTTTCAGGAAAAGCTGTTTGCCAGATTTCCCGAAAGCCGAATCAAAGTGCAAAAATCCCAAATATCATATTACAATCGGCATGTATACGCTTGTGTGTCTTTCTTGAAGACGAAAAAGAAAGTGGAGCTGCCGGACGACTATTTTGTGATTACACTGGGGCTGCCTGCTCCGTTGGAATCCGACAGGGTGGCGGCAAAAACCGAACCGTATCCGGGCCGGTGGACGACACATTTCGTTGTCAGCAGTGCATCTGATTTGGACAAAGAATTATTCGACTGGATTGAACGGGCATACAATTTTGCGCAATCAAAATGATGCTGTATCATTCAAATTCAGGGGTCAGTTTTTGCTTCTCTATCAAAAAGGCGTTTATCAACGATTTGTTGTGACATAGTCAAGAATAGAACAAAGGCCGGTTCTGCGAAAAGCAGAGCCGGTCTTTTGCTATCATCTATGGCCGTTTTTTATTCCCGGGAAATGGAATGATCTTGCCCTTATCCTGCGGCATGAGCCGATGCGCGTCAAGGCGCGGGTCGCGCTTTTGGCTTTTCTTTCGTTTGGGTTTCGCTCGAAACAGCGCCGGAAGCGTCAGCATGACGCATACGAGACAAAGCGAAACGGCGACGGCGCGCGCGGCGCTATCGGACAGAAGAAAAACGGCGGCGACGGCCGCGGCAATGGCGGCAATCAAAACGGCGATGCAGAGGCGTTTTTTCGAAATGCGCCGAAAAACGGACACTTTTTTCGACTTATTATTCATACGTCACAGCGGCAGCAGAACCGCTTTCCTCTTTTCATAATGCGTAAGATGTGTGAAGCCGCAGCTTTTGATCATTTCGATGGCGTCGGGGAAGTGAAAGCCGACGTACTGCGGACGGTGCGCGTCGGAACCGATCGTCAAAAGTTCGCCGCCGAGTTCGCGATAGCGGCGCAGGATCGCCCGCTGCGGCAGCGTGCCGCCGACGGTGAGAAATCCCGAAGTGTTGGCTTCCAGCGCGTGTCCCGTGTCGATGATGAGGCGCAGGATCTCGTCCAGTTCGTCGCGAAATTCGTCGTATTCAATCTGCGGATCGGGATACTTTGCGCGCTTGGCGACGAAGCCGATGTGGCCGACGACGTCGAAGTCGCGGCACAGGCGAATGCTGTCGCGGACTTTGGCAAGATAGCGCGAATAAACCTCGTGCTGATGTCCTTCGGGGTATTTTTCGTCGCAGTACAGCGTCATGTCGTCCAGAGAATGGACGGAGCAGATGACAAGATCGGGGTCGATGGCGCGGACAAACGCTTTGCTTTCGGCTTCGAAGCCGTATTCAAAGCCGAGTTCGACGCCGCGAAACATGGTGAAATCCGGATGCGCTTCCCGTACCGTGCGGAACGTGTCGAGATATTCCGCGGCGTCGGCGTTTTTAAGTTTCGGTGAAGGAAAACCGCAATCGACGTGTTCCGTGAAAGTGATGCCGAGCGTGTGCGCGGCAGCGGCTGCGGCCATATCGGCCATCGGCGTGGGAGAATCGCTGGAAATGCTTGAGTGGCAGTGACAATCGAAAATCATGGCGCTTAACGATCGGCCTCCGACATGATGACGGTGACGTCGTGCACAAGGCCGCTGATATTGCGGACGATATAATCGGCGTGATAGACGGTGACGTTGGAATTCTGCGTGTAGGCGATGTCGATCTCGTTGCGGCGCTTGATGGGGAAGACGACGGCTTCATCGTTTTCGTCCAGGATCGTCGCCACGGCGCGGGACATGTAGATCGGGTTCGTCTGCGGCGTGCCGGTGAATGCGGCAAACATGCCGGAGGCGGACTGGATCGGTTTGTCATCGAGACGGTCGGTGCACAAGATGTCGATGCGCCAGCGATAGCCGAGGGCCTGCATGGCGGCCTGGTCTTCACGGATGGCCTCTTCGATCTCATGCGCGATGGCTTCTTCGTGTCCGTGCAGGACTTCGGGGTCGGCCTCCTCCACGCGGACACGATAACAATCCTTGCGGTCGCCGGTGAAGATGCCGATTGCAAGCGGGATCATGCAAAGCAGGAAGAAGTAGAGCACGACGTCGAGGAACACGGACAGCGTCGCCTCAGAGACGAAAAAGCCGCCGATGAGGAGTGCAAGCGCCGCGAGATATGCGAAGACGTACCAGATCACGGCGATGGCGTTGACGCCGCCGTCGACACGCACATCGAAGACGAGGCGGGCAAAATCGTTTTTATGCTTGATCTTTTTGCCGAGCAGATTGCGCAAAGGGAACATCACGGCGAAAACTTTGTCGCTGAGTTGAATGCGCCACAGCGCGTTGCGGACGCTCGGGAGAATGGAAGCGATCAGGCAGATCGCAGCGAATTCGATCCATGCGCGTACAAGGGGAGACATATTGGGTTGACCTCCTTCTTAAAAGAAACCATAAGTTTCCGATCGTTCTTTCCCTTTACTATAACCCAATTTCCGCGTTTTGAAAAGGGCGCGGCGGGGCGCGAAGTGTAAAAGTCATATTATCCCCGCCATAAAAAAGGAAATCCGCGGCGCGTGCAGAATTAGTCTTTTATACAGGAATTGGACATGACAGAAACAATGAGGAGGGGACGGACGCTCATGCTTCCCGAAGAACAGATCGCACGGATCAACGAACTTGCGCGCAAATCGCGCAGCGAGGGATTGACGCAGGCGGAAAAGGACGAACAGACGCTGCTGCGCACGGCGTATCTTGCCGCGTTCCGCGCACAGTTTAAGGA
>CAKTSO010000152.1 GCA_934613185.1 uncultured Clostridia bacterium | reverse complement strand
GCATAGGGCATGTTCAACGCGCGCCCCACGTCGCGGATAACGGCGCGCGCCGCCATCGTGCCGAACGTGATGATCTGGCAGACGCAGTCCGAGCCGTATTTGCGCGTGACATAGTCGATCACTTCCTGCCGCCGTTCGTAGCAGAAATCCACGTCGATATCCGGCATGGTGATGCGCTCGGGGTTTAAGAAGCGTTCAAAGAGAAGGTCGTATCGCAGAGGATCGATCGTCGTGATATTGAGGCAATAGGCGACCAGGGAGCCTGCGGCGCTGCCGCGGCCCGGACCGACCATGATGCCGTTGTCCTTCGCGTATTTGATGAAGTCCCAAACGATCAGGAAATAATCCACGAACCCCATCGTGCGGATCGTATCAAGCTCATAGGAAAGCCGTTCGCGCATCGCGTCCGTCACGTCGTCATAGCGTCTTTGAAGCCCCGTTTCGCACAGGTTTTTCAGATACTCGAACGCGTCCGTTCCCTCGGGAAGATCATAGCGCGGCAGGCGGTATTTTCCGAATTCAAATTCCACATTGCAGCGCTTGGCGATTTTTTCCGTGTTTTCGATCGCGCCGGGATACTGCGCGAAGCGTTTTTGCATCTCCTCGGGCGAACGAAGATAGAACTCATCCGTCTCAAAGCGCATTCGCTTTTCGTCGTCCATCGTCTTGCCGGTCTGGATGCAAAGCAGCACTTCGTGCGCGCCCGCATCCTCCCTTGCGACGTAATGCACGTCGTTCGTGGCGACGTAATCGATGCCCGTTTCCTTATGAAGCCGATCGAGCAGAACGTTGACCTTCTTCTGCTCGATCAGCCCCGAGTCCTGCAATTCCAAAAAGAAATTGCCGTGCCCGAACATTTCGTCCAGTTCCAGCGCTTTTTTCTTCGCGCCCTCGTAATCGCCCGAAAGAAGGAGCCGCTGCACGTCGCCGCTTAAGCACGCGGAAAGCGCGATCAATCCTTCGCAATGTTCGCTCAAAAGCTTATAGTCGATCCGCGGACGGTAGTAATACCCGCGCGTGAACGCTTCCGAGCAAAGATAGACGAGGTTCTGATATCCCGTCTGATTTTCGCAAAGCAGGATCAAATGCGCATAGTCGCGCGTGCGCGACGTCTTTTGATCCATATCCGGCGCGACGTAAACCTCGCAGCCGATGACCGGATGGATCCCGCGTTTTTTGGCTTTCTGATAAAATTCGATGACGCCGTACATCACGCCGTGATCCGTGATGGCGATGGAATCCATCCCTTTTTCGACGCAGGCATCCATCAGATCGTCGATGCGCGACGCGCCGTCGAGCAGACTGTACTGGGTATGAACGTGAAGATGGGCAAATTCGGGCAACGGTAATCTCCTTTTTTGATCGGTTTACAATATGAGTTTACAATTCGTACGATGCTGTTTTACGGCTTACTTCGCGTTTTCAGCGATCAGCTCTTCGATCGCCTGCATCGCCTTTTTCTCGTCGCGGCCGTCGCAGACGACCGTCAGCTCGACGGGTTCGCCGGGAGACGCGATCGCCATCACGCCGACGACGGACTTGGCGTTGATCAGACGGGACCCAAGGCGCAGCATGATCTGCGCGCGGAATTTCTCCGCCGTGTTGACCAGGCCGGAAACAAAGCTCGTGTCAAGGTTTTTGATGGTGACTTCCTGTTTTATCATGGTTTTCCCTCCGTTTTTTCACTGCGCATTGCGCTTATTTATGATCCAAAACGGCCTTTTCGCCGTTTTTGAACGATGGTTTCACTCACTCCGCCTGCGGCGACGAAAGAGAATCCGCCAGCGCGACCAGCTTTCGCAAGCGATGGTTAATCCCGGAGCGTGAGACGTTCGACATGCGCGCCAGTTCATCCAGCGACGCCTCGGGATACTCCAGCCGCATCTCCGCCGTCTGACGGATCGACAGCGGCTGATTCCGCAAAACGCCTTCTTTTTCCAAAAGTTCGATCGAGCGGATCTGCCGCAGCGCCGCTTCCGTCGTCTTTTTGATGTTGGCGGTGCTGCAATTGACGCTTCGATTGACGTCGTTTTTGATCTCGCGAAGCATCCGCTCGTCTTCCATCTGCAAATAGGCGCTCACCGCGCCGATGTGCGCGAGAAACTGCGCGATACATTCGGCTTCTTTCATATAGACGACAAACTTTTCCCGCCGCTGCGCAAGATGGGCGTTCCATCCCGTGTCAAAGAACATGCGGCAAAGGTCGTTGGCAAGCTGCGCGCCTTCGACGACAAATTCCAGATGATATCCCTTACTCGGCGGCTGCATTGTCCCGCAGGCCAGAAATACGCCGCGAAAATACGCATCGCGACAGCAATCCTCCTGCGGCTCGAATCCGACGCCCGCATCGAAGCTGATCGCGCCGTCTTCCCCTTCGCGCAACATGCGGCAGTCCAGCAGCGCGCGCCGCGCGTCGTCGCCCGACAATACGATCTGCGTTCGTTCCTGGCGGTTGAGCTGTTCGCGTTCCACGCGCCGAATGTCGCAGGAGAAATTGTAAACCTTTCGAATCAGCGACAGCATTCTTTGCGCGACAGGCTCCAGGGACGTATCAAGCGTCAAGGTAAGCCCCGCACGGCTGATCCCGATGACGCCGCAGAAGCGAAACAGCGCAAACAGCTCCGCGCGGCGGCAGCAATCGTTTTTGACCGGCACGCGTGCCGCTTCCATCTTCGTTTGCGACGAAAAAGACGGCATGGAATCCTCCTTAAATTCAATGACAGTCGTTACGCTTTCGGCTTTCTTCGCAGGATCATCGAATCCGTAAAGCGCGTTTGACGATAGACATCCATGACCGCGGCGCCGAGCGCGGCGCTGTCGTGGCGGACATGTCCGTCATGAATCCGAAGCACGTCGTATCCGAACGGCCGCACGCCTATCTTATCACACGCACGAACATCGTTTTTTACCATATAAGACCCTTCGGCCGCATAGCGCGCAAGCGTTTCATTGTCAACCTGTTGATCGTTATTGTAAACAATGTTCGTCACACAGCCGCGTCCGGCGTGCTTGATCAGCGCCGCCGCATGGTCGCGCAGCGTATAGCCGTCCGTCTCGCCCGCCTGTGTCATGATGTTGCACACGGCGACTTTGCACGCACGGCTTTTGCGCACGGCGTCCGCCACGCCGCCGACCAGAAGGTTGGCAATCACGCTCGTATAAAGACTGCCCGGCCCGAACACGATCAGATCCGCCTGACGGATCGCCTCGATCACATCGGGCATGGCCGTGCATTCGTGATCCAGATACAGCCGCTCGATGCCCGTACGACGATGCTTCGCCGCGTTCGGGATCTGCGACTCGCCAAGCACGCGGCTGCCGTCGCAAAGCTCGGCGCAAAGTTCCACGCTTTCGAGCGTCACGGGAAGCACCTGACCTTTGACGGCCAGAACGTTGCTCGTGTGCCGCACCGCTTCCATAAAGCCGCCGGACACTTCCGACATGGCGGCAAGATAGATGTTGCCGAAATTCTGCCCCTGTAATTCGCCCTCATGAAAACGATAGGCGAACAGTTTGTGCAAAATGGGCTCGGCCTCCGCCAGCGCCAAAATGCAGTTTCGAATGTCGCCCGGCGCGATGATGCCCATGTCGTGGCGCAAACGCCCCGTTCCGCCGCCATTGTCGGCGACCGTCACGACCGCCGTAATGTTCGACGTGTAGCGTTTCAGCCCGCGAAGAAGCGACGGAAGCCCCGTCCCGCCGCCGATGGCGACGACGCGCGGACCGCGCAAAAGACGTTTTTCCTCCCGCAGACGACGCATCGCTTCCTGTGTCTGCGACGCAAACGGCTCCGACTGCGTGTCGCGCTTGACAAACGCCATCGTCACACCGAAATACAGCGCCGCGCCCGCGGCAAGAAGCTCCATGACGATCAGTACGATCGCACCGGCTCCCGCGCCGTTTTCCGATGCGCGGACGATCTGCCATAAGGCAAGCGCCAAAAGAAGCAGTCCGCCCGTAAAAAGCGCCGCGCCGAGATACGCACTCTTTTCGTTTTTTTGTTTGCGCGCGCGCATCAGCTTTCCTTTTTGGCGGCCTGTTCCGCCGCACGGTCGCGCATGATGTCGCGATGGACGATCTCCACCGGCTGCCCGTCGTCGCTCAAGCGGCGATACAGCGCATTTGCGAACGCGACCGAACGGTGCATCCCGCCCGTGCAACCCACGCCGATGACGATATCCGTCTTACCCTCCTGCGCAAACAGCGGCAGAACGAATTCCGTCTGACTGCGGAGGAATTAGAGGCTGCGATCACACCAAAGACAAAACTTTTGGTACTTCCATT
>CAKTSO010000151.1 GCA_934613185.1 uncultured Clostridia bacterium | reverse complement strand
ACCATGGATCAGGCCGACCGCCGCGGCGTGCTGCGCGAAAATTTCCGCGTGTTCCGCCTGCGCGACAACCGCTCGCCGCAGATCGACTACCATTATCATGAATTTGACAAGATCGTCGTGTTCCTGTCCGGCGCAGCGTCGTATATCGTCGAGGGGCGCACCTATCGGCTCCAGCCCTGGGACGTTCTGTTTATCCGCCATCACGACATCCACCGCCCCGTGATCGATCCGATCGCGCCGTACGAGCGCGTCGTCATCTGGATCGAACCGGGGTATCTGTCCCGCGTCAGCACGAAAAAGACCGATCTTTCCCGCTGCTTCGCCGAGGCCGGGCGGCGGCAGAAGAATCTCTGCCGTCCGTGGCCGGAGATGCGCACGCGTCTTTCCCGTCTGATCGACGACGTCGAGGCCGCCGACGCCTCCAACGACTTCGGTTCGGACGTGTTGTTCGAGGCGACGTTCCTGCGGCTGATGGTCGCGTTCAACCGGCTCATGCTGACGCTGCCCGACGCGCAGCAGGACGCGTTCGAATACGACCCGAAGATCAGCGAGATTTTGCGCTATATCAACGAAAACCTCTCCGCGGACTTGAGCATCGACGCCATCGCGGGGCGATACTACATGTCCCGCTATCACTTCATGCGAAAGTTCAAGGAGGTCACGGGCTACACGGCGCACAACTACGTCCGCCAAAAGCGCCTGGCCTACGCCTCGCAGCTCATCGCCAACGGCGCAAGCCCCTCCGAGGCGGCGGAGCTTTCGGGCTTCACGGACTATTCGTCCTTCCTTCGCGCGTTCAAGCAGCAGTTTTCGACCACGCCGAAAGCGTTTGCGCAGAACGCCTATCGAAGAGAGGAGATCATCGATTGACGACCTACACGATCGACTGCGCCGGGATTCCCGTCACCGTGACGGTCAAGCACGTACAGACCATGCGTCTGCGCGTCAGCGCCGCGGGCGACGTGCTTTTGTCCGTTCCCGTCGGCATGCCGAAGTGTGCGGCGGAAGCGTTCGTTTTGCATCAGCGGGACTGGCTCGCGCGGCATCTTGCAAAAATCAGGCAGAACCCGCCGCCCGCGCGAGAAGCGTTTGACGGCGCGGCGCGCCGCGTCCTCGGGCGGGACGTAACGCTCCATATTATAAAAAGCGCAAAAAAGTGCGTCGTCCGCCGCGGCGGCGAGATCGAGATTTTCACGCCGTCCGACGATGCGGGCGCATGGGCGGCGCAATACGACGCGTGGTTCAAGCGCGAGGCGCTTTCTTATTTTACGGCGGCGGCCGAACGTCTCTTCCCGCTCGTCGAGCGGCTCGGCGCGAAGCCGCCCGGAATCTCCGTGCGGCAGATAAAAACGCGCTGGGGAAGCTGCACGCCCGCGCGCGGAACGATCCGCTTCAACACGCTCCTGTTCGAGGCGGACGCGGAATGTATCGACGCGGTCGTGCTGCACGAATTGACGCATTTGATCCATCCCAATCACGGGACGCAGTTTTATACGTTTTTGGAGACCGCCATGCCCGACTACCGCGCGCGGATCGACCGATTGAAAAAGACCGTGTGCATCGACTGAACGAAAAAAACAATGGAACAGAAGGTCAACTATCAAAAACAAATGGAGGCGTATCTCGATGCGCATCCCGCGCGCGAACGCCTGGCGCTTCACTCCTGCTGCGGGCCGTGCAGCACGTCGGTGCTCGAAGTTCTGCAAAAGCACTTCGACGTGACGCTGTTTTTCTACAACCCCAACATTCACCCGCAGTCGGAATACGACCGTCGGCTTGCCGAAGAGCTTCGCCTGTGCGAAACGCTCGGCGTCGAGGCCGTCGCCTGCCGCTACGACCCCGAACGGTTTTTCGAGGCCGCCCGCGGGCTGGAAGGCGAAAAAGAGGGCGGCGCGCGCTGTCTTTCCTGCTTTCGTCTAAGGCTCCTGCACACGGCGGAGCTTGCCGCGTCGCGCGGAATCGACCTTTTGACGTCGACGCTGACGGTCAGCCCGCACAAAAACGCGCAGGCCGTGAACCGGATCGGCGAAGAAGCGGCGGCACGATGCGGGATCCGCTGGCTGCCGTCGGACTTCAAAAAGAAAAACGGATTTCTGCGTTCGCTTGAACTTTCCAGACAATACGGACTGTATCGGCAGGACTACTGCGGCTGCGTGTTCTCCATGCCGAAACAGGACGACAAACAGAACGAGGAGGGCTCCAAATGAAATGGATGATCGCGTCGGACATTCACGGTTCGGCCTGCTATTGCGAAAAACTGCTCGCCGCCTATGCGCGCGAGAAAGCGGATCGGCTGATCCTGCTGGGCGACCTTCTGTATCACGGGCCGCGCAACGATCTGCCGCGCAACTATGCGCCAAAGCGTGTGATCGCGATGCTCAACGAAAAAAGAGATGAGATTTTATGCGTGCGCGGCAACTGCGAGGCCGAGGTCGATCAGATGGTTCTGGAATTTCCCGTCCTGGCGGACTACGCGCTGCTGGCGCTCGAAAATAAGACCGTGTTTTTGACGCACGGGCATGTGTTCAACGAAAATCACCTGCCGCCGCTCAAAGACGGCGACATTCTCCTGCACGGACACACGCACGTCCCCTGCCGCCATCTGCACGAGACTTACGCGTATTTGAACCCCGGCTCCGTCTCGATCCCCAAGGAGGATTCGTGGCACGGGTATATGACGCTCGAGTGCGGCGAATTTGTCTGGAAAACGCTCGAGGGCGAGGAGAAGATGACGTATCGGGCGCTGTAAGGCGCAAAAATGCGTCCTCTTGCCAAAACGCCTCGAAATATTCGTCGAATCGCCGCCGCGATCCGCGCCAATGCGTCCGAAAACAGGATCAAACCATCGCAAAAGCAGCCCCGGCGGCTGTTTTTTGTTTTGGACTTTCATTCCGAAATTGACACGAGGGCGCGGAACTTTTATAATAATCTCAACAGATCGAACGGCAAACAAAAACGCAAATACCCGAAAGGAGTTTCTTTGTCATGTCTTTGGTGCATTTTCAGTTCGAGAGCCAGTGCCTTTGCAGCAACACGGACGTCACAGTCATCCTGCCCGACAAGCCGCGCGACATTTCCCCCGCCGAGTTTTACGCAAGCGGGAAAAAATACCGCGTCCTGTGGCTTCTGCACGGCACGTTCGGCGATTATTCCGACTGGCTCCGCAAATCGAACATCGAGCTTTACGCCTGCGAGCGCGACCTGATCGTCGTGATGCCGTCGGCGCTCAACGCCATGTACGAAAACTGGGGCAATTTCTGCCTCGGCTATCAGAGCTTCAATTATCTGTTCGACGAATTGATGCCGCTTGTCTACAACTGGTTCCCCGCCTCCGACAAGCCGTGCGACAACTTCATCGCCGGGCTTTCGATGGGCGGCCGCGGCGCGCTGCGCTACGCGTTGGCGCACCCGGAAAAATTCGGCGGCGTCGCGTCGATGTCGTACATTCCGCTCAACTTCGACGATCCCGAAAACGCCGCGAATTTGAAACGCGTCGCCGCGCTCGACCGCCGCGAGTTGGAGTCCCACGCAGGCACCTGCGAGGGCGAGTTTTCGCAGGGCGCGACCGATCTTCGCCAGCGCAACGACATGGACAAATGGGGCGGCATGGAGGAATACCTTGCTTCGGACGAGAATCTCTGGCCGCATATGGCGGATTTTGCCAAGCTCGAAAACGCGCCCAAGCTCTATCTTTGCTGCGGCACGGACGATCCTTTGATGTACACCAACGGCAATTACGACAAGTTCGTTTCCTATTTGGAATCGCTCGGGATCGACTTTGCGCACAGCGAAGGCCCCGGCGCGCACGAATGGCGCGTTTGGGACCGCGACATTCAGCTCGTGCTCGATTCTTTCGGCATTCACAACGAGTCGCGCGGCAACGCATTCTAAGCATTGCAACAATAAAAAAGCGTCGTTCATTAGCTGTTCCAGATAAGAAAACAGTCGTCAAAAAATACAGCATGTCTTATGAGATGATTCTTGCAATCACACAAATCGTTTTCAAAACAAAAGGATGATTGAATCAATGCATCTTATCAGATGCCGTATTTTTTGATGCTTGCAGTTTTAAGATAGAGATTTTTCGTTTTTGGCTAAGTGAAAAGCGGAGGCGACGCAGGTCGCGTCGTCGAGCATTTTCACAACGCCAAAACGGAAAAGATCAAGGGGTGCTGCGGCTGAAAGAACGCCGGTCTGAACGGGCCGTATTTGCTCCGGTGCCGCGTTGCAAGCCCTCGAAATAGACCCGCTATGTCTTCGGTCTTGCGCCTTGCCCTGAAACAAATACGGCTCGTTCGGACTCTTCGACCGCAGCGCGTCTGCTTTGAGGGCAATGCGCGAAAGAGGAGGGACG
>CAKTSO010000150.1 GCA_934613185.1 uncultured Clostridia bacterium | reverse complement strand
TGGTTCGGAATAGTGTAGTGCTGGCGGTCTATCTCTTGTTTTCGGTTGCTTGCTTCCTTACCGTACATGAGCATTCAAAGCCGTCTTCTTTTTGGGAAGGCGTCTTTTTCTTTGCAGAAACGCTTCGCATCGCAAAATCATAAAATGGTATCGGACGCCGCGTTTTGGCATTCAAACTACACGCGCAAAGAAGCGGGGAGATCCCATGGCCGAGGTTCGGCGCGGCGAGCTGTATTTCGCCGACCTTTCCCCCGTCGTCGGCAGCGAGCAGGGCGGCGGCCGCCCGGTACTGATCCTGCAAAACGACACGGCGAACCGATGCAGTCCGACGGTCATCGTCGCCGCGCTGACGTCAAAGACCGGCAAGCCGCCGCTGCCGACGCATGTCGTCGTTTCTCCGGCGCAAAGTGAGCTTCGGCGCACGTCGATCGTGCTTTTGGAGCAGATCCGCACGCTCGACCGTTCGCGTCTGGGGCGGCGGATCGGAACGCTCGGCGAAAACGTGATGCGCCGCGTGGAACGCGCGCTGTGCGCCAGTCTCGCGCTGCCCGCCGCGATTTTGGGGGAAAGCGAATTTCATTGATCCCGACAAACAAAAAACAAGCTCCCGTCGGACATTCCCGACAGGGGCTTGTTTTGCCGTTCGTCTTCGTTTAATCGTCTTCTTCATCCGCGCCTTTTGAAACGCGGCGAAGGACGCTCGAGATCACGTCGTAGGAAAAGCCGCGCCCCGCGAGAGAACGGGAGACTTTCATCTTTTTTTCGCGCGCGGGAAGGTCCCCGTAACGCGCCCAGAGCTTTTCGCCCCGAGCGAGCGCCGCGGAAAACTCCGCCTCTTCGTCCACTTCTTCGAGCGCCTCGGCGCTCACGTCGTCCGGCACGCCGCGCTGCATGAGCGCATAGCGCGCGCGGCGCGAACCGCTGCCCTTTCGGATCGTCGAAGAGACAAGCGCGCGGGCGTAGGCCGCGTCGTCGATATAGCCGAGCTCTTCCAATCGGGCGACGACTTCGTCCGCAACGTCCTCGGGAAACTCCCGCTGCACAAGTGCGCGGCGCATTTCCTGCGCGCTGCGGGCGCGGTATTCCAGAAGCGTCAGCGCACGGTCGAGCGCGGCGTCGTAGCTTTTATCGTCCTTAGCGAATTTTGTGCGGCTCATCGTAGGCAACGCCGAAGGTATCGACCGTCATGGAGCGAATGACGGGGGTGTCCAGCGGGCGGTCGCGCATATCGGTGCGCTGTTTGCCGATGCGATGCACCGCGTCGAGGCCCTCGATGACCTTGCCGAACGCGGCGTAAGAACCGTCAAGATGCGGCGCATCGGCAACCATGATGAAAAACTGCGACCCCGCCGAGTCGGGCATCATGCTGCGCGCCATGGAAAGCACGCCGTCGGTATGCTTGAGGCCGTTGGGGAAGCCGTTCTGCGCGAATTCGCCCTTGATCGACCAGCCGGGGCCGCCCATGCCCGTGCCCTGCGGGCAGCCGCCCTGGATCATGAATCCGTCGATCACGCGATGAAACGTCAATCCGTCATAAAAACCGCTGCGGATCAAATGAATAAAATTCCTGACCGATTCGGGCGCGACGTCGGGATACAGCTCCATGCGCACGACGGCGCCGTCGTCCATCGTCATCGTGACGATCGGATTGGGAACCTTCGCGCCGGGATTCGCGCCGGAAGCGGCGGCGGAGACACATTCGTTTTTCATAAGTCGTTCCTTCCTTTCCGGGATTCGATTTCCGCTTTATTATACGCGAATTGTTTTCACGTTACAAATCATAACAGCAAGAAAAAAGAACCCTGATATCAGCTGCGTTCAAGGTTCCCGTTTTGTCCGTTTTCAATCTCTCGCGTTATTTCGTCTCGACCACGAGAACGTTCGCGGGGAGCGCGTTCTGCTGCACCGGCGCGTTCGCCTGCCGCATGCCCGTCACGATCGCAGAGATCACAAGAAGCGCCGCGATGGTCGCAATGCCTGCCAAAATGACGCTGCGCTGGAGCTCCATCCGACGCCGCACGGCACAGCCGCGATCCGGCACCCGCATGGGCTTTTGCGTGGTATCGATCCTCTGCATTTCGTCACATCCCTTTCGTCGGGGGAGAAGCGCCGCACGGCCTTGACCCCATTTCCTGTTGCATTATACCATAGATTTGCAAAAGTCAACAGACTTTTTCGGAACTTTTCCACCGAAACATTCGTTTTTCCACCTTCTCATCCACTTTTTTTGGGGGATAAGTCCCCATCCGTCATTTTCCGCGCGCGTTTTCCATAAAAAAACCGCGCCCCGCAAAGATGCGAAGCGTGGCGTCTGCGCAAAAATTTTTATTTCAAAATCTCATGCGCCTGTTTCAGTTTTTCGCGGATGGGCAGTCCCTGCGGGCAGTGCGTCTCGCACTTGCCGCAGCCGACGCAGCGGCCCGCGTCCGTTCCGGCGGCGATCTCGTCGGCGTAATGCTCGCGCGAACGTTTGTAATCTTCGGCAAGCGCGCCGTCGTTCATGTGACGGAAGATGCCGGGGATGTTGACGCCGCGCGGGCAGGGCATGCAATAGGCGCAGGCGGTGCACTGCACGAACATCTTCCCGTTATAGATATCGCGCACCTTGCCGATCAGCTCTCGCTCGTCCTTCGTGATGCAGCCGGGCGTCATGTCGGGGCGGCTGAAGATGTCGATCGTGTCGCAAAGCTGCGCCATGTCGGACGAGCCGCTCAAAATGACGTTGATGCCGTCCATGTCGGCAAGATAGCGGAACGCCCATTCCACCGGCGTGCGATGCACGGGGTAATTGTTCCACAGCTCGGCGATCTGCTCGTTGCCCGCGAAGGCGAGCTTGCCGCCCTTCAAAGGCTCCATGATCGAGCAGGGGATGCCGCGGGATTTCAAAAGCTCGAGCCCGCGCACGCCCGCCTGATAATCCGCGTCGAGGAAGTTGAGCTGGATCTGAACGAGCTCCCAGTCAAACGCGGTCACGATCTCCTCGAAGACATCGTAGGAATCGTGGAACGAGCAGCCGATGTGGCGGATCTTGCCCTCGGCCCTGGCCTGCTTCAAAATGTCGAGCACGCCGTTTTTCTTCGTGATCTCCCACTTTTCGCGGTCGAGCGCGTGGACAAGATAAAAATCGACGTGGTCGGTCTTCAGTTTTTCAAGCTGTTCGTCCAAAAAGCGCATGACGTCGGCGGGTTCTTTCACGAGCCACACGGGCAGCTTCGTCGTCAGTGCGACGCGCTCGCGATAGCCGTCCTGCAGCGCAAGGCCGACGACCGTCTCGCTTTCGCCGCCGTGATAGGGATAGGCCGTGTCCACATACGTCACGCCCGAATCGATCGCGTGGCGGATCATGCGGATGCACTCGTCGCGGTCCATCACGCTTTTGCCGTCGACCGTTTTGGTCGGCATGCGCATCGTGCCGAGCCCGAAGAGCGAGCATTCGCGCCCGAGCGGTTTCATAAAACGAGTCTGCATTTTCTTTGTTCCCCTTTTCGAATCGGAATCTGTCTCCCGCGCAAAAAGACGTCTTCGGAAAAACGCGTTCAGGCGCGCGTTTCCCCCGTTTTTTCGCAGGCAATCTCATTGCTTTCATTATAGCATCATCGCCGCGCCGCACACAAGTTTTTTGCGCATTCCACAACATCTTGTGTCTCCCGCCGCCCGCATTTTGACCATTTGGGGGAAAAGCACCTTGAAAAGGTTTCCGCCAAAGGTTTACATTTAACCGAAAAAAAGGTATCCTATATTCTATAGGAGCTAATACATCATTATGTAAAAAGGGAGGATCATGATGCGCAACGAGATCCTGGATCTTCTGATCCGCAATGCGCAGCAGTATGTCAGCGGGCAGGCCATGTGTCAGACCTTCGGCGTGACGCGCGCCGCGATCTGGAAGCACATCAAGGCTTTGCAGGCGGAAGGGTACGAGATCGTCGCCTCGACGAAAAAGGGCTACTGCCTCGTCGGGCTGCCCGACCGCGTTTCCCCCGCGCTCGTGTCGCGCGGCATGTACACCGAGTCGTTCGGGCAGAACATCGTATACGAAGAGGTCGTCGATTCGACGAACCGCATCGCCAAAAAGCTGGCCGACGAGGGCGCGCCGGAGGGGACGCTCGTTTTGTGCGAACGCCAAAGCGCCGGGCGCGGCCGTCTCGGACGCACATGGGCCTCGCCGAAGACGAGCGGGCTTTACATGTCGCTCATCCTGCGGCCCGATCTTGCCGCGGACATGTCGCTGCCGCTTACGATGATGACGGCGCTCGCCGTGCGCGACGCCATCGGCGAGGTCGCCGGGATGGAGGCCATGATCAAATGGCCGAACGATATTTTATTAAACGGCAAGAAAGTCGTCGGCATTTTGACGGAGCTTTC
>CAKTSO010000149.1 GCA_934613185.1 uncultured Clostridia bacterium | reverse complement strand
CGAAACAACGACAATCAAAAAGCGGAACGGAGATTTGCTCCGTTCCGCTTTTGTTTTTTTGTTACCAGTTGTAGGCGGGGACGCCGTACCCGACGACCGTCGAACTGGAGAGACTGTAGCTGCGGCGGGCGACCCTGTCGCTCGTGTTGCCCTCAATGGTGTAGACCGTATTGCCGATGACCTTTTCCACGATGCCGACATGAGAGACGGAGCCGCTGCTCCAGGTGAAGTAGATGATGTCGCCGGGCTGCGGGGTGTATCCGTCGCCGCGCGAATGATAGATCGCGTAGCTGCGGAACCAGTTCAGTCCCGTCGGGCAATGCGCCGTCGTCGGAATGACGGAGGAGGAAATGCCCGCCTGGCGCGCGCACCACCATACGAACATGTGACACCACGGCTGGTTGTTCATGCCGTAGGCGATGCCGTACTTAGTGTCGTTGTTGTAGCCTTCCTGATAGCCGATCTGGCTTGCGGCGATGGCGATGATGTTCTCGGCCGCCGTGCCGGTCAGACCTTCGGGAGGCGTGTAGTCATATCCGGAACCGCCGCCGCTTGTGGAATTGTTGCCGCCGGAGGACGAAGGTTTCGTCGTGGAGACGTACTGCGCGCTGACGCAGCCGGTGATGCCGCCGTAGGTGATCTTGAGCCAGCCGTCGCCTGCTTCGCCGACGACGCTCATCTGCGCGCCGTAGGGGATGCTGCCGATGCAGGAATATCCCGTGCCGGCGCCGGAGCGGATGTTTAGGGAAGAGGCTGTGCAGTAGGCATCGTAAGGATACGTCGTCGAGGGCGTCACGGTGTCACTGCTCGTATTGCCGGAAGAGGCGAAGGATAGATACTGCGTGCTGACGTAACCCGTTTTGCCGTTATAAGTGATCTTGCACCAAGAATCGCCCTTTTCGGTGACGGTGACCGTTTGGCCGCGGGAGATATAACCCATGGAGCCGTATCCCGTGCCGGGGCCGGTGCGGAAATTCAAGGAAGATGCGGTGACCGTTGCCGTGACAGTTGTGACGGGAGAAGAGGATACGAAGGTCAGATAATCGTTGCTGGCATACCCCGTAACACCGCGCTGCGTGGTTACGCGGCTCCAAGAATCGCCTTTTTCAAGAACGTTGACCGTTTCACCGCGATAAGCGAGCGTCAAAGCGGTGTAGTTTGTGCCGGCGCCGACACGGATGTAAAGCGCGGAGGCGTTGATCGTGGCAGCGGTGATTGTAGCAGGCTGTGCGGGCTGCTCGGGCTGAGACGGCTGCTCGGGCTGAGACGGTTGCTCGGGCTGAGACGGTTGCTCGGGCTGAGACGGTTGCTCGGGCTGAGACGGTTGCTCGGGCTGAGACGGCTGCTCGGGCTCGACGGGCTGTTCCGGCTGTGTGGGCGTTTCGGCAAACGCGAGATATTCGTTGGAAACGTAGCCCGTACGGTTATTGACCGAGATCAGGCTCCAGGAGGCGCCCTTTTCCGTGACCGTGACCTGTGTGCCGCGCGCGATCGTCGTGATGACGGCGTAATTCGTGCCGGGGCCGGTGCGGACGTTCAGCGCGGAAGCGGTGACCGTCGCCGTTGTAGAAGAAGAGGGCGTCGCGGGCGTTTCCGGCGCTGCGGGCGCGGAAGCGATGCTCAGATACTCGGCGGAGACATAGCCCTGCGTGCCGTTGTAGCTGATCTTATACCACGAACCGCTCTTTTCAAGGAGCGTGACGCTTGTGCCGCGCGAAATGCCGCCGATGCGGGCGTAATTCGTGCCGGGGCCGGAGCGCAGGTTCAAACTGGAAGCGGTGACCGTCGCCGTGCCGGAGACGGTTTCGCCGTCGGTCGTCTGACCGCCGTCCGAGGGCTGCGAAGCGCTCATGCTGACGTATTCGGCGGAAACGTAAGCAGTTTTGCCGTTAAAGGAGATCTGCGCCCAACCGCCGGATACGCTTTCGACCGTAACGCTTGTTCCGCGCCGAAGAAGACCCAAAGACGCGTAGTTCGTGCCGGGGCCGGAGCGGACGTTCAAAGCGGACGCGGTGACGGTGCCGGTGGTGGCGGCGTTGACGGTCTGCGGCAGAAAAGCAACCGCAGAGAACACAAGCGCCAATGCCAAAGCCAGCGACAGCACACGCTTCGTCCGACGTTTTTTGTCAAATGCGAAACAGCTGTGCATTGAGAACCCTCCCATATCTATGACCTTATATTTGACATTCTATAACAAATTGTCTGCTTCGTCAAATCAAATGCTTCAAAAAATTACATAAAAGTTAATAAAATATTACAAATGAATCGAAAAGCGCTTTTGTGTTATACTTTATTTGATAGGAAAGCGTGCGGTTGCGCGTGGTTTTCAAAGACGGTTTCAACGCAAAAAAAGGAGGACACAGTATGAAAGTCGGCATGCTCACAAGCGGCGGCGACTGCCAGGGCTTGAATCCCGCCATGCGGGGCGTTGCAAAATCCCTCTATCAAATGGCGCCGGATACAGTCATTTACGGCATCAGCGACGGCTATCGCGGCTTGATGAACGGAAAATATCGCGAAATGACGCCGCGGGATTTTACGGGCATTCTGCGCGAAGGCGGCACGATCCTCGGCACGAGCCGGGAGCCGTATAAGAACATCCTCGCCAGCATGGGCGCGGAAAACGGCGAAGACAAAGTGAAGAAAATGATCGACACTTATCACGCCATGCAGCTTGACGCGCTCGTGATCCTGGGCGGCAACGGCACGCATAAGACGGCGAATCTTCTGCGCGAGCAGGGGCTCAATGTCGTCACGCTTCCAAAGACGATCGATAATGACCTTTGGGGGACGGACGTCACGTTCGGCTTTCAAAGCGCCGTGGACATCGCGACGAATGTCATCGACTGCATCCATACCACGGCGGATTCCCACGGGCGCGTCTTTTTGATCGAGGCGATGGGGCATAAGGTCGGCTGGCTGTCGCTGTATGCGGGCATCGCGGGCGGCGCGGACGTGATCCTTTTGCCGGAGATTCCGTTTGAAATGGAAGAAGTGGTGCGCGTGATCGAAGAGAGGACCCGACAGGGCAAGCGCTTTACGATCGTCTGCGTGGCGGAGGGCGCGAAGACGGTTGCGGAAAGTCAAATGAAGAAAAAAGAACTTGCCGCGGCGCGCGCGGCGATGAAATATCCGTCGATCACTTACCGCATGGCGGCGGAACTGGAAGAAATGACGGGGCGCGAGACACGCGTGGCGGTTCCGGGTCATTTTCAGCGCGGCGGCGATCCCTGTCCGGCAGACCGCGTTCTGGCGACGCGCCTCGGCGCGGCGGCCGCGGGATATCTTCTGGAAGGGCGCTTCGGCGTGATGGCGGCGATGGTCGACGGCGAGGTCAAGCCGGTGAAACTCGAGAAGGTCGCGGGCAAACTCAAGAGCGTGCCGAAGGATTACTCTTTGGTTCTTCAGGCAAAACAAATGGGTATTAGCTTCGGCGAGCCGATCGCGGCGGAATAACGCAATATTGAAAACGAAGGGCGCGTTACGGAACGCGCCTTTTGAATTGACATTGGCACGGCTTTGCGATACGATACGGGTGTGTAGCGGCAGACGCGCCGCGCGGATGAACGATACGACACAGTATTAACAGTATTATAAGCATTATATAAAGATATATAAAGGAAGGATCTCCAACATGGCACGAAACAAAAACATGCAGAATGTGATAAAAGAGCCGAAGACGAAACGCAGAGGGCGTTTCTGGGTCGGATTTTTAAATACGATCCTGATCTTGATCGTCGTGGTCTCCATGCTGCTTATGATCGTGTCGGAACTCGTGATCGATCAGCAGGATCGAACGATCTTCGGATTTCAGCTGCAAAGCGCGCAGACGGAAAAAGGTGAGCGGGAGGGCGATCTGATCCTTGTCAAGGGCGAGAAGCGCACCGCGCTGCCTTATGTCGCCGCCGCCGCTTCGTTTGCCAACAGCGTGACGGGCTATATCGTGCTGATCTTCCCGCCGTGCGCGCTGCTGATTTTGGTGCAGGTGATCGCTGCAGGACGCGAGAATCGGGAAGAACAGCTTGAAGCACAAACGGCTGCGGCGTCGTTTACACCGCCTGCGGAACCCAAAGTGCCTGTGAATGCGCCGTCGCCGAAACCGGCTATGGAAAACGAACCGCTGCAGGCGCCCGCAAAGCCGCAGGAACGCCCCGCCGCGCCGTCGAGGCCTGTCGTGCCGCCGCAGCCGCCCGTTCAGGCGCAGACGGCAGCGTATCGGGAGACGCCCGTGACGCCGCCTGCAGATGCGCTGCGTCCGCAAAGCGCGCCGCAGCCCGAACCGGCAGCGCCGACGCCGTCGTTTGAAGAGACGATCGTCTATCATCTGCCGCCGCAGATGCGGCAGCAGCCGCAGGAGCCGCCGATGCAACAGA
>CAKTSO010000148.1 GCA_934613185.1 uncultured Clostridia bacterium | reverse complement strand
CATCGTACGTTTCCAGTTCCGAAAGGATCGACGCTTCTTTTTCGTAGTCCCCCGCCGGAACGACCAGCGCCACCATGTTGTCCGAAGAAAAATTGTCGACGATCATATTCTCGGCGATCTGCGTCTCGTTCAATTTCGGCGTCGTCAGATTACCGTAGCCGTAGGCGTAGGGGCACCGATTGGAATAATGAAATCCGAACACGACCACCGCAACAAAGACGATCGGCACGACAAAACGCGTGGCATAGTCGATCTTTCCGATGAACGACACTTTCGGAATGAAGTTTTTGTGGCGGCTTTTTTCGATCAGCGGTCCGAACATCACCAACAGCCCGGGCATGACGACGAAGACCGAAAGCAGCGCAAACAAAATCGCCTTGATCAGGCAGATGCCCATGTCGGGGCCGATCTTGAATTGCATGAACAGCATCGCCGCCAGACCGCCGATCGTCGTCAGCGAGCTTGCGCCGATCTCCAAAATGGCCTTGCTCAGCGCGACGATCGCCGCCTCGCGGATGTCGTGCGTCTGCCTTTCTTCTTTAAAACGGTTGCACAAAATGACGGCATAGTCCAACGACAGCGCCAGCTGCAGAATGCTCGTCACGGAGTTGGAAACGAACGAGATCGTCCCGAGCATAAAGTTGCTGCCCTGGTTTAAAATCATGGCCGTGACGAACGTCAAGACGAGCACGGGCACTTCCGCATACGTCTGGCTCGTCAGCGTCAAAACCACGACGACGATGATCGCGACATAGATCATGATGACGTTGACTTCGCGCGCGATCGTGTCCTGCAGCGTGTTTCCAAGATCCGTCGAAACGTAAAGGTCGTATCCGGAAAGCGTATCTTTCACTCGATCGAGCGCTTCAAGGCAGGCGTCGTTCGTCTCGTCCTGATCGAACGTCACGGAAAAAAGCGCCGACGCGTTGGCGTAATGCTCTGCCGTGCGGTCAAAATCCACGCTCTGCACACCTTTTAGCTGCAAGATCGCGTCCCTGAGCGTCGCTGCGTCTTCATACGTCACATTCGCGACCATGAACCTCGCCGTGCCATAGGTCGTAAACTGATCCTCCATCACGTTCAGCGCAAGCTTCGTCTCCGCGTCGTCCGGCAAGAACGACGTCAAATCGTTTTCCACATTCACCCAATTGCGCGAGAAAACGGAAAACACGATCGCGATCACGACAAGCAGGAAAATCAGATTGCGCTTGTCCACGATCTGCGTTGCCAGTTTCAGCATAAACGACGATTCATCGCTGTGATCCTTTGCCATGACTGCCTCCTTCTTCCAAATCATTTTCAAGCAGCGCCGCCCCGCCATGTGTATGGAGATGTTATGCGCCGCGCTCTCGCCTTTTTATATCAGCGCATCCCCGTGCATTTATTTTTGATATGCAATATAAGAATACCGTTTTACGTTCCATTACGCAACGAAGACAATACAAAACTTTGTTATTATTTTGACGACACCCTTTTCGTGGGAACGAAAAACGTTTGTTTTGAAATTGTGATACGGTGGACAATCGGAAGAAAAACGCAAATAAAAAGCAAATGCCGCACGATTCAAATTGAACTGCACCCATATGTTAGACATCATATCATACTGTCTAACTTTTTGGTGTCACTTCAAATCCGAACAGTGCGGCATTCTTTTTTAGCTTACTTCAAAAATCCGAGAGACTTGATGATCGGCGGCTCTTTCGCCTTGCCGGAGCAGACGTTAAAGAAGCAGATGATCCGCACGACGTAGACGATCAGCATGCACACGCCCGCGGCGATCGGAACGATGACCGTCCAGCACAAAATTCCGGCACAGAGCCCCAAAAGCGTGTTGACGACCGTCAGTTTCAGCGCCTGCTTGACATGGAAGGCCGCGAACTTGGAGTCGTGAGAGCCCAAAAGCGCGACGATCACGCCGATCCAGCTCAAAAGATACGGCAGCATCGCAAGCACCTTGTTTTCCGAAATATCCGCCGCGTCAAATTCCGCCGTGTGATCCGACGGGTCTACGTAGGCGTACGCCTGCTGAGGCGCCTGATAAGCATTTTGTGCCGCGTCCTGCGTATTCGTCGAGTCCTGCGCCGCTTCCGCGCCGAGCGGAGAACCGCAGACATTGCAGAAAGACGCGCCGTCCGGGCAATTATTGCCGCATTTGGAACAAACTTTCATCGTTGATCCCCTCCTACATAATCCGGCTCACAGAGAGCTTTACTTCAGTATAGCCGCACCGACGATTTTTGTCGAGACAAGAACCTCTTTGTTTTTTCTTTGGAAATGTTAAACATACAAAGCGAGCGTTCCCGGGTATGCGGGAACGCTCACACCTTCATTTTTATAATCAGAATTTGGAACCGTCCGCATGGCGTAGAAGTGCGGGCGTTGCCGCGCCGAGCGTCGCGCATCCGGTATACGCCATCATCTGCGCCAGCTCGTGATTCATCCTTTCAAGACAGCGTTTTACCCCTTCGCAGCCGTCGCGGATCAAATCGGGGAACATCACGCGCCCCGCCGACACGGCGTCCGCGCCGAGGCAAAGCGCTTTGAATGCGTCGTACCCGCTGTCGATCGAACAGTCGACAAAGATCTTCATACGGCGTTTCGGCCCGAGCGCACGAACGATATCGGGCAGAACCATAAGCGGCGGGACCGCGAACGGCATCCGTCCGTGATGATGACTGACCACAATGGCGCTCACGCCCGCTTCCTCGCATTTGAGCGCATCGGAAACGCTCAAAACACCTTTGACGACAAACGGAAGGTTCGTGAAATCGATATAAGCACGAAGGTCTTCGACGCTTTGGCTTATCATCGGATATCCGCCGCAAACGTCATAAGCGCCCGTTTCGCCGAAGCTGTGGTCAATGTCAATGCCGACGGCAAGCGCGCCGCGCTCCTGCGCGAAAGCGATGCGGCTGAAAATCTCGTCCTTATCCGCATAGGGTTTAATGATGCGGATCGTTTGTGCGCCGGTATCCGAAAGCGTCGCATACTCTTCGTTCTTCATCATGCCGACCCAGTTGACCTGATGCAGTTCCGCGGCCGCGCGCGAATATTCACAAAGCCCGTTTTCGCGTTCGGCGGCAAACGTTTTCAAGTGCGAAAACGCAGGCGTCATGATCGGCGACGCAAACGTATTCCCGAACAATTCCATGGAAAGATCGGGAAGTTTCGCACCGATCAAACGTTCTTCCACAAAGATGGAATCGAAATACGCTCTAGTGAAGGCAACGACGTTTGTCATTGTATTGGGATCGTTAAAACGCGCCATTGAAACATTCTCCTGTTTTTAAATCCTGTTTTTTATCTTAACAGAAGAATAAGAAAAACGGTTGCGTTTGTCAAGCCCTCACATCTGCTTTCGCATCTTTTTCAGCGCGCTTTTTTCAAGCCGCGACACCTGCGCCTGAGAAATGCCGATCTCCTGCGCGACTTCCATCTGCGTTCGTCCCTGGAAAAAACGCATCCGCACGATGTTCCGTTCCCGTTCTCCCAGCTTGTCCAGCGCCTGGCGCACGGAAAGATCCGTCACCCACGATTCTTCCCCCTGCTTTTCGTCTCGAAGCTGATCGACGATGTAGATCGCGTCCCCGCTGTCGCGATAGACCGGCTCGTACAAAGACACGGGTTCGGCGATCGCGTCGAGCGCCGCCACAACATCCTCGCGCGGCACACCGAGCGTTTCGGCGATCTGCTCCACGCGCGGCTCGTTCCCCGTCTGTTTTACCATCGCTTCGCGGACGCCGAGCGCCTTATATGCGATATCGCGCAGGGATCGCGACACGCGGATGGAATTGTTGTCGCGAAGATAGCGGCGGATCTCGCCGATAATCATGGGAACGGCGTAGGTGGAAAATCGCACATTCATGCTCGTGTCAAAATTGTCGATCGATTTTAAAAGCCCCACGCAGCCGACCTGAAACAGATCGTCCGGGTTCTCGCCGCGCGCGGAGAAGCGCTGAATGATCGACAGCACAAGACGAAGATTCCCCTGCACCAGCTCCTGACGCGCGCTTTTGTCGCCCGCGTCGAGCCGTGCGAAGAGCGCGCGCATTTCATCTGCCTTGAGCACCTTCAATTTCGATGTGTCAACGCCGCAGATCTCCACTTTGTAAGCCGCCATGCGACCGCCCCTTTCCAACGATTTCGGTCATAGCATGGCCGCGCGGCCGCGTCGTTATGTATACGCTTATGCCATTCGACCGATTTCGCGCTTTAACTGCGACATGATCCTTTTTTCAAGGCGCGAAATATAGCTCTGCGAAATGCCGAGCATGTCGGCGACCTGCTTTTGCGTCTTTTCCGTCCCGCCGCCCAGTCCGTAGCGCAGCTTCACGATCTTCTTCTCGCGCCCCGACAGCTTTTCGATCGCCTGCATGAGCATGGCT
>CAKTSO010000147.1 GCA_934613185.1 uncultured Clostridia bacterium | reverse complement strand
GGATCGGGACGAGCTTCTGCGTCAGCTGATCGACATTCAATATGAACGAAACGACGTCGCGCCCGAACGCGGCGATTTCCGTGCGCGGGGGGACGTCGTCGAGATTTTTCCCGTCAGCAAGTTCGACCGCGCCATCCGTGTCGAGTTTTTCGGCGACGAGATCGACCGCATCTGCGAGATCGATCCTTTGACGGGCGAGATCGTGGCGGAGCGCGCGCACGTTTCGATCATGCCCGCATCGCATTATGCCACGAGCCGAGAATCGATCGACAGCGGCATCGCGCAGATCGAAAAAGACATGCGCGAGCAGGTCGAGGCGTTCAAGCATGAAGACAAGCTTTTGGAGGCGCAGCGACTGGAACAGCGCGTCAGCAACGACATCGAGATGATGCGCGAGATCGGCTACTGCACGGGCATCGAGAACTATTCCCGCTATTTCGACGGCAGAAAACCGGGCGACGCGCCGTTTACGCTTCTTGACTATTTCCCGAAGGACTTTCTTTTGTTCGTCGACGAATCGCACGTCACGCTGCCGCAGGTGCGCGCGATGTACGCGGGCGACCGCGCGAGAAAGGAGAGCCTCGTCAAATACGGCTTTCGTCTGAATGCGGCGTTCGACAACCGTCCGCTCAAATTCGACGAATTCTGGCAGCATGTCGGTCAGGCCGTCTTCGTCAGCGCGACGCCGGGCGACATCGAGCGCAGCACCGGTGCGCCGATCATCGAACAGATCATCCGTCCTACGGGTCTTCTTGATCCGAAGATCCTCGTGCGCCCGATCCGCGGGCAGGTCGACGATCTTTACGGCGAGATCCGCGGCTGCGTGGAGCGCGGCGAGCGCGTGCTCGTGACGACGCTGACCAAAAAGATGGCCGAAAGCCTGACGGACTATTACGTCAACATGGGTGTGCGCGCCAGATATTTACACAGCGAGATCGACACGCTCGAACGCTCGGAGATCCTGCGCGATCTGCGCTTGGGCGAATACGACGTTCTGATCGGCATCAACCTTCTTCGAGAGGGGCTCGATCTGCCGGAGGTGTCGCTCGTGGCGATCCTCGACGCGGATAAAGAGGGCTTCCTTCGCTCCGTACGCTCGCTGATCCAGACGGTCGGCCGCGCGGCGCGAAACGCGAACGGGCGCGTCATCATGTATGCCGATACGATGACCGATTCCATGCAGAGCGCCATCAGCGAAACGAACCGCCGCCGCGAGATTCAGGAGGCGTATAATAAGGAACACGGCATCGTGCCGCGGACGATCACAAAGCAGATCCACGAGCTTTTGGAGATCACGAAGCCTGTGTCGCCGGGCGCTTCCGGCAAACGAAAGAAAAAGAAGCCCGTCGCGGAACCCGTTTTGGACGGGCTCACCGGCGAAGCGCTCATCGCGCAGCTGGAAAGCGAGATGCGGCAGGCGGCCAAAGAGCTGGATTTCGAACGCGCGGCTTCTCTGCGCGACCGGCTGTTTGAATTACGGGAGGGTCTATGAGCGAAATACGCGAACGCTTCCTGCGCGAGATCGTCGTGCGCGGCGCAAGGGAGCATAATTTAAAAAATATTACGGTGCGCATTCCGCGCGATCAGCTGACCGTCATCACGGGTCTGAGCGGATCGGGCAAAAGCTCGCTTGCGTTCGACACGATCTATGCCGAGGGACAGCGGCGCTACGTTGAGTCTCTTTCTTCGTATGCGCGTCAGTTTTTGGGGCAGATGGACAAGCCGGACGTCGACTCGATCGACGGGCTTTCTCCCGCGATCAGCATCGATCAGAAGACGACCGGGCGAAACCCGCGCTCGACCGTCGGCACGGTCACGGAGATCTACGACTATCTGCGCCTTCTTTATGCTCGCGTCGGTATTCCGCACTGCCCGAACTGCGGGCGCGAGATCAAGCCGCAGACGGTCGATCAGATGATCGCCGCGGTGTTGGAACTGCCCGAACGCACGCGCATTCAGATTCTGGCGCCGCTCGTGCGCGGAAGAAAAGGCGAGCATCAGAAACTTTTGGAACAGATGCGAAAAGAAGGCTACGTCCGCGTGCGCGTAGACGGCGAATTGCGTGAACTGTCCGACGATATTCGTCCCGAAAAGAATAAAAAGCACAACATCGACGTGATCGTCGATCGTCTGATCGTCCGCGGCGGCGTCCGTGCGCGCCTTGCCGATTCCCTTGAGACGGCGATGAAGCTGTCCGACGGCGTGGCCATCGTTCTGACGGACGAAAAAGAGATGCTCTTTTCGCAGAATTACGCCTGTTCGTATTGCAATATCAGCATCGAAGAGCTTTCACCGCGCATGTTCTCGTTCAACTCGCCGTTCGGCGCGTGCCCCGAATGCGCGGGGCTCGGCTTTTTGCAGCGCATCGACGAAGAAATGGTTCTGCCGGACCGCAATCTTTCCCTTGCGCAGGGCGCGATCTGCGCCAACGGCTGGAGCAGCGATCCGTCGAGCATGGCGATGATGTATTTCATGGCACTCGGCGACCATTACGGATTTTCTGTCGACACGCCGGTCAAGGATTTAAAGCCCGAGGCGCTGCACGCCGTCTTGTACGGCACGGGGCAGGAGCGCATCCGTGTGCATTACGCCCGCGAATACGGAACGGGCACGTTTGCGACGGCGTTTGAGGGCGTGATCCCGAGCCTGGAGCGACGCTATCGAGAGACGACGTCGGAGGCGGCCAAACAGGAGTACGAGGCCATGATGTCGAACGTGGTCTGTCCCGTCTGCGGTGGTAAGCGGCTCAAAAAAGAGGCCTGCGCCGTGACGGTAGGGGAAACGTCCCTGCCCGATTTGTGCCAGCTTCCCGTCGGGCAGTCGCGCGCGTTTCTGCGCGAACTGACGCTGACGGAAAAAGAAAGCGCCATCGCGGGTCGAATTTTAAAAGAGCTGGACGCGCGGCTCGGCTTCCTCGTCGACGTCGGTCTTTCGTATCTGACGCTTGCGCGCGGCGCGGCGACGCTGTCCGGCGGCGAATCGCAGCGCATCCGTCTTGCCACGCAGATCGGCTCGGCACTTACGGGCGTGATCTATATCTTAGACGAGCCTTCGATCGGTCTGCATCAGCGCGACAACGCCAAGCTGCTTCGCACGCTGCGCAATATGTGTGACATCGGTAACACGCTGATCGTCGTAGAACACGACGAGGAGACGATGCGCTCGGCGGACTATCTGATCGACGTCGGCCCGGGCGCGGGCGAAAACGGCGGACGGATCATTTTCTCCGGCAAGCCGCAGGACATTTTGTCGTGTGAAGAGTCCGTCACGGGGCAGTATCTGAGCGGCAAAAAGACGATCCCCGTGCCGAAAACGCGGCAGGAACCCAAGGGATATCTGACCGTTTACGGCGCGAAGCAGAATAACCTCAAAAACATCGACGTCAAGATTCCGCTCGGCGTGTTGACGTGTGTGACGGGCGTTTCGGGATCGGGCAAAAGCTCGCTCGTCAACCAGATCGTCTATCAGACGCTGGCGCGCGAGTTGAACCGCGCGCGGACCAAAAGCGGCGCGTTCGATCATATGGAGGGCATGGAGGCGCTCGACAAGGTCATCAACATCGACCAGACGCCGATCGGCCGCACGCCGCGCTCGAATCCCGCGACGTATATCGGCCTGTTCGATCTGATCCGTCAGCTGTTCGCCGCGACGCCGGAGGCGAAAATGCGCGGCTACAAGAGCGCGCGCTTCAGCTTCAACGTTCCGGGCGGCCGCTGCGAGGCCTGCCACGGCGACGGCATCACGAAGATCGAGATGCACTTTCTGCCCGATGTTTACGTTCCCTGCGACGTGTGCGGCGGAAAGCGCTATAACGAAGAGACATTGCAGGTTCGCTATAAGGGCAAGAACATTTACGAAGTGCTCGACATGACGGTCAGCGAGGCGCTTGCGTTTTTCGAGAACTTCCCGCGGATTAAAAACAAGCTTCAGACGCTCGAGGACGTCGGCCTTTCCTACATTCGTCTGGGGCAGCCGTCCACGACGCTTTCGGGTGGCGAGGCGCAGCGCATCAAGCTCGCGGCTGAGCTTTCCCGCCGCGCGACGGGGCGCACGATGTATATTCTCGACGAACCGACGACGGGCCTTCACATGGCGGACGTGGCGCAGCTCGTGCGCATATTGCAGCGCCTGCGTCGCGGCGGCAATTCGGTCGTCGTCATTGAACACAACCTTGACGTGATCAAGACTGCGGATTACATTATCGATATGGGCCCCGAAGGCGGCGACGAGGGCGGACGCGTGATCGCATGCGGCACGCCCGAACAGGTCGCGCGCGTTTCGAAAAGCGCGACTGCGGAATACCTTGCGCCGATTCTTGCAAAGGCGAAAGCAAAGGCGAAAAAGGATGCCGGGAAAAAGACGAAGGGGGAATGACACGCCATGGTGCGCACGCAGATTTGTGAGA
>CAKTSO010000146.1 GCA_934613185.1 uncultured Clostridia bacterium | reverse complement strand
GTCGACGAGTCGATCTTCCACAAGCTCGGCGTGCAGGTCACCTACGAGCCGCGGTATGAGACGGCGACGCTCTACCACAATTAAAACGCGTATCCCAAATTTTGATACAGGAGGAACATCTTATGAAAATCGTGGTTCTCGACGGCTATACTCTGAACCCCGGCGACCTTGACTGGAAAGGTCTGGAAGCGCTGGGCGAACTGACGGTCTACGACCGCACCGACGCGTGCGACATCGTCTCCCGCATCGGCGACGCCGAGATCGTCTACACCAACAAGACCCCCCTGACGGAGGAGACCTTCGCGGCCTGCCCGTCCATCCGCTTCGTCGGCGTGCTGGCCACCGGCTACAATGTCGTCGACGTCGACGCCGCCAAACGCCGCGGCATCCCCGTGTGCAACGTTCCCACCTACGGCACGACCGCCGTGGCGCAGTTCACCATGGCGCTGCTTCTGGAAGTCTGCCATCACGTCGGCGCGCATTCCGACGCCGTGCGCGAGGGTGCGTGGGCTGCCTGCCCCGACTTCTGCTTCTGGAACTATCCGCTGATCGAGCTGGCCGGCAAGACCATGGGCATCATCGGCTTCGGCCGCATCGGCCAGGACGTGGGCAAGCTTGCGCAGGCGTTCGGCATGAAGGTCCTCGCCTTCGACAATCACAAGCGTTCCGAACTGGAGAGCGACACCATGCGCTATGCGGAGCTTGACGAGCTGTTCGCCGAGTCCGACGTCATCAGCCTCCACTGCCCGCTGTTCCCCTCGACGCAGGGCATCATCAACGCCGAGAACATCAAGAAGATGAAGGACGGCGTCATTATTCTGAACGACTCCCGCGGCCCGCTGATCGTCGAGCAGGATCTGTACGACGCGCTGGAAAGCGGCAAGGTCGCCGCGGCAGCGGTTGACGTCGTCTCCACCGAGCCGATCCGCGAGGACAATGTCCTTTTGAAGGCCAAGAACATGATGATCACGCCCCATATCGCGTGGGCTCCGAAGGAATCCCGCGCGCGTTTGATGGACGTGGCCGTCAAGGATCTGGAAGCCTTCCTTGCGGGCAACCCGATTAACGTGGTCAACGCGTAATCGATCTAAAAACAACAAAAGCCGCAGCTTTGGCTGCGGCTTTTTGATTTGTGATCATTTGATCTCGATCCGCGCGGGATGATAGATCACGGTCTGATCCGCGGGGACATGGACTTTGACCTGCGGTGCCAAAACGTCCGCTTGCCGAACAAATTCGGCGATCTCGGGGGAATCGGCGTCGGGATAGTGCGACGGGAAGACGACGTCGGGGCTGATCCAACTCGTTGCCAGTGCGGCCTCATGCGGCGTCATCTGGATGCCGTAGCGGGGGCTGAAGTTGGCGATGCCGACGTTCATGAGGTTCGGATGATACAGGTCGCGGATGAGCTTCATGTCCGAGAAGATGCTCGTGTCGCCCGTGTGATAGAACGTGACGCCCTCTTCCAGAGCGATCACGAAGCCGAACGGCTGAAAGACGGAATGCACGCCGTTTTCCACGACGTTCGACGGATGGAATGCCGTCACGCAGCGCACCGTCGTCTTGCCGTCGAACGAGATTTTTTCGCCGTATCCGGCGCTTTTGACGCGCGTTTTTTCAAGATCGGGCAGCGCCTCGAATACCATGCGCTTGACCTCCGGGCCGCAGATGAGCGACGCGCGGCCGTTTTTCATCAAGTCGATCGTGTCGCCGAAATGGTCGAACGCCGCGTGCGTGACCAAAACAAGGTCGACGTCGTAGAATTCGGACGGCGAATGCTTCGTGATCCGGCTTTGCGAAATGCAGGGATCGCAGAGCACGCGATAGCCGTCGCTGCGCTCGAGCAGGAACGCCATGCCGCCGAAATAAGTGATTTTGACTGCCATGAAGGGACCCCTTTTTTGATTAAAATGCGGTCAGATCCGCGAATACGTCTCGGTCATGCGGCGGATGCGCGCGGCAAGCTCGTCGTTTAGATCGCCCAAACGCATGCGCCATTGCCAGTTGGCACCGACGGTGGACGGCGTGTTGATCCGCGCCTGCGCGCCGAGGCCGAGCCAGTCGGGCATGGAGGAGACAAACAGGTCGCTCACGCTCATCATGCCCGCGCGAAGGAGCGCGGCGACGCTCTTTTCGCCGAGATATTCGCCGCAGTATTCGGCTTCCTCGGGCATTTCATTCAAAAACTGCGCGGCGGTCATGTTGTCGTGTGTGCCGACGTAGACCACGGCGTTTTTCTTGTGATTGTGCGGCAGATAGGCGGAGTTTGCGCCGCGTGTGAACGCGAATTCCAGCACTTCCATCCCCGGCAGCTCGGATTCGGCGAGAAGCTCGCGCACGTCGTCGGTCAAAAGCCCGAGATCCTCGGCGATGAACTGCGTCTTCGGGAGCGCTTCCCGCATCGCGCGGATGAATTCGATCCCCGGGCCTTTGACCCATTCGCCGTTTTTGGCGGTCGTCTCGTTCGCGGGAACGCGCCAGAAGCTTGCCAGTGCGCGGAAGTGATCGATGCGGACGGCGTCGAACCATTTGGTCTGCGCCGCCATGCGCTGCTTCCACCATGCAAAATTGTCCCGCTTCATTTTGTCCCAGTCGTACAGCGGCGAACCCCAAAGCTGCCCCTCGGCGGAAAAATAATCCGGGGGAACGCCCGAAACGGCCTCGGGACGAAGGTCGCGATCCAGAAGGAACAATTCCTGATTTGCCCACACGTCCGCCGAGTCGTAGGGAACGTAGATCGGCAGGTCGCCGATGACCTTTAAATTCAATTCGTCCAGATACACGCGCAGACGATCCCACTGCGTTTGAAAGAGCATCTGCAAAAAGCAGTGAAATCCGATCTCGTCCGAAAGACGCGCCCGCGCCGCCTCGAGCGCGGCGGGGTCCCTTCGGCGAAGCGGCTCGTCCCATTCGCTCCACGGGCGGTCGCCCGATTCGCGGCGAAGCGCCATATAAAGCGCGTAATCGGGAAGCCAGTCGCGCTGCTTTTCCGTATAGTCGGCGACTTCTTTGCGGCGCTTGTCGGATAAGCGCGCGTAGGCGCGGCGAAGAAGCGGCAGACGGTTCCGCGACAGTTTTTCATAGTCGATCCGCACGGGATCGCTGCCGAAATCCGTCTCGTCGACCTCCCGCTGCGTCAGATATCCTTCGTAGGCGAGCGTGTCCGGGTCGATGAAATACGGGTTTCCCGCGAACGACGAAAAGCTCTGATACGGCGAATTGCCCCAGTCGGTCGGCCCGATGGGGAGCATCTGCCAGTATTTCTGCCCGCTTTTTTGCAAAAACGCGGCGAAATCGTAGGCGGGAAGGCCGAGCGTGCCGATCCCGTGACGCGAATAAAGACTGAATAACGGCAAAAGAACGCCGCTTGCACGATCCATGTTGATCCTCCCTGTGGAAATTCCGATTTGATTATAGCGCGCCGGACGCGGCGCGGTCAATCGCCAGAAGCGTCTGCCGCGCGGCACGGGCGTCGGCGGGGTCGAGGTATGGCGCGACGTTTTGCAGATAGTCCCGTGCGCTCTGCATGTCGCGCGAAACGAGGGAAACAAAACGCTCGCGGTCTTCGGGAAACAGCGCGACGGGAAAGCTCAACCGAAACAGCGCCGCGGGCGCGGACGAGAGCTTTTTGTCATAGGATGACAATTTTCGCGTGACGTCGTCCGCCGCGGGCGGCGCTGAAAACACGCGATGCTCGCTTGCGTTTTTATGGCGACGGATGATGTGGCAGAGGTTTTCACAGTCGTCGAACGCCGTGCCGCGCAGGCGAATGTCCCCCGCACGAAGACGGACGACGCGAAGCGATGTGCAGCCGGAAAACGCGTCGCGCCCGATGTAGGAGACGGCGTCCGGCAGGTCGACGCGGGAAAACGCGCAGCCCGCAAAACAGCCGTCGCGGACGCTTGCGATCTCGGGAAGCGCGATTTTTTGAAGCGACGTGCAGCCGGAAAATGCGCTCGCGCCGAGCGTGGAGAGCCGCTCGGGCAAAAAGACGCTTGCAAGCGCTTTGCAGTCTTCAAAACAGGAGTTGCCGCAGATCTTCACGCTTTGCGGGAGGCAGACCGCCAAAAGCCCTGTTTTGGCAAACGCCCGCTCGCCGATTGTCACGACGCCGCTTGGAAGCTCGATCTCCCGCAGATTTTCACAGCCGAAGAACGCGTCCTCGCAGATCACGCGGAGCGATTCGGAAAAGATCACGCGCGTAAGATTCGGACAGCGCGCAAACGCACCGCCGCCGATCGAGCGAGCATGCGGCAGCGCGACGCACGTCAATTCGTCGTTTTCGGCAAACGCGCCGTCGGGAATGTGTTCGTCCGTGATCGATTGGCAAATCGGCATGTCCGCGCCTCCGTTGTGTTTCAAATCTTCTTTATTATACCGCAGGCGGCGGCTGCGGAAAAGCGCTTTGCAGCGCAGGGCGTTCATGC
>CAKTSO010000145.1 GCA_934613185.1 uncultured Clostridia bacterium | reverse complement strand
GGCGGCGAGATCTGCGATGTTCTCCCGATAGAGCTTCGTGCCGCGCAGCCAGTCGTTCAGGCGATCGGAACTTCGCGCGAAACAGAACGCCGCCAGAAGAAGAAACGGAAACGTCGGCAGCAGCGGAAGCGCGGCGCCCACAGCGCCGAGCGCCGTGCAAAGACAGCCGAGACACAGCAGGATACCCTTTTTAAGATGCATGTTGCTTTCCTTTCACGGCGGCTTCTTTTTTGGAGACGATCACATGACGGATCGCGAGAATCGGGTGATAGAGGATCATGCGGGGACCGGAAAACCGCATGACGAGGCGGATTTTTTCCCGCATGTCCGGCCGATAGCAGTGAACGGCGCAGTTGGAACAGAACGTTTTGGTTTCTATAAAGGGACATTTGTCGCTGCGCGCGGCGGCGTATTGATCCAGCGCGGCGCAGTCCGGGCAAAGCGTGCGCTGCCCGTGCTTTTTTCGGCAATACAATGCGATCATCAGATGGACGACACGTTTTTCCCGTTCGCGCTTGTCAGCTGTTTTCATGGACGATCCTCCCGCTTTCGATTCGATAGCAGACGTCGGCGGCGGCCACGGTGGACGCGCGATGCGAAACCAGCACGATCGTCTTGCCGCTTCGCGCCTCGTGCAGGGATTTTAAGATCGCGCCTTCGTTCAGGCTGTCCAAATTGGCGGTCGGTTCGTCCAAAAGAACCAGGGGCGCGTCGTGCAAAAACGCGCGGGCGAGCCCGAGCCGCTGCCGCTCGCCGCCGGAAAGCGTGCCGCCCAGTTCGCCGACGGGCGTGTCATACCCTTGCGGCAAAGACATGATAAAGTCGTGGATCGAGGCCCTTTTACAGGCGCGGATCAGCTCTTCGTCCGTGGCGTCGGGCTTGGCGACGCAAAGATTGCTGCGGATGGAATCGTGGAAAAGATGCGTCTGCTGCGTGACATAGCTTTCCATATCGCGAAGGTCGGAAGTGTTGATCTCGTCGATGTTCGTTTGACGGATCGAAATGCTGCCGCCGTCGACCTGCCAAAAGCGCATCAACAGTTTTAAAAGCGTGGATTTGCCGCAGCCGCTTTGGCCGACGACGCCGATCATTTTGCCTTGGGGGAAGTCGGCGGAAAGGTCGTTCAGGATCGATTGTGCGCCGTAGGAGAACGTCACGTTCCGCGCCGCGGCGTCGCCGAACGCGGCGGGCGCTTTCCCCGTGATCTCCTGTGTCTGCGGTGCTTCGTCCAGAATGTCGAGCACGCGATTCCCCGCGGCAAGCGTGCTTTGCAGCGTCGTGCCAAGCGCGGACAGCGCAACGCAAGGCCCGAAAGAGCTCATCAGCGCCAGCGTGCAGACGAGCGCCCCGCGAAAACCGCAAAGATGCGCGGCGCAAAAAAGCATGAGAAGGTCGAAAATCAGAATGATTGCGCCCGTTGCGGCGCCGCTTCGTCCCGCGGCGCGCTTGACGTTCGCCTCGTCGCGGCAAAGATCGTCCGTGGCGCCGTCGATCTGCTTCAAACGATCTTCGCCGCAGCGGTACTGCAGGATCTCATCCAGTCCGCGCAGGGAGGAGAGGACAAAGCTCGAAAGACGCCCGGACGCCGTGCGGAAACGAAGCGCCGCGTCGCGGCTGTAATGCGCGGCGACGAGCGGCACGGCGACGCCGACCGTGAGATAAGCGACGGCGGCAAGAAGTCCCAAAAGCGCATGATAACGCCCGATCAACGCGATCATCGCGGCACAGAACAAAACGGCGATGCAAACGGGGGAGACAGTGTGCGCGTAAAACACTTCCAGAAGCTCGATGTCGCCGGTGATGACGCTGATCAGATCGCCCTTGTCGCGACCTTCCAATTTCGCGGGGCAAAGGCGGCGCAGCGCGCCGAAGACGCGGTCGCGGATGAGTGCCAGAAGTTTGAATGCGATAAAGTGATTGCAGGACTGCTCCGCATAGCGCAGAAGTCCGCGCGCGACGGCGGCCGCAGCGGCAATGGCAAACAGCGCGCCGAGCGAGGCGGCGTCGAACAGCCCCAGCACGCGGGCAACGGCGAATCCGCCGAGGATCGTGATGGACGACGCGCACGCGTTGCCGAGGACGCCCATGACGACGGCAAGCGCCATATACCCGGTCAACGGTCCGACGAGCTTGATCAGGCGCATCATGATGACGAGCGCGCTTCTTGTTTTTTTAGACGAATTGACATTGCGATTTATGCGATTCATTTGACGCTGCCTCCGCGTGCGTAAGATTCCAGTTCTTTCTGCGTTTCCCAAAGCCGTGCGTACGCGCCTTTTTGCGAAAGCAGCGCTTCATGCCGCCCGCTTTCGACGATCCGGCCGTTTTCCAGAACGTAGATTTGATCGGCGTCCGTGATATTGGCGAGGCGATGGCTGATGACGATCACGGTCTTTTTGCCCGCAAGTTGTCTGATCTGCGCCATGATGTCATTTTCGCTCTGCGCATCGACGCTGCTGGTCGCCTCGTCGAAAAGATAAACGGGGCTGTCGTGCAAAAGCGCGCGCGCAAGCGCGATTCGTTGATGCTGTCCGCCGGAAAGATTGGCGGCCTGTTCGGTCAGGCGCGTGTCGAGGCCGTCCGCATTGCGAAGGAAATCGGCGGCGCAGACGTGCTCGAGCGCGTCCCACAGTTCTTCGTCCGACGCGTCTTTGCGCGCCATCAGGAGATTGTCGCGGACGCTCCCGCGGAACAGTTCGCTTTCATGGCCGACGTAAGTTATGGTCTGCATCAGGCTTTCTTCGCGGATCGAGGAAAGCGGAACGCCGCCGATCGTGATCGCGCCGTCATAGCCCGTATTTCGCCGCATGAGAAGCGAGGCGACGGTGGATTTGCCGCTGCCGCTTTCCCCGGCGATGGCGACGAAGCCTCCCATGGGGATATCCATGTCGATCCCGCGGAGCACTTCGCGATCCGACTGATAGGAAAAGCAGAGGTCGCGGATCCGAACGGAACAGTCCGCGCCGACGACAGCCGTTTTTTCATCGGGTTCGGGAAGCTCGAGAAGGCGGAAGATCTTGTCTGACGCGGCCATACCGTTCATCGCAATGTGAAAATAGCTTCCCAAAAGGCGCATCGGCAAAAAGAAATCCGCCGAAAGCAGAAGGATCACGAGACAGCCGCGAAGATCGACGCGCCCGGCGCGGAACTGCGCGACGCCGAGGATCATCCCGAGAGCCGCGCCGCCGTAGGCGATCAGATCCATGACGGTGATGGAATTTAGCTGCATCGTCAGCACTTTCATCGTAATGCGCCGGAAATGCTCGCTTTCTTCGTTCATTTTTTGATGACGGAGTCCGTCCGTCTGATAGATTTTCGCAGTCGTCAGCCCCTGAAGGTTCTCAAGAAACGTGTCGCCCAGCGCGGTGTATTCGCCCCAGTATTTGGACAGCAGCTTTTTCGCCCAGCGCTGTACGGCGACGATTGTCACGGGGATCAGCGGCACGCAGAAAAACAGGACAGCGGCGCAGGGCAGACTGATCGGCGCGAGAAAAAAAAACAGCGTCAGCGGCGCAAGCATCGCGTAGAAAAACTGCGGCAGATACGAGGCGAAATACGTCTCCAGCTGGTCGACGCCTTCGACGCTGATCTGTACGATCTCGCTGGTGCGCATATCCTGTTGGTAGCCGCTTCCGAGGCGCAGCAGTTTTTGATAGATCAAATGCCGCAGCTTTTTCTTGACGGCCGCGGCGCTCAACGTTCCCATGCGGCTTGCCATAATATTGCAGACAAAGCGGATGAGGACCATGGCGGCGGCGATCCCGGCGAGGGAAAGCGAGACGGAAGCATTGACGCTCCCGACGGACAGCGTCTGCAAAAAGCGCGCGACGGCGTCCATCAGAACAATGTTCGCGGCAAGCGCGATCCATTGGAACGCAACGTTTGCGGCGATGGTTTTTCTGGTCTCGCCGACGAGGGCGATCAATCGTTTCTGGATCATGACGGCAAATATCTTCCTTATAATATGTAAATATGTAAGATCAGTGACAGAAGACAAGTGAACGGAACGGGAATCGCGGACGATTGTAATTAGTTCGCACTAACACTATCTTCAAAACAAAACGACATCCATATGACGGAAGCATCCGTTAATGATAGACGCCGCTAACATGGAATACTATAACAAACCATTGCCCGCCATGTCAACCGGCGCGCGGATAGGGCAAACAAAAAAGCAGCCGGAGCTGCTTTTTTGTCGATATGCCGATATATGGTTATCTTTCTTCCCGGAAGTAGGCGAGACCGAGCGCCGCGGGACCCTGGTTTTCCTTGCGCTTATGAAGGCTGACGATGATCAGCACGACGATTGTCACGATGTAGGGGAGCATCTTGAAGATTTCCTGAGAGCTTCTCGTAAGTCCGCCGATGTAGAAATACATCCAGTACAGAATGCCGAAAAGATACGCGCCCCACACGGCGTTTTTGGGTTTCCAGGTGGAGAAGATGACCAGCGCGACGGCGAGCCAGCCGAGTCGTTCGATCGAGCCGTCGTTCGCCCAGGTGCCTTTGATGTAGTCC
>CAKTSO010000144.1 GCA_934613185.1 uncultured Clostridia bacterium | reverse complement strand
CAACGGCATCACCCGCGCCGGCAAATCCTGCGGCTGGAGCTGCCATCCCATCGAGCATGAGCTGTCCGCGTATTACGACGTCTGCCACGGCGCCGGCCTTGCCGTCGTGACGCCCGCGTGGATGCGCCACATCCTGTCCGACAAGACGGTGGACAAGTTCGCCGAATACGGCGTCAACGTCTGGCGCATCGATCCCGACAAGGATAAGTTCGACATCGCCAACGAGGCCATCGACAAGACCGAGGCGTTCTTCAAGTCCATCGGCATGCCCGTCACGCTCCGCGAGCTGGGGATCACCGAGAAGGACAAATTCGAGGAAATGGCGCACAACCTCAAGGATTCCCTTGGCGGCGCGTACGTTCCCATGACAGACAAAGACGTCCTCGAGATCCTCGAGGCCTGCTATTGACCGAGCAAGGACACAAAGTTTTTTGGAGAAAAAGGAGCCGTGTTGTCACGGCTTCTTTTTTTATGCGAAAAATACGCCGTTTGCGCAATTGCGTGCGGGAACGCCGTCCGATCGAAAGCGGGTCGGGCGGCGCTTTTGGATTGACAAGAACGGAGGCGCGGCGATTCTTTTGGCAGCGACGGACGTTTTTGCGGCCGTATTCTTTTTGCATCTTTTTTCAAAATAAGCCTTGCAAAACGTGAGGAAGGGGACTATAATTCTTACTGTCACACGCTAAAGCGTGACTGACAAACGAATATAATCGATTGATACGGCATATAACGTTCGTGATAAACCGAACATAGAAGGACGATATGCCGCGCAGATCGAAAACAATGCTGAAAAATGCACAGGAGGCTCTTATGCGAGTTTACAACTTTTCTCCCGGTCCGTCGATGATGCCCCTTCCCGTTCTGGAGCGCGCCGCCCGCGAAATGACCGATTACAACGGCACGGGCATGTCCGTGATGGAGATGAGTCATCGCGGCAAGCCCTTCATGCAGATCATGGAAAACACGCAGAATCTCATGCGCGAGCTGATGCACATTCCCGACGATTACGACGTTCTGTTCATGCAGGGCGGCGCGTCGATGCAGTTCGCCGCCATCCCGCTGAACCTGATGACGACCGGCGCGGCGACGTACATCGACAGCGGCAACTTCGCGCACAACGCGCTCGTCGAGGGCGAACGCTACGGCCGCGTGGATGTGCTGGCCTCCTCCCGCGAGGACACCTACCGCTACATCCCCGAATTCGACGTCGACAGGATCGCGGAGGATTCTTCCTATCTTTATATCACCACGAACAACACGATCTTCGGCACGCGCTATATCGACCTGCCCAAGCCCAAGAACGTGCCGCTGGTCGCCGACATGTCCAGCAACATCCTGTCGCAGCCCTACAACGTGCGCGACTTCGGTCTGATCTACGCGGGCGTGCAGAAGAACCTCGGCCCCGCGGGCATGGCGGTCGTCATCGTGCGCAAGGATCTGGTCGGTAAGGCGGGCGCGAATGTGCCCAAGATGCTTAACTTCCAGACCTATGCGGACAACAACTCCATGTTCAACACGCCCCCGGCGTACACGATCTACATGTGCGGCCTCGTCCTTGAATGGCTGAAGGAGCAGGGCGGCGTCGAAGGCATCTATGAAAAGAACGTCGAGAAGGCGAAGATCCTCTACGACTTCCTTGACAACAGCGAGAAATTCACGGCGCTTGCCGATCCGAAGTTCCGTTCGCTGATGAACGTCACCTTCGTCTCCCCCGACAAGGACACCGACGCGCGCTTCATCGCGGCGGCGGCGGACGCGGGCCTCGTCTCCCTCAAGGGCCACCGCATCGCGGGCGGCATGCGCGCCAGCATCTACAACGCGATGCCGCGCGAGGGCGTCGAGAAGCTCGTCAACTTCATGGCCGATTTCGAGAAGACCATCTAAAAGGAGTATCCCATGTATCGCATCGCGAAGCTCAATAAAATTGCCAACGTCGTCAACGATTATTTCCCCGCCGAACAGTTCGACCTCGCGGAGACGGACGATCCGCACGGCATTATCGTGCGCAGCGCCGACATGCACGGCTATGACAAGGGGCAGAACCTCCTTGCCGTGGTGCGCGCGGGCGCGGGCACGAACAACATCCCCTGCGACGATTACGCCAAAGAGGGCATCGTCGTGTTCAACACCCCCGGCGCGAACGCCAACGCCGTCAAAGAGCTGGTGCTCGCCGCGATCCTGCTGTCTTCGCGCAAGATCGTCGACGGCATCGAGTGGGCAAAGACGCTGAAGGGCCAGGGCGACGCCGTCGGCGGGCTCGTCGAAAAGGGCAAGTCCCGCTTCGCCGGGCAGGAGATCAAGGGCAAGCGCCTCGGCGTCATCGGTCTGGGCGCGATCGGCGCGATGGTCGCCAACGACGCGCTGAAACTGGGGATGCAGGTTTCGGGCTACGATCCGTATATCAGCGTCGAGCACGCGTGGGCGCTGTCCCATTCGATCAAGCGCGAGACGAATCTGGAAAAACTCGTCGCGCAGAGCGACTACATCACCATCCACGTCCCGCTCGTCCCCGCCACGCGCGGCATGTTCAACAAGCAGCTTCTGCATAAGGTCAAGCGCGGCGCGCGCGTTCTGAACTTCTCGCGCGGCGGACTGGTCGACAGCGAGGCCATGATCGCGGCGCTGTCGATGGGGCGCGTCGGCTGCTACGTCACCGACTTCCCCGACGACACGCTTCTTGACGTCCCCGGCGTCATCGCCATCCCGCACCTTGGCGCGTCCACGGCGGAGTCCGAGGACAACTGCGCGCACATGGCCGCGGCGCAGCTTGCCGAATATCTGCTCAACGGCAACATCAAAAACAGCGTCAACTATCCCGAAGCGATCCTGCCGCGCACCACGGCGCACCGCATCACGATCATGCACCGCAACGTGACGAACATGGTCGGCCAGATGACGGCCGTCCTCGCCGAGAGCGGGCAGAACATCGCCGACATGATCAACAAATCCCGCGGGGAGCTGGCGTACACGATCATCGACACCGATCACGACGTCACGCCCGAGGAGACCGCGCGCCTGCTTGCCATCGACGGCGTCATCCGCGTGCGCAGCCTCGGCCGCGTGGAGATGTAAAGTTTAAGTCTTCGCTAAAAAAATCCCCGAAGGAAAAGTTCCTTCGGGGATTTTTTTCGCCGCTGCCGATCAGCCGAACAGCACTTCGATTTCGGATTCGGCTTCGCAGATCGTCCTTCCGTCAAAAATGCGGGCGTCCTCAAATTGACGGACGCAATCCGTCGGATTTTTCTCGATAAACAAGAGGAATAAGATGTCTGCATTTTTCGGCCGGCGTTGCGTTTTTATTTCAAATCTTTTAAAATGAAACAAGAACAATCGGCGGCTCTTCACGGAAAAAGGCAAGATACGACCTTATACACAAAACTCATGCTTTAAAAGTCGGAAGAATTCCGTTCATACTGCGTTATGCTCTCGAGTCGATCACGGTACAATTATGAAAGCGCTTTCGCAGACCTGCCTGCAAAGAAGCTCTCGGAAGGAGAAAAGAGGATGGAACGATTTGAGTCGAAAAAACTTGCGTTGATAAGAATATGGCAGATCCTGAAGGATTACAGCGATTGCGATCATCCTCTGACGCAGGAGGATATTGCCGCAAAGCTGGAACGCGAATACGGCATCGCGATCGAGAGAAAGGCGATCGGCAGGAATATTTCTTTGCTGAAAGAAGCCGGAATCGACATCGCATCGTGCAGGAACGGAAGCTATCTCGAATGCCGGGAATTTGAAGATTCGGAGCTGCATATGCTGATCGACGGCGTTTTAAGCAGCAAATATATTACGGCAAAGCACTCCAAGGACATCATTGAACGGCTTTGCGGTCTGTCCAATCAATACTTTCGTTCAAACGTCAGACACATCCGCTCGGTCAACGATTGGCACAAAACGGAAAACCGGGCGCTGTTTTACAACATCGAACTGATCGACATCGCCATTGAGGAAGGAAAGCAGATCCACTACGACTATAACAAGTACGGAATCGACAAGAAGCTTCATAAGTCTTCTCATCAATATGTGACGCCTTATTTGATGCTTCTGCACAATCAGCGCTATTACCTTATGGCGTACAGCGAATACTGGGGCAATATGGTGTTCCACAGATTGGACCGAATCACCGACATGGCGATTGCCGATCAAAAGGCTACGCCGATCCGCGATGTTCCGGGCTACGAGCACGGAATCAATTACAGAGAACTGTCGTCCGCCATGCCTTATATGTATACCGACCGACCGGAATCTATCGAATTTATTGCGGATGTCGGGACAATCGATCAGGTTATCGACTGGTTTGGCTTCGATGTTTGCATTACGAAAACGGAAGAGGAAAACAAAGTCAGGGTTTGTGTCAAAGCAAGTCCGAACGCCATGGTGCATTGGGCGATGCAGTATATCGATCATGTCGAGATTGTTTCGCCCGAATCGCTCCGAATGCGGGTGAAGACAGCGCTTGAAAACGGACGGAAGAAGTATCAATGAACAGACAATGATATGAACGAAAATCGGATTGGCGGCGCGGATTCGTTTTTTGAAGACCGAAGATGCGGCGCAGCCGAATATCGGCGAAGAGGCAGACTGCGAAAACGCAGCCTGCCTTTTTTG
>CAKTSO010000143.1 GCA_934613185.1 uncultured Clostridia bacterium | reverse complement strand
GATTTATACTGCGCCATGCGCGCACGGATCGCTTCTTCTTCGCCGCGATGCAGCAAAAGCGTCGCCGAAAGCGCAATACGCCCGTTTTTCAGCGCACTTTTTCGATAGCCGAATTCCATCAGTTCATTGGAAAAATCGCGGATCTCGCCGTCGGATTCCAAAATGCGGACCGACTGCACGATCTGCGCCATCTCGCCGCCGTAAGCGCCCGCGTTCATCGCCAGCGCGCCGCCGACAAGCCCGGGAATGCCGTAGGCAAATTCAAGACCGGAAAGGCTCTGTCCCGCCGCGGCCTGCGCCGCAGCCGTCAGCCGCACGCCCGCGCCGAGCGCCATGGTTTCATCGGAAAACGAAACCTGCGAAAACGCGTCGCGGATCATGATGACAAGGTCGCGGACGCCGCGATCGGACACGAGCAGATTCGACCCGTTGCCGACGACAAGATACCGTTCGCCCGCTTCACGGCAAAGGCGCACCGCACGGACGAGCTGTTCTTCCGACTGCGCAAACAGCACGGCGTCCGCCGCGCCGCCGATGTGAAAGCTCGTATAATCACGCATCGGAACGTTGCGCCGAAGCGCGCCGCCGAATTCGTTTTGCAGTTGATCGATCCATTCTTTGCGCATGGCGCCGTCCTTCCGCGCCGCGCAGACGCGCCGCGCACGTTTTCATTTCATAGCTTTATTTTACCGCATCACGCTTATCTTCTCAAGGCGTGATTAACAGATTTTGAAGCGGACCGCGCGCGCCGCCCCGCAAAACGTCTGCCGCAAGTTCCTGTGCGGTCTGTCTTTGCATCTGCCATAAAAACACATTCGGACACAGCGCCGTTTCCTGCTCGCATTCGAACAGCCTCGACAAAAGCGAGCCTTCTTCCCCACCACGTTCACGCCGCACGGACGACAATACCGAAAACATGCCGATGTTTTCCAGCGTCTCCTGCGCGTCCTTTGACAGAAGATATTCCACAAAGGCAAGCGCGGCTTCGTCCTGCCGCGGCATGGACGGGACGACCGAAACGTAATGCACCTGATCGGCGAATCCGCCGCCGAGCGGCAGGATCGTCACGGGTTCTGCCTTTTCCTGCCGCGCCAGATTCCAGAATCGATATGCCGTGTAATGCGACGCGACGAGTGCATCGCACGTTCGCGCCGAAAACGTTGCGTTCGCCTCGCCGCGCGGCAGAATTTCCGTTTCCTTCGGCAAAAGCCCGCTCATCGCAAGCGCCGCCGCGCCGCATTCGTCCGTTTCGCAGCAGACAGCGACGCGCATAAAACGAATTTCGTCTTCGATATCGGCGTCTTCTTTCACCGAAGCATCCGTCAAAAGCACATATCCGCCGTACATATAAGCCGCTGCGGTTTCGCTGCCCGACTCTAAAAGCATGTCGATCAATTCGTCCCGTTCGATAGAATCGAGCGAAAGGAATCGTTCGTCATCCGCAAAGCCGCCGGACGAATACGCCGCAATGTTCCCAGTCGATCCGTCTTCCTCCGAATACAAACGCGCCGCCTGGTCGCGCTTGAGCGTCCGCACACGGATATAGACATTCTCATGCGTCCTCTCGAACGCCTCGGCGCGGGCGCGAAGCCACGCCGCACGGCTGCCGCAGCCGACGTCCGCCGCGGGGATCACGTCGATTGTCAGCGTCACCGCATGTTTTGTTTCTTCCGTTTCTTTTGTTTGCGGCCTGCGAAAAGCATGCGGCGTAAAGACCGCCGCCAGAACCAAAAGCACAATAAAAAATACGCAGCTTTTGCGCATACGCCTCCCCCTTTTCTCTCATCGTCTTTCCCTAATTTATGCTCTGCCGCGCCGCCGTCATGCAAAAAGAAAAGCGCCTCGTGTAAAGCACGAAGCGCTTTTGTCATGCGGTTTTATTCAATTACGCAAAGGGCGTGGGGTTCATGAAGCCGCGGATGATGCCGCAAAGCTCGTCGTAACCGGCAAGGAAGCCGTTCAGCGTCATGATGAACGCGCCGTAATGCTCGAAATCCTCGGGTTTCTGCGCATCCTCGCGATAAGCCTTGACGAACTCGGGGAAATACGTCAGGAGCGTGTCGACGATCTTGGGATCGACGGGATGGCTCATGCGCTCTTCGACCGTAACGTCGGACTCGTTGAAACGCTTCTGCCAGGCATGCGGAATGGTCATGCAGCAGTCGCCGCCGATGAACTCGCTCCAATGGAAATGGTTGCGGTAAGCAGCCGTCAGAAGGCGCGTGCGATAGCCGCGCTCTTTGTAAATGCGATACGCTTCTTTGAAGACCGCGACGCCCGCCCATTCAAGATACGTCGGATCGACGATCGTGCCGTCCTTGGAGGCGACGTATTTGATATAATCGTCCACGCGGCCGATCATAATCGTGCACACGGGAGACATATGCGACGTGTCAAGGCCCTCGGCCTCGCGGCGCTTCAGGCCGCGCTCGACCGCTTCGGCGACGGCAACCGCCTGCGCGACGGTGAAGGAGATGGTCGCGTTGATGCTGACGCCGGCATAGGTCGCGTCTTCAAAAGACTGGATGCCGGCCTTGCTGGTCGCCATTTTGACCTGCATGTTCGGCCCGAGAGTGTTGAAATGGATGGCCTGCTCGGTCATCTTCTTGCTGTTGCGGTAGTTCTTGGCGTTCGTCTGGATGGACAAACGGCCCTTTTTGCCCTCGAACTTCTCAAACGCGGGAAGCAGGAGCTTGGAGCGCTGCGCGGCGATCTCCTCGATCAGCGCCCAGGCGATATCGTCCTCGGTCGCTTCGGGCATCTGCTCGTTCAGCTCGCGGATACGGGGCGCCCAGATGGGCATCTCCTTTTTCAGAACGTCCTTGACGATGACAGGGTTCGTCGTCGCGCCCACGGCGCCGCGCTCGATGGCGTATTCCAGATCGTCCTGCGCGCAGGAGTCGTTCCAGATGTCGGTACAGGGGAACTTGACGACAGTTTCGTGCAGCTTGCCCTTGAATTCAGACATGATTCTTCAATCCTTTCGTTTTGTTACAATAGTTTTACGTTTTCGCTCCGGATCGGCGCGTTACGTCTACCACCCGGGAATGTATTTATTATAGCAAATAACGTGATTTCTTCAAGTCTTTTTCGGTGAAGCACGTCATTTCCTCTTTTTTGTATACGATTTTTTGCGAACAGAATAGCCGAACGTCCCGATCCGGCGGGAAAGCGCATAGTACGCCCCGTGCGCGTAGGCCGTAAGATCCGCCCGTTCGATATGGAGCTTGCCGCTTTCGTCGATCAAGTCTTCGTCCACATGAACGCCGACGATGTCCGATAAAAACATTTCATGCGAGCCGAGCTCGATGCGTTTGGATACGCGGCATTCGACATTGATCGGCGACTGTTCGATCCCCGGCGCGCCGACGCGCGTCATTTGCTGCGGCGTAAATCCGCAATGCGCAAACTTGTCCATATCGCGCCCGGAGCGCACGCCGCAAAAATCCGCCGCCTTCACCATCGACTGCGGCACAAGATTGATGACAAACTCACCCGTTTGATCGATCAGTTCATAGCTGTAGCGACTCTTTTGCAAAGAGATATACGTCATCGCCGGTTTGGTGTTGATGATCCCCGTCCACGCAACAGTCAGCGCGTTGGGATGTTCCATGCTGCCGCAGGAGACGAGCACCGCAGGTACCGGCGCAAGGAGCGTCGTCGGCTCCCAAAAACATTTTGCCATAAAACTCCTTTATTTCGGGATATTACGGAAGATCGAACTCGCGGTCGATCGTATAACGGACATACCCCATCGCTTTTTCGGTATACGGCATCTCGCCGTTGTCGAACATCAGCGCCGCACCGTAGATCAGCGAGCGCACAACGTAGAGCTTGCGATGCATCGTGTCCTCGGGCATATGCACGCTTTCGCAGTATTCGTGCACGATCTTCTGCGTCTCGTCCGTCATTTGGGCGCGCATTTTTCGATAAGATCCGTCAAAATTGTCGTCTTTAAGCATGATGATCGAACGATAATGCGGGTTTTCCACCAAAAAGCGGACGTATTCGGTGCTGATCTCGACGAGCTGACGCCGAAAATCCCCGGGATACTGCGCCGCGGTCTTTTGAAGGCGCTCGATCCAGATTGTCGTGACGTATTCGAGCATCGCCGCAATAAAGCTGTCCCTGTCCTTAAAGTGTTTATATGGCGCAGCGCACGACACGCCGCTTTTCGCCGCCACGCGCCGCACGGAAAAATCGCGAATGCCGTGCGCGCTGATCTCGGCGATGCCGTTTTGGATCAATCTCTGTTTGACGTTGGTCCTTGTCGTTTCCTCCATCGGTTTCTCGGTCCTCCACACCCTGCGCCCGCAAAAATCACATGCACGGCATGTGTCGCAGTTCTTTGTCCGGCGCATCCTATAACAATATTTTATCACATTTTCCATACCGAATCAAAAGGGCGACGCCCGCTTTTATTGAGTTTTAACCCAAATATGCGCTTTTTCTCTAAATTTTTACAAATAACCGACGGATCAAACCGCCATAATAATTTCGTGATTTGAATGAAAGGGAGCTTTTTCATGAAACTTCTTTGCGCCGTCTGTCTGGCCGCGCTTTTTGCGGCGCTTTTTTGCAGTCCGCATATTCTCCCCGAAGAAGCCGATCCCCCGGCGTCGGCCGCCGTCATCGCCGAATTCGACGCCGCGGGCGATTCCG
>CAKTSO010000142.1 GCA_934613185.1 uncultured Clostridia bacterium | reverse complement strand
GGCATGATCACCTGCTCCACGGCGGCGGGGAAGGCAGTCTGCCGCCTCGTGTGGGCGATGAACAAAGAAGAATGCGACGCGTATCTTGCCGACGCGCTGGCGGGGATTCCCGAGGATTTTTCGGGCAGGCTGCTCGAAGTCCCCGTCGGCACGGGCGTTTTGACCATGCCGGTGTATCGGACGCTGCCGAGGGCCGACGTGACGTGCCTTGACTATTCGACGGACATGATGCATCGCGCACAGACAGCGGCGGCGCGGCTGAAGCTGTCCAACGTGACGTTCCGCCGGGGCGACGTCGGGAGCCTCCCCTATGCGGACGAAAGCTTCGACGTCGTCTTGTCGCTGAACGGCTTCCACGCGTTCCCCGACAAGGAGGCCGCCTATCGCGAGACATTCCGCGTCTTGAAATCCGGCGGCACGTTCTGCGGCTGTTTTTATGTCAAAGGCGAATGCGCGCGCACGGATCGACTCATCCGCCGCGTGTACGAAAAGGCGAAGTTCTTCACGCCGCCCTACGAGACGATGGAAAGCCTTGAAGCGCGGCTGCGCGGCATGTATGAAGGCGTCCGGCTTACCCATGTCAAGAGCATCGCCTCGTTCGTCTGCCGCAAAGGCTGAGCCGATTTAATCCGAAAAGGAATCATGGATATGTCAAAAAAGGCGACGGAATTTCAGAAAAAAGAAATGAGCAAAATGTACCGCGGCAAGCAGATCTTTAAACCCCTCAACACGGGCCGGGTCGACGAACGCGTCGCGTGCGTGCGCGAATGGGTGGCGAACATCTTCTTCTATCGCAAAAACGGGAAGACGATCATGATCGACGCGGGCTATAACTACGATCGATTGGAAGAGAAGATGCGCTGGCTCGGAATCGACCCGCGCGAAATTTCGGACGTGCTCATCACCCATCAGGACACCGACCATGTCGGCGCGCTGGAGGAGGACTCCCCGGGCCTGTTCAAAAACGCGAAGCTGTATATCGGCGAGGTCGAGAACCGCTATCTGACGGGCGAAGTCCGCCGCCGCGTGATCTATCATATGTACAAATTGCCGCAGGTGACGATCCGAAACGAAAAGCGGCTTTTAAAGGACGGCGAAATTTTCAAGATCGGCGACATCAAGATCGAGTGCTTCCTCGTCCCGGGGCACACGTTCGGACATATGGTGTATCTGATCGACGACAAATATCTGTTCACCGGCGACACGCTCTGGTTCGGCGCGGACGGCGGCTACAGCTTCATCACCTCCCTTGCCGAGGACAACAAGCTGGCCGTCAAATCTCTGGCCGAACTGGAGCGAAGGCTCGATTCCCGCGGACTTCGCCCGATGTTTTTGACGGGGCATACCGGCTGGACGGACAATTTCGCGTTCGCCTTCGCACACCGCACGGAATGCTGTTCTCCGTTCAAAAAGCGCGTTCCCGACCCGAGCGCGCCGTACGACGCCTACGAAGAGTCGGACGACACGGAGGAAAACGCCAAGCGCGGCTTCCTTTCGGGGGTCGGCCGATGAAAGTTCACGCGTTCGGCGACGAAGACGCGCCGAAACTACTGCTTCTGCCCGGGACGTGCTGCGACTGGCGCGGCAATTTCGGCCGCGTGATTCCGCTTTTGGCGGACGAGTTCCGCGTCTTGTGTGTCAGCTACGACGGCTTCGAGGAGACGGAAACTTCGACGTTTCCCACCATGCTCGAGGAGACGGAAAAGATCGAAGCGTATATCGGGGAACACTGCGGCGGCGCGGTCCGCGCGGTCTACGACTGCTCGCTCGGCGGGTCGTTCGCGGGGCTTTTGGCGGCGCGGGAGAACGTTCGGATCGATTACGCGATTTTGGGCAGCAGCGATCTGGATCAATCCTCGCCGCTTGCCGCCAAATTGCGGGCGGCGATCCTGATCCCGATGATCTATCCCTTGATCCGCGACGGGAAGTTCTCCGCTGGCTTCCTTCAAAACAGGGCGGAGAAGATGAGGCGGGAGGATCCCGAATACATCGGCGCTTTTATGGACATGTTCGGCGGCGCGCGGGCGTATGTGTCGCGGGAAAGCTGCAAAAATCAGTTCGTCTCCGACCTTGTCACCCCGCTTCCCGACGGGATCGCCCCGAAAAAATGCGAAATTCACATTTTCTACGCGCTTAAAATGGGCGAAAAATACCGCGCCCGCTATGAAAAGCACTTCGCGCATCCCGTGATCCACGAGCAGGATCTGCGTCATGAAGAACTTCTGGCGCGCTATCCCGATGAGTGGGCGGCGCTCGTCAAACAAATCGCGCGCGGCAAGGGAAAAACGGCGGACGCAACTATTTAAATAGAAATAAGGAGAAAAAGTCATGACGATCCGGATGATCAAGGTACTGCTTCTCGTCGCCTTCGCGGGGCATCTTGCGCTTTGGCGCTGCGACGCGGCGCTGTCGCGGCCGGACGGCGGCAGATTTCGGTTTTCGTATTTGAAGGACAACGCGGCCTTATCAAGCGTCATGGGGCAGACGCCGCTTGCGCGTCCGATGCGCGCGGGCGTTTGGGGCGGACTTATCATGACGGCGATGTTCCCGGCGTATCTTGCGCTGTGCTTTTGGATGCATGCGTTTTCGCCCGCCGCCGCGTGGGCGATGTTCGCGGGGAGCCTGCTTTTGTTCGTCCCCGGGATCGCGCATCACTACGCCTGCGGCGCGACGGAGTGGCTCTATCTTCGCCTCGGCAAGACGGAGGAGGCGCGCGGAGCGATCGTCGACTTCTTTAAAGCATCCCTGCCGTTCATGATCGCCTGCGCCGCGGGGCTGATTCTGTTCTCCGGCGCGCAGCTTCTTGCCGTCGCGCTCGGGAAAACGCCGCTGCCGCGCTGGGCGTGCCTTTGCAACATTCTGCCCGCGGCCGCCGTTTTGGCCTCGTTCCGCGTCGTCGGCACGGGGAACCTTGCGGGCGCGGCGATGACGCTCGGGATGTTCTTTCTGCTGTGAACGAACGTGAATACGACTCGATGATGATGCAAATACGTCAGAGAAGTGATGTAAAAACCGAAACTTGACAGCGAAACCGCACGAAAACAATACGGAAATGATGCAAAATGCTTCAACAAAGCGAGGGAAACCGTGAAGGAACGCGACCTGCAATTCGATCGGACGTGTCACGTCTGTTATACCAAGCCCTGCAAGCGTGAGATCAGGGAGAAGATCGCGCGCCACTATCCCGCCAAAGACCGCGAGGCCGTCTGGGAGGCGGTGCAGCGGCAGTACGTCGAATTTCTGTCCGACTGGCGCACGGATCTGGGCGGAAAGAAAAATTTCCACAACGGCGCGGGCGGCACCTACGACTGCATCGCGCTGATGGCGTATTATGTCGTCTGCCGCGATGTGACAAGCAACGACGAGATCGAGCAAATGGAGGGCAATCTCTTTCTTCCGGCGTTTCGGCGCCTGAAATTCGTGGACGTCAACCGCCCGATCTTCAAAAGACTGCTGCATTTCGCGTTCGTAATTTCCGCGAAAAAGTGCGCGAAGTGGAACGACTATCGAATGGCCGTCGCGCCGTACGACAGGGACAAGCCCATATATTATGAGTTCACGGCCTGCCCGACGGCGGAATTTGCAAAACAGCACGATCTTTTGGAGGTCATGCCCGCGCTTTGCAACCCCGATTTCATGGGCATGGAGTTCCTGCATGCGCGTCTTGTGCGGAAAACGACGTGCGCCAACGGCTGCAAATGCGATTACACCATCTGCGGCGACCGCGACCCTTACTGCGCGGCGCATCCCGAGTACCGGGACGCGGAGGGCTATCGGAGAAACGACTGACGATTTCGGATCAGGGGAGGTTTGAAGATGAAAATTCTCGTCTACGGGGCGGGCGTCCTCGGGTGCAATCTTGCAAACAATCTTTATCGCGCGGGGCGCGACGTGACGCTTCTGGCGCGCGGAAGATGGGCGCGGACGCTGACGGAAAACGGACTTCGGATCAAAAACCGGCTGACGCGCCGCACGTCCGTCAGCCGCGTCAGCATCGTGACGGAGCTTCTGCCGGACGACGAGTACGACGTAATCTTCGCCGTTTTGCGCTGCACGCAGATCGAGTCGGCACTGGACGTTTTGAAGGCGAACAAATCCAAAAACATCGTCTTCGTCGGCAACAACCTCCGCATGGAGGAGCTCGTTTCGAAATTGCCCGAAAAAAACGTGATGTTCGCGTTCAGTCTCTCGGCGGGGCATCGCGAGGAAAACCGCGTCGTCTCCGTCGATTTAAAAAAGATCACCATCGGGCAGCTTCGCGGCGCGGCGTCCAACGAAAAATTCATCCGTCAAATCTTCGACGGGACGAAATACAAAGTCGTCTATCAGCCGAACATGGGGGACTACCTTCTCTGTCACGCGGCGTTCGTGATCCCGGCGGCGTTCGCCTGCTACAAGACCGACGGAAATTTGAAAAAACTGAAGGGAAACGTCGCGTATTTGAGCCGCGTGATCGACGCGAACATCGAGGCCTACCGCGCGATCCGAAACGCCGGGCACGAGATCCTGCCCGATGCCGACAAGGAATTTGAGAGCGGGAAATATCGAAAGACCTGCCTTCGCTTCTTCAAGCTCATGTGCGCCACGAGCCTGGGGAAAATCTGCGCGTCCGACCACGCCATGAACGCGATCGACGAGATGAGCGCGCTGACGCATGACTTTGATGCGTTTATGGATGCGCGCGGCGCGGAAT
>CAKTSO010000141.1 GCA_934613185.1 uncultured Clostridia bacterium | reverse complement strand
ACGAGCGCGCGGACGAGGAATCCATGCGCCGCGAAAAGGCCGAAAAACAGGCCGCGCAGAAGGCCGACGGGAAAAAGAAGAAGGGAAAAAGCCCGCTTGCCGTCGCCCTCAAAGGGTATTACTTCCGCATGTTCCTCTTCAGCCACGCGCTGCTCGGTCTGACGCTTTACTGCATGACGACGTTCCTGCCCTATAAGCTGACCGAGATCGCGGGCAACGCCAACTCGATGGGAACGGTCATCGCCATGAAGAGCTATATGGAGATCCCGACGTTCCTCTTCGGCGCGGCGATCATGAAGCGCCTGAACGTAAAGCAGCTGTTCCCGATCTGCGCGGGCGTGTTCTTCTTCGAGCAGTTCGTCTGCCTCGTCGCAAGTCAAACGTGGATGGTCGCAATCTCGCTCATGCTTCACGGCTTTACCTACGGCATGTATTTGACGTGCATGGTCAACTACGTTTACCGTGTCACGCCCGCGGAGGCCGCCAACAGCGCCATGACGATCGCGGGTTCGCTCCAGCTCGGCGTCTCCGTCGTCGGCTCGCTCATCGGCGGTGTCCTCGTCGACCGCTTCGGCTCGGCGGGATATTACGCTTTCAGCATGACGATGCAGCTGATCGCGCTGGCGATCTTCCTTGTGACGTATCCGCTCGGCAGAAAGCTCGGCCACGCCGAACCCGACCTGTCGGATCTTTGATCGTGATTTTGCAAAGAGTCTGTTTTTCACAGACTCTTTTTTCGCACAAAAAACGGGACAGCATCGACATAACGAAATGATTTTTTGAAAAAAACGGGATTTGTTCTTAAAAAGCGCGCGCCGCACGCACCGTAGAATAAGGTATGCGGCGGCGCAGGGCGCGCCGCCTTGATCGAAGACAAAGGGGGAATGAGCGATGGAACGGCTGCAATGCAGCTTTTTGGCGCCCGCGCGGCATGAGAATCGGGTGTTTTCGGGCGCGTGGGCGTTTTGGAACAAAGACGGCGGCGCGAAGTATCTTCTCTCGAAAAACGGCTGCTCGGTTTTATTGCGCGACGCGCAGTTCCGCGAACTGGAACGGGGGACGCCGGGAAGGGCGCTTTGCGAAACGCTGTCCTCGCGCGGGCTTTCGCACCTTTCCGGCGCGCCGAATCGGTTCGATGGGGAAGCCTTGGACGAAACCGACGTCCGCCCGGACTATTTCGTCGTCGATTTGACGCGCGCGTGCAATTTCAACTGCGCCTACTGCTTCCGCGATTTATCCGACAGCCGCACGATCGACCGCGGCACGCTGCGCGACATCTGCGGCGCGATCGACCGCGCCGCGCGCGACGAGCATCTTCGCGGCCTGCGCATCCAGCTTTGGGGCGGGGAGCCGCTGTGCGCGATGGACCGCATCCGCGACGTGCTGCAATATTTTAAAGACAAACCCTACGCCGTCGGGTTCGATCTGGAGACGAACGCGTCGCTCGCGACGGAGGAAATCGCGCGGGAGCTGTTCGAACATCGCGTCCGCGTGGGTGTCAGCCTCGACGGCTCGCCCGCGCAGCACGACGCCCAGCGCGTCTTCTGCGACGGAAAACCGACGTCCGACGCCGTCCTTCGCGGCGTCCGCGCGCTGCAAAGCGCCTACGGAAAACATCTCGGCGGCATCTGCGTCGTGACGAAGAAAAACTATCGCGATCTTGGCGAAATGGCGGCGTTCTGGCGCGAACTCGGGCTTTCGGGGATCAAGTGCAATCTCGTGCGCGACAACCCCAACGCGCCGGAAAAGAGCCTCGCGCTTGACGCGGAACAGACGGCGGAATTTGCGCGCGAACTTTATTCCCTCTGGGAGGCGTATTCGCTTTTGGGCGGCGGATTTTCGGAGGGGAATCTTGAAATGCGCTGGGCGAATCTGACGCGCCGCGCGAACGAAAACTGCTGCCTTTGCCGGGGCTGCACCGGCGGGCGGCGGATCGTCTCGTTCGACGCGAAGGGCGATATTTACCCCTGCGAAATGATGGATTATCCGAAGCAAAAGCTCGGCAGCGTCTACGATCCTTCGCCGATCGCGGAACAGATCGCCGCGTCGCTTCCCCAAACGGGGTTTGCCGAACGAAGGGAAAAGCGCGAATGCGCCGAATGCCCGTGGCGGTATTTCTGCCGCGGCGGCTGCACGAGCCGCGTGCGCTATCTCGGGCGGCCGAACGACGTCGACGAGACGGAGTGCCGCCTCAATCAAATCTGGTATCCGCGCCTGGTCGAGCGGCTTTTGCGCCTGGCCGACGCGGGAAGGGCGGTATGACATGCACGCATATATCGCGCCGGGCTATCGATGCAATCACGAATGCGTCTGCTGCCCGCTTTCGACGTTCGACCGGCTGCACGGCGACGTCAAACCCGCCGCGCTTTTTGCGAAAACGCAGCGGCTGATCGACGAATCGCGCGAGAAACATGAGCCGCTTTTCGTCACGATCTCGGGCGGCGAGCCGTTTTTGTACGACGAAACGCCGGAACTGATCGCGCGGCTTTCCCGCGCGGGGGCGCGGATCACGGTGCTGTCCAATGCGGCGCGCTGCCGCGACGAAGCTTTGATCGCGCGCCTTTGCTCGGCGCTCGCCGTGCCGGGGCGGGAGCGGGTCGAACGCTTCTGCGTCACCACGGCGATTCACGCCGCCGACCCCGCGGTTCACGATGCCGTCGCGGGACGCGCGGGAAGCCTGATCGAGACGATCGAGGGGCTGGACGCGCTGCACGAAATGGGCGCGGCGCTGACGGTCAAGATCATTCTGCACCGCGTCGCGGCGGAGCGCTTGTGCGAAACGCTGGACTATCTGGACGAACACTTCGCGCCGAACGTGCGCGTGCAGCTTTGCGGCGCGGACTTCTGCGGCCGCGCGGCGAAGCATCGAAAAGAGCTGGAGCTTCCGCTTCGGGAGCTGTCGCCGATGCTGGAGGGCGCGCTCGATCACTGGGCGGCGCTGCAATCGTCGAAAAACCGCGCGCCGCGGCATCTTTCGATCATCGAAGCGCCGTTGTGCCTCGCCGACCCCGTCTACTGGCCGTATTTTCAGCCCGCGGCGAACAACGGGGCGGCCTACGTCGCGCCGAACGACGAGACGGGCGAGGAAACGGGAACGAGCGACCCGCAGTGCGGCACGTTTTACGAAGAATGCGGCGCCTGCGCGGCGAAGCATTGGTGTCAGGGCTGCTGGCGCTCGGTCTATCGGCCGGGGACGCTGATCCCCGTGCATGAAACGATTTGACAAAACAACGCAAAATCGGGAGGTCATCTATGGCAGACGACAAACACAAGGACGCGCTTTCGGTGTTCTCGAAAAAGCGCGGCGAATCGATCGCCCTCTGCGCCGCGGACGGCGCGATTGTGCAAAACGACGGGATTTTTTCGCGGATGAGCTGGATGGACGGCGGCTGGATGAACACGGGCGGCTGGCTCGACAACGGCTGGAACAACACCGGCAACTGGATGGACAACGGCTGGAACAACACCGGCAACTGGCACGACAACGGTTGGAACAACACGGGATCGTGGTCGGACAGCGGCTGGAGCAACTCCTCCGGCGGCGACGGCTGCTATATCACGACCGCGTGCGTGCAGGCAATGGGGCTCGGCGATGATTGCGACGAACTCATGACGCTGCGCCGCGGCCGCGACGCGCTCGTGCAAAGCGACGAAAGCTTCCGTGCCGCGGTGCTGGATTACTATCGAAAAGCGCCGATGATCGTCGCGCATATCATGCGCGAACCGCGGCGGGACGAGATCCTGCGCGAACTGTACGAAACCATGGTCACGCCCTGCGTCGCACTTTTGAAAGCGGGAAAAACGGACGAGGCCAAGGCGGCGTATCTTGAAAGCTATCGCGCGCTTTGCGAACAATACGGCATTTGAACGGAAAACGGCGGCCGCTTCCGAATCGACGGAAGCGGTCGCCGTTTTTTTAATGAAAAGAAAGCGCGGTTCGGGCAGGAAGGGGCGGGAAAGAGGAAATGTGCGTTGTGAAATTTTATGTGAATATTGCGGATAACGACGGATGGGACAATTTTGAAAGATCGCTGCTTTTGCGTAAAATCCGCGAAACAAAACGCCGTCTGCCGGAAAAGTGAAGCCCGTTGTTGTGTTCGAATTTGATCGTATGAAGCTCGAATAAAATGATTCGAACGCGGCGCAAAGGCGACAGCCAACGCGAAAAAGACACGATCCTCCCGCGTGCGGCATACGCTGATAGTGACCGCGCGCCGCGAAAAAAGGCGGCGGTGCGAAGGAGGATACGATGGCAAGAGAATACGACGAGATCGAATTTCGTTTGAACGACGCTTTGACGCAGCCTTCGCGCGGCTGCGGGAACTGCGGCTGCGGGAACTGCGGCTGCGGGAATTATGGTTGTGGGAACTGCGGCTGCGGGAATTATGGTTGTGGGAACTGCGGCTGCGGGAACTGCGGCGGACAGGGACGTCCGCCCCGCCCGCCCCGTCCGCCCATGCCGCCGCAGCCCATGGTCGGCCCCACGGGTCCGACCGGCCCGACAGGCCCCGCCGGACCGCAGGGATTGGCGGGGATCACGGGAGCCATGGGCCCCGCTGGCATGACGGGAGCGACAGGAGCGACGGGCCCCACAGGCCCGACCGGAGCTACGGGCGCGACAGGAGCCACGGGCGCCACGGGCGCAACGGGTGCCACGGGCCCGACAGGCCCTGCAGGCCCCACAGGTGCAACAGGAGCTA
>CAKTSO010000140.1 GCA_934613185.1 uncultured Clostridia bacterium | reverse complement strand
GTGTACCGCATTTTGCAAGCCTTCCTCTGGGAGGGGCCTGCACCCCGAGCGCGTCCGAAGGACGCAGTTCAGGCGTGAAGATGTCGAGCGTTAGCGAGACGGATGAGGTGTCTCTGCTTCGAGACAGGGCGTGCAGAGGCAATAAGAAGATTGGCTGTCGGAAAACACCGCCGCTTTTTGCTGCGGCAAAACTCGGTACTGCCGTTCTTTTTATTGCATCTGCCCCAACAGCGACACCTCATCAGGCCGCTCCGCGTCCAGCTTCCCCTCTCAGGGGAAGCCTTTTTCTACGATGATTCTCCATCATATCCAAAAATACGATAATGCAGCAGCGCAGAAAGAAACGAAGTGTATCACATTTTGCAAGCCTTCCTCTGGGAGGGGCCTGCACCCCGAGCGCGTCCGAAGGACGCAGTTCAGGCGTGAAGGTGTCGAGCGTTAGCGAGACGGATGAGGTGTCTCTGCTTCGAAACAGGGCATGCAGAAGCAATAAGAAGATTGGCTGTCGGAAAACACCGCCGCTTTTTACTGCGACAGAACTTGAAACTGCCGTTCTTTTTATTGCATCTGCCGCAGCATCGACGCCTCATCAGACATCCTTACGGCTGTCAGCTTTCCCTCCCCGAAAAATCTCCCACCCTTCTCCCCGCGCCCTCCAACGCAAAAAAAGAGCGGCGAAACGCCGCTCTTTTCACTTACGCTATTTACTTTGTGACGCGCTTCAGGGCGATCGAAAGGTTCTTGCCGTTGATGTCCCACGCGCGGGCGTCTTCGGCCTTTTCGTTCACGGCGCGGTCGCAGAGAACCTCGCCCTCCCACGTTTTGTCGGCGCAAAGCAGTTCGCAAAGCTCCCTGTCGCCGTCGAAGAAGACCTCGATGTGGTCGCTGACCTCGAAACCGCTCTCGCGGCGCTGCGTCTGAATTTTGGAGATCGTCTCGCGGACGAAGCCCTCGCGGATCAGATCTTCCGTCAGCGTCGTCTCGATGGCGACGGTCATGTCGCCGTCGACGAGCGTCTTGTAATCGTCGCGCTGACCCTCCTCGATGAGGACGTCGGCCTCGGCAAATTCCTCGTCCTTGCCGTCGACCGTCAAAACGAACGTCTCCCCGCGGCGGAATGCGGCCACGGCGGCGGAACCGTCGGCGGCGGCCAGAAGCTCGCGCACGAGGTTGATGTTCCTGCCGAAGCGGCGGCCGAGGGTGCGAAGCTGCGGCTTCAGATTGTAAACCACAAGGCTCGACAAATCCTCCGCCATCTCGACGGTCTTGATGTTCAATTCGTCGGCGCAGAGTGCGGCGAACTCCGGCTCGAGCGCGACGCCCGAAACCAGCAGGCGGGCAAGCGGCTGGCGGATCTTCAGATTCGCGGTGCTGCGAAGCGCGCGGCCGTCGGCGACGATGCGAAGGACGATCTCCATCTGCTCTTCGATCTCGGGGTCGATGCGGCTCTCGTCGCAGACGGGGAAGTCGGTCAGATGGACGCTCTCGGGCGCGTCGGGGTTGACGGTGCGGACGATGTTCTGATACATCGCCTCCGCCATGAACGGCGTGAACGGCGCGGTCAGGCGCGCCATGGTCTCAAGCACGGTGTAGAGCGTGACGAACGCGTCGGCCTTGTCCTGCGTCATCTCGCCCGCCCAATAGCGCTCGCGGCCGCGGCGGACATACCAGTTGGAAAGCTCGTCGGTGAAGTCGATCATCTTGCGGGCGGCCTCGGTGATGTGATACTGATCGAGGTCGGCATCGACTTCGCGGATGAGCGTGTTGAGCTTGGACAGGATCCAGCGGTCGAGCAGGCAGGGCTTGTCCGACAGCTTGAGCTTCGTCGGGTCGATCGAGTCAATATCGGCATACAGGACGTAGAACGCGTAGGTATTCCACAGCGTCGCCATGTATTTTCTTTGCGACTCGCTGACGGCGTCGCCGGAGAAGCGGTTGGGCAGCCACGGCGCGGAGGCCGTATAGAAATACCAGCGGACGGCGTCGGCGCCCTGCTTGTCGAGAACCTCGGAGGGGGCGACGACGTTGCCCAAATGCTTGCTCATCTTCTTGCCTTCGCGGTCGTTGACGTGGCCCAAAACGATGCAGTTCTTAAACGGCGCGCGGCCGAACACGGCGGTCGAGATCGCAAGCAGCGTGTAGAACCAGCCGCGGGTCTGGTCGACGGCCTCGCAGATGAAGTCCGCGGGGTAGTTTTCCTCGAATTTATCGGCGTTCTCGAAGGGGAAGTGCCACTGCGCGAACGGCATGGAGCCGGAATCGTACCAGCAGTCGATGACCTCGGGCACGCGCTTCATGTCGCGGCCGCACTTGGGGCAGACCAGATGGACGTTATCGATGAAGGGCTTATGCAGCTCGATGTCGTCGGGGACGTCGCGCCCCAGCTCCTTCAATTCGGCGATGGAGCCGACCATGTGCTGATACCCGCAGGAGCACTCCCAGATGGGAAGCGGCGTGCCCCAGTAGCGGTCGCGCGAAAGACCCCAGTCGATGACGTTCGCAAGGAAGTTGCCCATGCGGCCGGTGCGGATGGAATCGGGCATCCAGTTGACGGAGTCGTTGTTTTTCAAAAGCTCGTCGCGCAGGCTCGACATGCGCACAAACCACGTCGCGCGGGCGTAGTACAAAAGCGGCGTGTCGCAGCGCCAGCAGAACGGATAGTCATGCTCGAACGGGATCGCCGCAAAGAGCATCCCGCGGTTTTTCAGATCCTCGATGATCTCGGGGTCGGCGTCCTTGACGAACTTGCCGCGCGCGATCTCGCATTCGTCGGTGAACCTGCCCTGAAGGTCGACGAGGCAAAGGAACGGTACGTGGTTCGCCTGGCAGACGCGGGCGTCGTCTTCGCCGAACGCCGGCGCATTGTGGACGACGCCGGTGCCGTCTTCCAGAGAGACGTAATCGTCGAGGATGACGCGATAGCCGCGCTCGCGGTCGGCGTGCGCCCAATCGTACAGCGGCTCGTAGTGCAGTCCGTCCAGGTCGCTGCCCCGATAGCGCTCGACGATTTCGTAATTGCCTTCGCCCAGAACGTTGTCGGCCAGCGCTTCGGCGAGAATGAGATATTCGTCGTTATGGCGAACCTTGACGTACGTCACGTTCGCATTCATGCAAAGCGCGATGTTCGACGGCAGCGTCCACGGCGTGGTCGTCCACGCGAGGATATAGGTGTTGTCCTCGCCGCAAACCTTGAAGCGGACGGTGACGGAGGTTTCCTTGACGCGCTTGTAGCCCTGCGCGACCTCGTGGCTGGAAAGCGCCGTCCCGCAGCGCGGGCAGTAGGGAACGACCTTATGGCCGTGATAGATCAGGCCCTTGTCCCAAAGCTGGCGCAGGGACCACCACTCGGACTCGATGTAATCGTTGTGGTAGGTGACGTAGGGATTCTCCATATCGGCCCAGTAGCCGACGCGGTCGGACATGACCTCCCATTCGGACAGATACTTCCAGACGCTCTCCTTGCACTTTTGGATGAACGGCTCCACGCCGTAGGCCTCGATCTGCGGCTTGCCGTTGATGCCGAGGCTCTTTTCGACCTCCAGCTCGACCGGCAGGCCGTGCGTGTCCCAGCCGGCCTTGCGAAGAACGTGATAGCCCTTCATCGTGCGGTAGCGCGGGACGATGTCCTTGAACGTGCGGGTCAGGACGTGGCCGATATGCGGCTTGCCGTTGGCCGTCGGCGGGCCGTCGTAGAACGTGAACGTCTCTCCGCCCGCGCGGTGTTCGCAGCTTTTTTCAAAGATATGGTTTTCCTTCCAGAACGCGAGAACTTCCTGCTCGCGGCTGACAAAGTCCATATCCGTGGATACTTTTTTGTACATGGCGTCGATCTCCTTTTTCCAATGTCGATCGGGAACGGCGCGGGCAATAAAAAAAGCCCCTTCGCCCCCTTGAAGTGTCAACGGGACGAAAAAGCCGTAGCTTTCGCGCGGTACCACCCATTCTTCACGTTTTCCCAACGTGCGCTTGCCTTGTTTCGTAACGGGAAACCGCCGTATCGGCCTCATGCGGTGCGCTTTGACCGATCCGCTCCGGGGTGATGGGCGAAATTCCCTCGTCGTTCTGCCGCTTTTCAGCTGCCGCGGCTCTCTTTTCAAAAACGACAGCGGGACGCCGTCCCCATCCATGCGTTTGTTCGATACGGAATCTATTATAGGAAATCTTTTCGGGTTTGTAAAGTGGACGAAGCGCGGGAAAACAAAGGTTTTGCGGAAGTTTTTCGGAAATTTTTATGAGGCGAAGGACGCGCCCCGGTTTTCCCCAATCAAAAAGGAGCCGAAAGCTGTCTCCAAATAAGAAACCAATCGGTTTTAAAAGGGGTACTGCGGCTGCATAACGCCGCCGCAGAGCGTCCGCTTTGGGACACTGTCATGTCTCGTCGGTGCGCATACCACACGGTATGCGCACCTTCTCTTCCGCGCATTGCCCTCAAAGCAGACGCGCTGCGGTCGAAGAGTCCGAACGGGCCGTATTTGTTTCGGAGCAAGGCGCAAGTCCGAAGACATAGCGGGCCTATTTCAAGGGCTTGCAACGCGGCGCCGGAGCAAATGCGGCCCGTTCTGACCGGCGTTCTTTCAGCCGCAGCACCCCTTGATCTTTTCCGTTTTGGCGTTGTGAAAATGCGAAGGCGAACTACCCTGCGTCGCCTCCGCTTTTCACTTAGCCAAAAGCGAAAAATCTCCAGCTTAAAACTGCAAGCATCAAAAAATACG
>CAKTSO010000139.1 GCA_934613185.1 uncultured Clostridia bacterium | reverse complement strand
GCTGAGTGAGTTACTTTCTTCTTACTTACTACTAAGTACTACTTAGAAGAAACTCCGAACAACCGGACGTAAAAAGTAGCTCAAAAAACCAGATTTTTCCACCATCTTGATACACAATCGCTTGTATAGCGCACCAAAAACGTGCGATAATGAAAGCGGTATGCGTACAACAATCACTCCCACAGCACAGAAAAAGCACCGATCCCGTGGCGGAAAACGGTGCTTTTTTGCTGCGTGCGCGCCTGCGGCGCCCGCCCGCGGGCGGGGCTGCTGCGCGCCCCTGCGTGCGGGCGTCGCCGCTGCCGTCTGCCTCCCTCGCCGCGCCGCGTGCCGTCCGTCGCCGGGCGCTCCGGTGCCGTCGACGCTGCCGGTCGGCAGGGCGCCGCACACGACGCCCAGGCCGCTCGTCGCATGGGTCGCGACGGGATTTTAACCGCGCAAACGCCGCCGTGCCGTTGCCGAAACCATAGAAGATCTTATCGGCAAGCGTCCCGTCGTCGCCCGCGCGGAAAATCCCTGCCGTGCCGCCCCGCCTAAGTGGTCGGAAAACGGCGGCCGGCCGCTCAGATCGCGTGCCCACCTTAATCGGCCGCGATTTCGGCGCGGTGAGAGACCGACGTCGCCGAGTGGTAGCGAGAAACCGGCAAAAAATCCTTCGCGGCCCTGCCCCCTCCAAACCTCTCCTCGTCCAAAACGGCGGCCACGCCTGCGTAACCGCCGTTTCGGCACGGCGGCAAGCCGCCTCGCGGGAAGAGGTAGGGAAAATAATGGAGGGGGCAGTGTGTTTCGCCCCCGAAACGGGGCGCGGAAAAACGCCCCGTTTCGGGTCGGATCTTTTCCCTCCCGGGAAAAATCCTGCTATGGCCGCTGCTGAAACAAATCGGGCTGACGACGCCCAAACGACTACGCCGCCGCCAATTCGCGTTCCCGCCGCAGCTGCTCCGGTACGCGCGCCTACCTGCCCCCTTTTCCCTTCGGCACGCAAGGTGCGCTTCGGGAAAAGGGGGCAGCGCTCCGCTTACGCCGCGCCCGCATCAAGTCACACGCCCCGCCGAACGTCCGGCTGCCTACGTTTTCTGCGCTGCCTCTTTCCTGCTTTGCAGCTGCCTGCCAAGGCGACGAAGGGGGCTGCCAGATCTGCCAGGCGTCCTACTCCTCTCGGCGCGGCCGTCGTGCTCCGGCGCAGTTCGGCGTCCGATGCTGTGCCGGTCCTCTCGACGGGCTCGCGGTTGGGCCGCTCGCTTGGTCGCCGGGGCTCCCTGTGCGTCCGTCCTCCGGCTGCTCCTCCTTTCGAGGCGGCGGCCGCGCGGCGCAATGCGCCGCATGGCCGCTTCGTCCGTCCTCCGGCTGCGCATCGCCCCCCTGTCCCCCCGTCCGGGGGGGGCGACGGCGAAAAACATCATCGCTTTCGCTTGCTAAAGCGATGATGTTTTGATAAAATAAGGTCAAAATCGTATGAATACATGAAGGGAAGCGCCGAAAATGCACAAAATCACAACGAACGAGATACGGCTCGGCGAAAATCTCGCCCACGAACTGAAGCAGCGACGCCGCCGCGCGGGTCTTCGCCAGATCGATCTTGCGATCAAATCCCGCATCGCCCTGCGCACGCTCCAGCGCTACGAGCGCGGCGACCATCCGCCCGACAACATCGCCTTGCAGAAGCTTGCCGGAGCGCTCGACACGACTTCCGGCGCTCTTTTGGACGCCGCCGCGCCGCCCGAAGCGCTCGATTCGACCGCCGAAATCGTCTGACGCCGTCCCAAACCCGCCACATATGCGCCCCATTTCCGCCAAAATTGGCGGCTGGGGCGTTTTTGACGTCTTCGGCAGGTATTTCCCCGCGCGCCGCGCCAACTGACCGTCTAAATCCGTTTTAATCCGTGATACACATTTACCCCGGAATCAAAATTCATACTTGACCGTGATACACATTCGGCGTATACTGGACGCGATACGTCGAAAGGATGTGAAAAAACAAAAAGCCCTGCGTGAGCTTCGGAGCATACAAGGAAGCTGAAACGCAAGGCTATTGGCAGGAGCGCCACAATCGCTCCCGTATCCTGAGATTCCCGGCAGAGCCCGATTCAGCCCCTCTTTCCACTCAAAAGGAGGACGCAACCAACCGAATCGGCGCAGACGTCGCGAGCGTCTTTTTCTGCCAAAAAACTCAGCTCTGGTGATTCGTCGGGGATTCGAACCCCGGACCCTCTGATTAAAAGTCAGATGCTCTACCAACTGAGCTAACGAATCGCATCAAGGGACTTTCATCCGTTGAACGGGTATCATTATAGCACGGAAAAATCGGTTGCGCAAGCCTTAAATTCTCTTCTTTTAAAAAAAGGATAAAAAGGCTTTGCGGCGGAACTTCACCCGTTTGCAACGATGTCTTTCATTCGAGAACAAAAACCGGCGACAGCAAAAAACCGACGCTTTCAATCAAAGCGTCGGTTTTGAGCTGGGGTGGCAGGACTCGAACCTGCGAATACAGGAGTCAAAGTCCTGTGCCTTCACCAACTTGGCCACACCCCATCGGGTGGGATTGAAGGAAAAGAGGGTGGGTAGTGGGACTCGAACCCACGATCTCCAGAGCCACAATCTGGCGCTCTAACCAACTGAACTATACCCACCATACACTGGTGCGCCTGAAGGGATTCGAACCCCCGACCCACGGCTTAGAAGGCCGTTGCTCTATCCAGCTGAGCTACAGGCGCAAGTAAGGATTATCCCTCGTAGACACTCGTATAGTATAGCGGCTCTTACCCTTCTTGTCAACGGTAATGCGAAAAAAAGTTCGTGTCAACACGACATTAAGGTCGTCTTTTCTTCTCGAAAGCGACAAAGAACTTTCGTCCGCCGTTTCACAGCAGCACGATCCCGGGATACGCCTTCCCGTTTTCGATCTCAAGCAGCGCGCACGACGGCGCGCGCCCCATGCGCGGACGCGCCGCGCTGCCGGGATTGACGAGCCAGACATTCCCCTGCCGGTCGATGTTCGACACATGCGTATGCCCGTAAAGCGCCACGCTCGCCTCGCATTCGAGCGCGTGATAATACAGATTCATCAGATCGTATTTGACGCCGTCTTCGTGGCCGTGAACCATCAATATCTTCACGCCGCCGATCGTGAGCGTCAGCTCTTGCGGCGCGGCAAAAAACGGATCGCAGTTGCCGCGCACCCACGCGCACGGCACATCCGGTGCCCGGCGCGCCATCGCCGCGGCGTCGTCCGCAACGTCGCCCAGATGCAAAAGCGCGTCGACCCCGTTTAGCTTCTCCATCGCGCGCTCCACGGCAAACGCGCTGCCGTGCGTGTCGGAAACAATGCCGATCTTAAGCGGCGTTTCCCGTTTCTGTTCCAGCGGCGCAAAGCGCGCCGCAAAATCCTCTTTTGTAAACTTCGTCATTTGGTTTACAATATCGTTTTTCTGTCGTCCCACTGCTTCGCAAGCAGTTTTTCCGCCAGCGCACGCATTGCGCGGCCACGATGGCTGATCGCGTTCTTTTCTTCGTCGCTCATCTGCGAAAAGCTGCGCGTTTCTCCCTCCGGGACAAAGACGGGATCATACCCGAAACCGTTGCTGCCGGCGGGGGAAAACGCGATCATCCCTTCGCACGTCCCCACGGCGCTGCATTTCCGCCCGTCGGGAAAGACGATCACCGCCGCGGAAACGAAACGCGCCGTGCGCTTTTCTCTCGGCACGTCTTTTAGTTTTTGCAAAACGAATTCCGTGCGCTCGGCATCGGTATGTCCCGCGCCCATATAGCGCGCCGAATACACGCCGGGTTCGCCGTTCAGAGCATCGACGCAAAGCCCGGAATCGTCCGCCACGGCGGGCATCCCCGACGCGCGGCAGAACGCCTCCGCCTTCAAAAGCGCGTTGCCCTCGAACGTATCGGCATTTTCGTCCACATCAAGCGCGATCCCCGCCTCCTTTGCCGAGACGATCCGCCCGAAATACGGCGCGAGGATCTCCCGAATCTCGATCAGCTTTCCTTTATTGTTCGTCGCCGCAAGGAGCGTCAAATCTCGTTCATGATTCTGTGCCATTTGTCGCCCAGCGCCTCCTTCTGTTTTTCGGTCAGCGTTTGCGACGCGGTCATCGCGCCGTCGATAATCGTATTGAGTTGTTCACGCGAGAACGGCGCGCCCTCCGCCGTGCCCTGCACCTCGATCAATCGGCCGTCGTGCGTCATGATGACGTTCACGTCCGACTCCGCCGTCGAATCCTCCGCATAGCAAAGATCCACGCAGACCTCACCGTTCACCACACCCGCCGACACGGCGCACACGCCGCGCACGATGGGCGAATATTCCAGCGCGCCCGCGCATAAGAGTTTATCGACCGCCATGGCCGCCGCGACGAACCCGCCCGTAATGGACGCGGTGCGCGTGCCGCCGTCGGCCTGAATGACGTCGCAGTCGATCGTGATCGTCCGCTCGCCGAGTTTTTCCAAATCAAACGCCGCGCGAAGGCTGCGCCCGATCAGGCGCTGGATCTCGACGCTGCGCCCGTCGGTGCGGCCGCTTCTGTCGCGAGATTTTCGCGTCAGCGTCGACGCGGGCAGCATGGCGTATTCCGCCGTCAGCCAGCCGCGACCCTTGCCCGTCAAAAACGGCGGAACGCGTTCCTCGGTCATCGCCGTGCAAAGCACGCGCGTGTTGCCGAAAGAAACCAAAACGGAACCGTCCGCCGTCGGAATAAAGTCCGTCTGCATTGCAATGGGGCGAAGCTGCGA
>CAKTSO010000138.1 GCA_934613185.1 uncultured Clostridia bacterium | reverse complement strand
CAGAACTCGGCATTCCCGTCGTCGTCGCCGTCAACATGATGGACGTCGTCGAGAAAAACGAAGACAAGATCAACATTGCGGAACTGTCCCGCGAACTGGGCTGCACGGTCGTCGAGATCTCCGCGCTGAAGGGCACGGGCATTATGCAGGCCGCGCAGGCCGCCATTCACGCCGCGGAATCGGTCAAGACCGTTCCGATGCACAGCTTCAGCGGCGCGGTCGAGCATGCGATCGCGCATATCGAAGAGGCGGCGCTTCACGAAATGCCGCAGGAGCAGCAGCGCTGGTACGCGATCAAGATCTTCGAGCGTGACGAGAAGGTTCTCGAACAGTTGAAGATCTCCAAGGAGACGCTCGATCACATCGAGGCCGACATCGCCGCGGCAGAAAAAGAGCTGGACGACGATGCGGAGAGCATCATCACGAATGAGCGCTACGTCTACATCGCGACGATCATCAAGGGCTGCTATAAGAAAAAGAACGCGGGCAGGCTTTCCACTTCGGATAAGATCGACCGTGTGGTGACGAACCGTTGGCTGGCTCTGCCGATCTTCGCGGTTGTCATGTTCCTTGTGTATTACATCTCCGTTTCGACCGTCGGCAGCTGGGCGACGGACTGGGCGAACGATGGTGTCTTCGGCGACGGCTGGCACCTGTTCGGCATCGGTACGAGCGCGTATGAAGAAGCGGCTGACGAATATGCCGTTCCCGGTGCGATCGTCGAAGCGTTTGAAGCTGCGGCAGAAGAAGAGGGCATCGATCCCGCCGAGGCGAAAGACCTCACGACGACCGCTTACCTCTACAACGAGGACGACGGTACGGTCGAAGAGGAGATCGCCGTCGACTACGACGCTTATATGGAAGCTTCCGAGATGGAAGAACCCGATCCCGCAGATTACGGCGTCTGGGTCCCCGGCATCCCCGGACTCGTCGAGCAGGGCCTTGACAATATCGGCTGTGCCGATTGGCTGAAAGCTCTGATTCTGGACGGCATCATCGCCGGTGTCGGCGCGGTTCTCGGCTTCGTGCCGCAGATGCTCATTCTGTTCTTCCTGCTTGCGTTCCTGGAAGGCTGCGGTTATATGGCGCGTATCGCGTTCGTGCTTGACCGTATCTTCCGTAAATTCGGTCTGTCCGGCAAGTCCTTCATCCCCATGCTCATCGGCACCGGCTGCGGCGTGCCCGGTATCATGGCCTCTCGAACGATTGAAAACGACCGCGACCGTAAGATGACGATCATGACCACGACGTTCATTCCGTGCGGCGCGAAACTGCCCATCATCGCTCTGATCGCGGGCGCGCTGTTCGGCGGCGCCTGGTGGGTCGCACCCAGCGCTTACTTCGTTGGCATCGCGGCGATCATCATTTCCGGTATCATCCTCAAAAAGACGCGCATGTTTGCGGGAGATCCCGCTCCGTTCGTCATGGAGCTGCCCGCTTATCACTGGCCGACGCTTTCGAACCTTCTGCGCTCCATGTGGGAGCGCGGCTGGTCCTTCATCAAGAAGGCCGGTACGGTCATCCTGCTTGCGACGATCTTCGTCTGGTTTGCTTCTTCCTACGGCTGGGCGGACGGTGTGTTTGGTGAAGTCGACATGAATGACTCTATCCTTGCCGCGATCGGCAATGCGATCGCCTGGATCTTCACACCGCTTGGCTGGGGCAACTGGCAGGCTGCCGTGGCGTCCATCACCGGTTTGATTGCGAAGGAAAACGTCGTCGGCACGTTCGGCGTTCTGTACGGCGGATTTGAAGAAGTCGCAGAGAGCGGCTGGCAGATCTGGGCGAACATGCGCCAGAGCTTCACGCCCCTGTCCGCGTATTCCTTCCTGGTGTTCAACCTGCTGTGCGCGCCCTGCTTCGCGGCGATCGGCGCCATCAAGCGTGAGATGAACAACGCCAAGTGGACCTGGTTCGCGATCGGCTATCAGTGCATCTTCGCTTATGCGGCGGCTCTGGTCATCAACCAGCTGGGCCTGTTGATCCAGGGTTCGGGCAATGCAATCGGCACTGTCGTGGCGATCCTGATCGTTGCATTTACGCTCTACATGCTCTTCAAGCCCTACAAGGAGTCCAACGAGCTTCGTACGAAGTAAGCTGCGGCCCTTCCTACGGAACGAAATCGATGAAGGAGGTGCTTTGAAATGATTCAATTCTTTGCCGAGAACTGGGGGTCCATCGTTGTGGCGCTCGTTCTGATCGCGATCGTGGCGATGATCATTCGTTCGCTCGTGCGCGGTAAAAAGAACGGCAAGTCCTCCTGTGGCGGCAACTGCTCTGGTTGCGCAGGCTGCGGTCACGGTTCCGGTTCCTGTAACAAATAACACCGTACCTCATACGTTCCTTCGAGCCGCTGTGTGCGAAAGCGCACGGCGGCTCCATTTTTATGTGAAAAATAAGTGCGGAAATTAGGCGAATATGATTGAAAGAAGGCTTCAAGAGAGGGCGCATGTGTTATAATACGAATAAAAAACGGAGCGTTACGATCCATGCAGAACAACGGCGTTGAAAAAAACAGCGCGCTTCAGCCGGCGCTTTTGATGAAAATACAGGAACTGCGCAGCAATTTAAGCCGCGCGGAGTGTAAAGTTGTGGACTATATTACCAGGAATCCGCAGAAGGTCATCACGCTGTCCGTCGCCGGGCTCGCGGAGGCAAGCGGCGTCAGCGACGCGACGGTCGTGCGGACCTGCCGTAAGATCGGCATGAGCGGCTACCAGGACTTGAAGGTCACACTTGCGCAGGATATCGTCTCGCCGCTTCAGAGCATCCATGAACAGGTTTGCGCGGACGATGACGCGCCGTCCGTCATGGCGAAGGTGTTCGGCTCCACGCTCAATGCGCTGACCTATACGCACGAAACGCTGAACGCACAGGCCGTGGAGATGGCGGCGGAGGCGATCATGAACGCGCAGCGCGTCAGCGTCCTCGCGCTCGGCAATTCCCACGCGATCGCGCTGGACCTGCAGCATAAGCTCATGCGCCTCGGGATTCTTGCCAACTGCTATACGGATTCTCACATGATGACGATTGCGGCAGCGAATATGCAAGAGGGCGATCTCGTGTTCGCCATCAGCCATTCGGGCAGTTCGCGCGACGTCGTCGACGCGGCGCGGCTTGCAAAGGGGCGCGGGGCGAAGATCATATCGCTGACCAACATCGGCCGCTCTCCGCTTTCCAAAACGGCGGATATCTGCCTTTATACGGCGGCGAAAGAGACGATGTACCGCATCGTTGCGCTGTCGTCTCGCATTGTGCAGATGGCGATCATCGATTGTATTTATACGCTCATCGCGATTCGCCGCGCGGATTCCGTCGAGGGATTCCGCAGAATCGAGCATGCGCTGGAAAAGCAGAAGTATTGAAAAACACCGAACTTTCAGCGAAAAATAAAGCAAGGAATTGTAAACCGAATTTGTTTGGTTTACAATGCCTTGTTTTTTTCGGAAGATGATTTTGAAAACAGAAGGTCAATCGACGCTCGGTTTTGCGGAACAAAGCACGCTTCCAAACGCCGCGCCGCCGATGATGAGGACGGCGCCCAAAACCTGGACGATCGACATGGTTTCGCCTAAAAATACGGCGGCGAAGACGAGCGCGGAGACCGGGTCGATGTAGCTGCAAAGCGCGCAGGCCTGTGCGGGAAGCGCGCGCACGGCGGAAAAATAAAGCGTCAGTGCAAGACCCGTATGCACCAGGCCGAGCACGACGAGGCAGAGCCACTGCGAAGACGAGGGATTTGTCCACGGAAGCGGCGACGTCAAAAGCGCGTACGGCAAAACGACGAGTCCGGCGCCCAAAAGCTGCAAAAGCGTGCTTGCCATGTCATCGACGCCCGATACGCTTTTATTGATCAGCGTGACCGTCGCATAAAGCGCCGCGGACAAAAGTCCGCACAGCACGCCGCGCAGCGGGTCGCTTCCGCCCATGGCCGTCTGCGTGACGAGCACGACGCCGACGAGGGACGCGGCGATGCACAACAGCTTTTTAAAGCTCATGCCCTCGCGATAGATAAATGCGGATATGACGATGACGATGATCGGCGCGCAGTAATACGCCAGCGTCGCAATGCTGACGTCGACGAAGCGATACGCCTCAAACAGCGCAACCCAGTTGCCGCCCATGGCCGCGCCGCTCAAAAGGAGGCGGGGGAGCGCACGGCACAGCGCGCGGCGGTCGATCGGTTTTCTTCGGATCGCAAATGCGATCGCCAAAAACAGAAATCCGAAGCCGATGCGATAGACGACGATCTGCGCGCTGGGCAGCGTCACGGGACGCACGACGAGCGGCAGCGTGCCCCAGATAAGCATGGATAAGATGAGTTTCCAATAGTGTTTCATGCGTCTTGTGTTCCTTGTGATGATTAAGATCGGAAAATAACAACATCATAAAATAAAACCGCCCGGCATTGCAAGCCGGGCGGCGATGCTTTATGCGGTTTTAGTCCAGAACGCCGGTGACGCTCTGCACCCAGTCGGTGACGAAGTTCTTGTCGAACAACTGGACGCGCAGGCCGTCGAAATCGGCGGCGTAGAAGCTCGCGTCGTATTTGTAGAACGACAGCGTCAGCGTTTGGAACGTCTCGGTGTTGCGGTGGACGACGATGCGGATGACGGGCGAGGAATCGTCGAATTCACCGAGGTCGAAGCTGATCTTATCGGCGTATTCCACGCGCAGATTGTTGAAGAACACGCGCCAGTTGTAAGCGCTGTCTTCGTCCAGAAGCTCGCCGTTGCAGTAATAATCAAACATCGGCGTGCCGGTCTCCTCGGCGGATTTGGTCATCACATAATCGACCGTGTAAGTC
>CAKTSO010000137.1 GCA_934613185.1 uncultured Clostridia bacterium | reverse complement strand
GAAATGATGAGTCCCTGATATTCCTCCGGGCTGCCCATGGAATAAATACACGAAACGCTCGCGACGATGATCACGTCGCTGCGCTCGGAAAGCGCCGCCGTGGCGCTGTGGCGCAGACGGTCGATCTCGTCGTTGATGCTCGAGTCTTTTTCGATGTAAGTATCGGAAGAGACGATGTACGCCTCGGGCTGATAATAATCATAATAGGAAACGAAGTATTCCACCGCGTTGTTCGGGAACACTTCGCGCAGTTCGCTGCAAAGCTGCGCGGCAAGCGTCTTGTTGTGCGCCAGAATCAGCGTCGGCCGATTGACCCGCGCGATCACGTTCGCCATCGTAAACGTCTTGCCGGAACCGGTCACGCCCATCAGGATCTGATATTTTTTGCCCTCTTCGATGCCCTTGGACAGCGCCTCGATCGCCTGCGGCTGATCGCCCGTCGGCGTTTTGTCCGATACGATTTCAAAATGATCCAAAATGTGCGCACCTCCTTTGTCTTTTTGCGTTGCTCTGTTATTTTACCACAGGAGTTTTAAAAAGAACAGAAAATTTTGCGAACTTTTGTTCGATTTTATATTTTCTCTCAGAACAACAAAAAAGCCCGCTTCCACGGGCTTTTCGAACGTCTTCTCAGAACTCGTAGTCGACCGAAACGCTCTGTTTCGTCGCAGCGCGGATCTGCACCGCAACCTTCAGATGCTCGGGATTCTCTTTGTAGGCCTTGAGCTGGCTCATGTCGTCGAACTCGCAAATCAGCGCCACGTCGTAAGAGCGCTCGGAGAACAGAACGTCGTAGCCCGTCTCCAGAGAACGAAGCTGAGAAACGTGGCCGATCATCGAACGAAACAGGTCGGTGATGCGCTTTTTCTCTTCTTCGGAAGAATCGTGCAGTTTGTAAAGAACAATATGCTTGAGCATGGGTTTTCTCCTTTATGCCGTTTTGTCTATCATATCACACCGGCCGCGCGGCGTCACGCTTTCCTTCGAAATCGGTAAAGATCCCATGTCAATTCTTCGTCAGATCGACGTATTTCGCCTCCGCCAGACGGCAAAGGTCGTCCGGGGCAAGTTCCATCTGCGTGCCGATGCGGCCGCCGCTGACGAGGATCGTGTCGAAAAGCTGCGCCGTTTCGTCGATGAACGTCGGATAGCGCTTCTTCATGCCGATGGGCGAGCAGCCGCCGCGGATATAACCCGTGACGCGGTTGATGTCCTTGACATGGATCATCTCGACGTTCTTCTCCCCCGCCGCATTCGCCGCCTTCTTTAGATCCAGTTCCTCGGCAACGGGAATGACAAACACGCAGTAGCCGCCGCTTTTTCCCTGCGCGACCAGCGTTTTGAAGACCTGTTCGACGTCCTGCCCCAAAATGCGCGAGACCGTCACGCCGTCGGTAAAGCCGTCGCATTCATACAAATGTTCCCGATAGGCGACGCCCGCGTTTTCCACGATCCGCATCGCATTTGTTTTGGTATCTTTTGCCATGGTTATTTCGTCTGCTGCGCCACCAGCGCATCCGCATGATATTTTTTTCGAAGGAGCGGCTTTTCGATCTTGCCCGTGGGATTGCGCGGGATGCGGTCAAAAATGATCTTTCGCGGCCGCTTGTAGCGCGGAAGCGCGCGGCAGTATTCGCGAATATCTTCTTCCGTGCAGTCGAAGCCGTCGCGCAGTTCGATGATCGCCGCCGCGATCTCTCCCAGTCTTTCGTCGGGGAGCCCGATGACCGCCGCGTCTTTGATCGCCTCGTCGCCGCGCAGAAAATCCTCGATCTGCACGGGATAAATGTTCTCGCCGCCGGTGATAATGACGTCTTTTTTTCGGTCGACCAGATAGATGAAGCCGTCTTCGTCCATCATCGCCATATCTCCCGTATAGAGCCAGCCGTCTTTTTTGACCGCCGCAGTCGCCTCCGGGTCACGATAATAACACTTCATCACGCCCGGGCCTTTGACGATCAGCTCGCCGACTTCGCCCTGCGGCACGTCGTTTCCTTTTTCGTCCACGATCCTCACCTGCCAATGATAGCCCGCCAGGCCGATCGCGCCGACTTTGTGGATGTTCTCCACGCCAAGATGCACGCAGCCCGGGCCGATGGACTCGGAAAGGCCGTAGTTCGTGTCGTACTGCTGATTCGGGAAGATCTTATGCCAGCGCGCGATCAGATGCTGCGGCACCGGCTGCGCGCCGATGTGCATGAGACGCCACTGCGAAAGATGATAATCGGAGAGCTTCACGCGCCCCGAATCGATGGCGTCCAAAATATCCTGCGCCCACGGCACGAGCAGCCAGACGATCGTCGCACGTTCCTCCGACACGCTTTGAAGGATCCACTCCGGCTTCACGCCGCGCAGAAGGATCGACTTCGCGCCGACGAGAAAGCTGCCGAACCAGTGCATTTTCGCGCCCGTATGATACAGCGGCGGGATGCACAAAAACACATCGTCGTGCGTCTGTCCGTGATGCGCGTTTTCCGTGTAACAAGCCGACATCAGGCTTTTATGCGTATGTAAAATCGCCTTGGGAAAACCCGTCGTTCCCGACGAAAAATAGATCGCCGCGTCGTCGTCTTCCGTTCGGTCGCATTCGGGCGCTTCGTCCGGCATGACGCGCGTCAACTCTTCATAGCTTTCCGCAAAATCGGGGCAGTTTTCCCCGACGAAATAAAACTGATCGATCCGCGGCGCAAGCTTCGGCGCGGCAAGCGCCATGCGCTCGACAAATTCCGGGCCGAACACGATCGCGTCGGATTCGGACAGTTCGAGACAATAACGGATCTCTTCGGCGCTGTATCGAAAATTGAGCGGAACGACAACCGCGCCGCTTTTTAATATCCCGAAATAGATCGGCAGCCATTCCAAACAGTTCATCAGCAAAATCGCGACTTTCCTACCCGGACCGATCCCGCGGCTTTGCAGAAGATTGGCGAATCGATTGGCTTTTTGATCAAATTCCAGCCACGTCATCGCGCGGCGATAATGGTCTTCCCTGCCCGTTTCGACGAGGTCGTATTCTTTCCACAGCGCCGCGTCTTTTTCGCGCGCTTCCGGGTTCACTTCGATCAGGCTGATTTCATCGCCGTAACGCTTTCGGTTCTGATCCAGCACCTGCGTGATGATCATGACGATTGCTCCTTTTCCCGCTCTTTCCTGAAAGACTCTTTCCTGAAAGGCTCTTTCTTAAAAGGCTCTTTTTCAAAAGACAGCATCGGCAGAATTTTCGCAAACCAAAAACGCGTCCGCATTTTTCTCTACCGTTTTGCCGACCTGCCTTTTGCGGAACCTACATACGCATCTATTATAGCAACATTTCCATCTTTTTGGCAAGACGAATAAACCGCGCGCCGCAGACCGATACTATCTCACATGGAAGAAAACAAATCGATCAACGAGCGGGCGGATCACATTCTGCTGTCCCGCGTCTATCACGGAAAAAGCCGCGTCGCGCGCATTCTCGACGGTGTCGTCGCCGTTTTGAGTTCTCTTGTGATCTTCTATGTTCTGATCTTTCTGTTGACGCGCAGCAATCTTTACAGCGTGATTCTGTCGATCCTTCTGACCGGTTTTATCGGCGCGGCGATCCGTTTGTTCGACCGCGCGCGTCAGCGAAGAAATCTCGCACGGCAGCGACAGACGCTTGCGCGCGAACTATGCGCCGAGCTTTTATGCACCGCTCCTTATGAGGAATTTCTGCGCTGGGCCGCGCCACAGCTGCAAAAAAACGGCGCCGTGCTTTCACAGGACGCCGCAGCCGTTACGATCGCCGAACAAACCATGCCCGCCGTCTTTCTTCGGCTTCCCGTCGACGAAAAATTGCAAAAGCGCGACCTGCTTCTTCTTCCGCAAAAAAGCGGTCTTCTTTTCGTCACGACAAATTGCCCGCGCGAACTTGCCGCTTTCGCTAAAAAACTCGGCTTTCGGCATGTAATCGACGCATCGCAGACAGATATTTCCGCGTTCTGCCGCCCGAGCGAAGAAGCAGTTTCCGCCTATATTCTCGAGCATTTTTCACCGCACCGAAAGCAAAGCGGCACGCTGATCCCGCAGCTTTTGCAGCCGCGCCGCATTCGAGGCTATCTTCTGTGCGCGGCGTTTCTTCTCGTCTCGTCGCTTTTTTCCGTCTGCCCCGTCTACTATCGCATCAGCGCCGGGATCTGCATTCTTCTCGCCGCCGCAGCATTCTGTCTGCCCCGTTTTTCCGGAACGGAACAAGGCACGGATCGTTGATTTTTTCAACAGAACTCCAACCCGCTTATGCCCCGCGACTTGCAAAATCGCGCGGCGTTTTTGTTTCCCCGCACCCGCGATTTATCGTGCGTGCAATGCCCGCAAACCCAATAACCACGGGATTTTTCCGTCAAACATAACAAAAACGCCGAGACATTGTCTCGGCGCTTTTCAGTGCGGATGAAGGGACTTGAACCCCCATGAAGTTGCCCTCACATGGACCTGAACCATGCGCGTCTGCCAATTCCGCCACATCCGCATGTGACGCCGATATTTGGTGGAAGGGGGTGGATTCGAACCACCGAAGTCACTGACGACAGATTTACAGTCTGTTCCCTTTGGCCGCTCGGGAACCCTTCCAAGGATATCGGCGACGTTGATTATATTATCAAAACCCCTCTTCAAAGTCAAGCGTTTTTTTCAAAAATTCTGATTTTTTTGCAAGCGCGCGTTTTACGCCATGTTCTCCCCTGCACCGTGCCGCCGTTTCACCCAAATGCGTCCGTGCGCACTTTTCACTCTTTAAAATTAATGGATAACGCAAATTATTTACATTCTGTTCACACTTTACCCTTGTTACACGATTTAATCATGAATATAATGAAACCATACT
>CAKTSO010000136.1 GCA_934613185.1 uncultured Clostridia bacterium | reverse complement strand
CCACTATCCACTGACCACTAAAAAAAGCTCCCCGAAGGGAGCTTTTTCTTACCGTATCATCTGCTCGAGCATCTCGTAGCGTTCGCGCGTGATGAGCGCGTCGAATTTCGTGCCGCGAAGGCGCGTGACATACGTCCAGCGGCCGTAGGGGTAGATGTGGCAGATATAGTCCAGATTGATGATGTACGACTTGTGGCAGCGGAAGAATTTGTCGCGCGGCAGGCGCTCTTCCAGCTCGCTCAAGGCGTCGCGCGTTGCGATCTGCGCGCCGTCGCGGGTGCAGATGACGCTTTGGCGATCCTCGCGCTTGACCATGACGATCTCGTCATAGGACAGCATCACCGCCTCGTCGCGCCCTTTGATCAAAATGCGCGACAGCTTCGGCAAGCCTTCCGGCGCGGGCAGCGTCTTTGCCGCTGCGCGCACGGCGATCCATCGGGAAAGGCGCTCCAGCGTCGCGTCGAGCCGCTCGATCGAAAAGGGCTTGACGAGATAATCCGCGGCGTAGACCTCGAACGCCTCCGAACGATAGGCCTCGTGCGCCGTGACGAACACGATCGGCGTGTCGGGCGAGGTATCCTGCAGGCGCCGCGCCGTCTCGATCCCATCCAACACGGGCATTTCCACGTCCAGAAACACGACGTCGGGACGCTGTTTTTCAAACGCCTCCAGCGTCTCTTCCCCGTTTTGCGCCTGCGCGCAGACGGCAAAATCCGGGTGTTTTTCGATCGCCTTTCGAAGCAGCAGGCGCATGCCCGCCTCGTCGTCGGCGATGAGCACGCGATGGGTCATGGGCGCTTCCCTCCCCCGAGCGCACGCGGCTTGCCCAGAATTTCGGAGAAGATCACGGCGTTCACCACGCTTTTTTTGTCAAACGACAGCTTCGGCGCGGTTCGCTTCGGCTCGTCATGCACCGCTTCGCACGACACGTCGCGAAGGTTGTATCTGGCGGGGTCGCCCTCACCCGCAAAGCCTTCCGCCTGCGTTTCGACGCGCTCCAAATGATGGTGATGGTTCCCGTGCGCGACGGTTTCGGACGCGATCGGCCGCACCGTCGGCCGTTCCACGTCGACATGCGGCTGCTCGGAGACGAACACGTCCGGCTGCTCCGGCGCGATGTCGACCTCGGCAGGCGTGAAGACAGGCTGCGCCGCGGGTTTCGGCTGTGCCGCCGGGCGCGGCTTCGGCTGCTGCTTCGGCCGCTGGCTCGTCCTTTGCGCGGGCGGGAACGCCGCGTCGGACACGCTTGCGCGCGGCTTCGGCGCGGGGCGGTGCGCGCCTTTGTTCTTGCGCTTTTGCGCCTCTTTATTCTGTCTTAGGATCGAACGGGCGACCATGACGATGACAAAGATTACAAATAAGCCTTCCATGCGGCGGACTCACCTCCTTTGGCACGAACTCGGTTTCAAGGCGATCCCTCGTCACTGCGCGGAATCGTCTTCCGCCGCGCTCATGCGGCCGATGGCCTCGCGCATGGCGGTGTCGGACTTGACGTTCTGCATGTTGTAATAATCCATGACGCCGAGCTTGCCCTCGCGCAGCGCTTCGCTCATCGCAAGCGGGACCTGCGCCTCGGCCTCGACGACCTTCGCGCGCATTTCCTGCACATAGGCCTTCATTTCCTGCTCCTTGGCGACCGCCATTGCACGGCGCTCCTCGGCCTTGGCCTGCGCGATGCGGCGATCGGCCTCCGCCTGATCCATCTGAAGCTGCGCGCCGATGTTGCGGCCGACGTCGACATCCGCGATGTCGATGGACAAAATCTCAAACGCCGTTCCCGCGTCAAGGCCTTTATTCAAAACGGTCTGGCTGATGGAATCGGGGTTTTCCAGAACCTGCTTATGCGTGTCGGACGAGCCGACGGTCGTGACGATGCCCTCGCCGACGCGGGCGATGATCGTCTCCTCCCCCGCGCCGCCGACCAGTCGGTCGATATTGGCGCGGACGGTCACGCGCGCCTTGGCGCGAAGCTCGATGCCGTCCTTTGCGATGGCGGCGACGATGGGCGTCTCGATGACGCGCGGGTTGACGCTCATCTGCACGGCCTGCAGCACGTCGCGGCCGGCCAGGTCGATGGCGGCGGCGCGCTCAAATTCAAGAGGAATGTCGGCGCGCTGCGCGGCGATCAGGGCGTTCATGACGCGGTCGACGTTGCCGCCCGCAAGATAATGCGCCTCGAGCTTGTCGATCGTGACGTCGATGCCGGCCTTGAAGCCCTTGATCATCGGATTGATGATGCGAGAAGGGGTGACGCGGCGGATGCGCATGCCGATCAGCGTGGCAATCGAGACGCGCACGCCCGCGGCCATGGCCGAGATCCACAGTCCCAGCGGCACGAACGTGAAGAACACAATCAGGAAGATGATCACGAACAGCGCGATCAGCGTGACGGCGAAAATTTCTGCACCGGGCATTTTTGTTTTCTCCTTTTATGGTTTTGGTGTTAGGTCAAATGCGGATCGAAACGCCGCGCGGGCGGCAGCTTCAGTTTTCCCCGACTTTGCGGACGATGATGCGCGACCCTTCGGTCTTGATGATGCGCACATGCTCGCCCTTTTTGACGAACTCGGCCTCCGCGGCGACATCCAGACGCACGCCGTCAAAATCGACGACGCCGACGGGGCGAAGCGGCGTTAAAACCACGCCCTCGCGCCCAAGGAAATAGTTCATATCCGTCTGCGGCGCGCTGTTCGTCGTGGACAAAACGATCGGGCTTTTGGCGAAGCTTTTCTTCTTCGTGACAAGAAGCATGACCGCAAGCGCGATGCCCAGAATCGCCAGGACGATCAAAAGAAGCAGGACCGCTTCCTCCGCCGTTTTGGCCTGCAGAAAGATGCCGAGGACGATCAGGATGATGCCGCTGATCCCCGGCAGCCCGAACCCCGGGATGAACATCTCCAAAATTGCGAGCGCGATCCCGAGGATCAGCGCCACGGCGGCGATCACCGAAAATCCGGCCAGATATTGAAGCACGGCACGACCTCCTTTTTGTTTTCTTTGCGCCGGGCAGCCTTTCCCGGCACGATCATCGTATCACATCCGCGCGCGGGCGGAAACATTTGTCCGTCCATCGCCGCGAAGGCGCGTCTCAAACGTCGTTTTGCGGGGTCGGAAAAGTTTGGGTAAGGGCGGTTGAATGGCGTTCGGTCGGTGCGCGTTTCGTTGTTCGCGCCGACGCTGTTTTTGAAGTGCGCAGCGGGGAACCATTGTTATCGGGACGACGGCAATAAAAAGGCAGACCGTTTAAAGCGCTGTTTCCCGACTTCCTGCCTTCTTATTGAATCTGCACTCCCTGTCTCGAAGCAAAGACACCTCATCCGTCCGCTTCGCGTCCACCTTCCCCTCCAAGGGGAAGGCTTACGAGAAGTGTCGCTTTTGAGGTGAAAGCCCCGCTCAGACGAAGGCTTGCGGAACGCGATCCTTTTCACGCCGCTTCATTATCACAGCTTCTTTTTGTTGCTGCGACCAAAACAGAGCCGCCAACGGCTTCCTCTGAGAGGGGCCTGCACCCCGAGCGTCCCCGAAGGGAACAGTTCAGGCGTGAAGTCGGCAGCCGTCAGGCCGGCCGATGAGGTGTCGCTGTCGAAGCAGTCTCAATAAAAAGACAGACGGTTTCGCTCTTATCCGCAGCAAGAGCGTCGCCATCCCCGCTTCTCACCCCTCATTTTTCTTCGGCAGCGTGCCGGAGAACACCGTCCAGTCGCCCGAGGCGGCGCACTCGATCGTCCCGCCGCAGGAGGAGACGACCTCGCGGACGATGAACAGCCCCATCCCGCGCCCCTCGCCCTTGGTCGAGACGCCGGGCGAAAAGATCGACGCGGCAAGCTCCTGCGGGACGGCGGGGCCGTTGTTTCCCACGCGAAAGAAAAATTCGTCCTCGTTCTCGTCGAGCACAAGGCGGATCACGCGCGCTTTGCGCTCGGCATGCTCCGTCGCCTCGGCGGCGTTGTCGATCAAATTGGAAAGCACGCGGCACATCTGCCAGTCCTCGACGGGCAGGCGCTCCATCGGCGTGCGCACGACCATGTCGAACGCGATCCCCCGCTTTTGACACATGGCGTATTTCGCCCAAAGCAGCGCGTTGACCGCGGGATTTTTTGTGCGAAGGACGCGGGATACGTCGCCCGTGTCCTTCAAGATGCGGTGAATATAGTCCGACGCGTCGTCGAACTCGCGCATTTCGATCAATCCGGAGATGACCTGCAAATGATTCAGAAAGTCATGCCGCTGGCTTCGCAGCGTGCCGTTCAGCTGCTCGACCATGGAAAGGCTCGTCGAGACGGCATCCACGTTTTCGCGCCAGATGCGAAGCTGCCGCGCCGTGTAGATCGCGCAGACCACATCGAAGACGACCAGCGCCGCGAGCGCCATGACCGCGGGCAGGCGGTAGACCGAGAAAAGATCCTCCCGCCCGACGGCGGACTGAATGACGACGACGGCCAGAAGCGCCAGCTCCACGAACGCCAAGCACACGATCGCGCCCGAAATTTTCTGCGAATTCGGCTGCCGCAGCCGCGCGCCGTTTTTCATCGCCCGCACCTCCCCGCTTTTTGTTTTTTCCACAACGACCGGCTTTATTGTATCCCAATTTTTCGCGCGTGGCAATGCGCGGCCGCGATGCCGCGCAGGCGGATTTTTCTCGAGAACCGCGCCGTTTTGAAGACCGGGCTTTTTCCCGTCAGCGAAACTTCTCTTTTTCGCCGCGGGAACAATGCTGTTATAAAATAAGAAAAACCCCCTCGCGTCATTTTCGCGGAAACCGGCTTCGCCCGAAAACCGGGCGTTCTTCGCGCCAGCGAAGCCGCATCCCCGTCGCTCGCACCGCCTTTCCCGCCGTCAAAGAT
>CAKTSO010000135.1 GCA_934613185.1 uncultured Clostridia bacterium | reverse complement strand
CTGTTTTTTCTGCGCCAGATTTTCCGAAAAATTGGAGAGCTCCTCGCGAATGACGTCGTAATCGTCGAGCGGGTCGCGTCCGTCAATGCCCGTCATATCGATCAGATGCAGCAAAAGCCGCGTGCGCTCGATATGCCGCAAAAAGTCGTGTCCGAGGCCCACACCCTCATGCGCGCCCTCGATGATGCCGGGGATATCCGCGATGACGAACGTGTCGTTGTCGACCGAAACCACGCCGAAATTCGGCTGTAGCGTTGTAAACGGATACGGCGCAATCTTCGGTCGCGCCGCCGTCGTCACGGAAAGGAACGTGGATTTGCCCGCGTTCGGGAAGCCAACAAGGCCGACATCCGCGATGGACTTCATCTCCAGCAAAACTTCGTGTTCGACAGTGCGTTCACCGTCGAGCGCAAAGTCGGGCGCCTGCCGCACGGGCGTCGCAAAATGCACGTTTCCCCAGCCGCCTTTGCCGCCGCGAAGGAGCGTTTTTCGTTCTCCTTCTTTAAAAAGATCGAGCAGAACGCTGCCCGTTTCGCGATTTTTGACGACCGTGCCGACCGGCACATGGATCACAAGATCCTCGCCCTCCGCGCCTTTTTTATTGCGGCCGCTGCCGTTTTCGCCGGCCTTGGCGCGATACACGCGCTGATAACGGAAATCGGCGAGCGTGCGAAGACGTCCGTCCGCCTCGAAGACGATGCTGCCGCCGTTGCCGCCGTCGCCGCCGTCGGGGCCGCCGCGCGGAACGTATTTTTCTCTTCGGAAGGAAACGCAGCCGTTGCCGCCGTTTCCCGCCTTGACGACAATCGTCGCATGATCGATAAACATAAAAAATCTATCCCCTCTTTACTTTCGCTTCAAATTTATTCTTCTTCGGGCTTGTCCGCGCCATGGCGCTTTTGATAGTCTTGGCAAAGATCGCGCAGCGTACACGTCTGACATGCCGGATTTCGCGCGCTGCACACGCGCCGCCCGTGCCAGATCAGCCAGTGATGCGCGATCGACCAAGTGTCGCGCGGGATCTGCGCCATGAGCTGCTGCTCCGTCTTTTCGACATTCGGCGCTTCGGCAAGACCGATGCGGTTTGACACGCGGAACACATGCGTGTCCACCGCGATCGCCGGAATGTCGAACGCGTTGGACAATACGACGCTCGCCGTCTTTCTGCCGACGCCGGGGAGCGATTCGAGCGCTTCCCGATCAGCGGGAACTTCGCCGCCGTATTTTTCCGTCAAAATCGCGCAGGTCTTTTTGATATTCTGTGCCTTGGTCTTATACATGCCGCAGGTGCGGATATACTCGCTCAACGTTTCGAGCGGACACTCGTTCATCGCGGGTGCGGTCGGATACGCCGCAAAAAGCGCCGGCGTGACTTTGTTGACGCGCACGTCCGTGCATTGCGCCGACAATATCGTCGCGATCAAAAGCTCAAACGGCGTGGAGAAATTAAGCCCCGGGCGTGCGTCGGGATACGCCTCACGCAAGCGCTCCAATACCTGCGCCGTCTGTTCTTTTTGCAGCATAGCTTCCGCCTCTTTTCGATCAAACATTGTTTTGCAAGATCGCCGCGCGACCCTCTTATTCTTTCGCCCGCAGACGCATGAAACGGCGTTTTTCGTCGTCGTAGCAATAAAACCCGTCAAAGGCCGTCATCGACTGCCACCCGCCGTGCGCTTTGGCAATCGGAAGGTCCCGCGCGGCAAAGCGCACGGAGACGCCGCAGCCCTGCGCCAGCGACGCAGGCGACGAGATCATCGCTGCCTCGCAGTCGAAACGCCGCAGGTTCGACCAGAACGCCGCAGCCTGCTGACGGGAGTGGAAAACGGCCAGAAGATATTCGGTATTCATACGACCCCTGCCTTCATATTATAGCATAGGATTTTGGCATAGGAAACGACAAGATTCAGTATCATTTCTATGATCCTCGGCAAGAAAGGTTACGGAGGCGGCATATTTTGATCTATCTTGACAATGCGGCAACGATGTATCCCCGTCCCGCGTGCGTAAAAGAGGCGGTGGCGTTTGCGCTCGATCACGCGGGGAACCACGGGCGCTCTTCCCACGGCGCGGCGTTCGCCGCCGACCGCATTCTGGCGGACGCGCGAAGCGCGCTGTGCGGTCTTTTCGGCACGAGCGATCCCTCGCGCTTCGTCTTTTCGCACAACGCGACCGACGCGCTCAACACCGCGCTGTTCGGTATCATTCCAAACGGCGCGCACATTGTGACGACGATGATGGAACACAACGCCGTTTTACGGCCGCTGTACCGTCTGCAAAAGACGCGGAACATCACGATCAGCTTCGTTCCGCCCGACCGGGACGGCATCGTTCGCACGCCGCGGATCGAAGCCGCGCTTCGCCGCGACACGGCGCTCGTCGTCATGACGCACGTCTCTAACGTCACGGGCGCGATCATGCCTGCGGAAGAAGTCGGCGCGCTGTGCAAAAAGCACGGCGTCCCGTTTCTCGTCGACGGCGCGCAGGCCGCGGGACATATCCCGGTCGATATTCCGGAACTCGTCGCCGATCTTTACGCGTTTCCCGGGCATAAAGGGCTCTGCGGCCCACAGGGTACGGGCGGGCTTTACGTCTCCCCCTCCATCCGTCTTTCGCCTCTAAAATACGGCGGAACGGGGGTTTTGAGCTTTTCGCACGACATGCCGGACGATTATCCCGAGCATTTGGAAGCCGGCACGCAGAACGTCCACGGGATCAGCGGTCTTCTTGCCGGAGTTCGCTATTTGACGCAATACGGCGTCGCCAACGTCCACGCGAAAGAGCACGCGCTGACCGATCAATTGATCGACGCACTTTTGACGCGCGAAGACTGCGTGATCTATTCACCGCGCGATGCGGCGCGCCGAAGCGGCGTGGTCGCGTTCAATATTCAAAACATCGACAGCACGCAGGTCGCGGAGCACCTGGCGCAGCACGACATCTGCATCCGCGCGGGATTCCACTGCGCCCCGCTGGCACACGAAATGATGGGAACGCGCACGCAGGGCGCCGTCCGCGTCAGCTTTTCGCACTTGAACACGCCGGACGACGTCGAAGCGCTGATTGACGCGCTTTGGGCGATGAAATGATTCGGGAGGCTCTGTCATGGGATCGATCTTTGCATTGCTGCGCGAGCTTTTTTTCATGCTCGGCTATGTCAAAACGGCTTCCGGGTTTCCGAAACCGCTCGGCGCCGACGAAGAACGCAGCGCGATCGAAGCGTTATCCCGCGGCGACGAACAGGCGCGGCGGACGCTGATCGAGCACAATCTTCGTCTCGTGGCGCACATCGCCAAAAAATACGCCGCCGGGCGCGACATGGACGATCTGGTCTCCATTGGCACCATCGGGCTCATCAAGGCCGTCTCGACTTATGATCCCGCAAAGGGTTCGCAGCTTGTCACTTACGCCTCCCGCTGCATTCAAAATGAGATCCTGATGTCGATCCGTGCGCAGAAAAAGCGCCGAAGCGAAGTGTATTTGCAGGAGCCCATCGGCTCCGACAGCGAAGGCAACGAATTATGCCTGCTCGACGTATTGGTCGCGCAGGACGAGGACGTGGACGAGACGGTCATCCGCTCGCTGCGACTCGGGCGCATTCGAGAACTTGTTTCCTCGCTGAACGCGCGCGAACAGGTCATCATGACGCTGCGCTACGGGCTCGACGGCGGCGTTCCTCTGACGCAGAAACAGGTCGGGCAAAAGCTGGGCTTATCGCGCAGCTACGTCTCCCGCATCGAAAAAAAGGCGATCGGGCATATTGCCGAAAATTTAAAAGCCTAAACCCGATCATAAGAAAAACGCATCGGATAAAGACATCCGATGCGTTTAGAGTTCCTATATCAGTTGCCGTGCTCCCTGTCGTACTGCTCCCACAGCGGACGATACTGCGCGACCACGCGTTCGTGCTCCTCGGACGTACGCGAGAAGACAAGTTCGCCAGTGTTGGGATCGGTCAGCGTGAAGAACAGGTAGCCGCCGTTGCGCGTCTCGGCGTCGGGATTGACGACCGCCGTGATCGCGTTCTGGCCCGGGTTGCAGATCGGGCCGATCGGCAATCCGTCGTATTTATAGGTGTTGTACGGAGAATCCGTGTTGATCTCGCCGTTGTTCAGTGCCAAGGTATTGATGCCGAGCGCATACTGAACGGTGACGTCGCTTTGCAGCTTCATGCCGCTTGCAAGGCGGTTGAGGAAGACGGCCGAAACCTTGGAGAACGTATCCGTCGTGCCCTCTTTTTCAACCACGGACGCAAGCGTCAGAACCTGATCGATCGTCATGCCGCTGTTTTCGATACCGGCAGCGATCTCGGGCTTGGCAAGGATCTCGTCGGTGCGATCGAGCAGGCGGCGAATGATCATTTCCGCGTCGGAGCTCAAATAGATCTCGTAAGTGTCGGGGAACAGATACCCTTCGAGCTTGTAGCGGCGGCTGGAAAGCGTGTCGCTTTCGGCCAGCGTCGCAAGGAAGGGATATTCGCCGCTGAACTGTTCGATGTCGTTGCACAGCGTCAGGAACTCGTCCTTGTCGAACGAGGTCAAATGCTCCGCCTCCATCTGCGCGGCGATCTGATCGGCCATGGATTCGATCGTCGAACCCTCGGTGATCGTGATATTCATCGTGTTGTCCAATTCGGACCCCAAGGAGATGATATCGATGATCTCGTCCATCGTCATCGTGCGGTTCAGATGATACACGCCCGCTTTCAGATTCTTCGTGCGGTCGGTGAAGTCGACGTAATACTTGAACACGCCGCGGTTTCGCACGAGGTTCTGTTCGTAAAGATTGCGGGAGATCGTGCTTAAGGAATCGCCCGATTCGACGATGAAAACGACGACGGAATCGTCCTTGGAATCGACGGGCGCGGCGTATTTGTGATACGCCATTTTGACGCCGTAATACAGCGTGCAGAAGACGATCGCACCGC
>CAKTSO010000134.1 GCA_934613185.1 uncultured Clostridia bacterium | reverse complement strand
CGCCATGATGCCGCCCGTGCCGATCATCCCCTCCGACAGGCCGAACGTGCCGATCAAAATCTTCGGAACCAGGCTGTCGTACATCTGCCAGAACGCCGAGATCGACAGGAACGCAAGGCCGACAAAGAACGTCTTTTTATAGTTGAGCTTCATAAACCCTCCTCTTTCCCCGGGTGTCCCCCATCTTTACCAAAGATTATAATTCACATCCGCGCCCGTCACAAGATAAGATTGTATTTTGCGTCGTTAAGATGTATGATTCATGCCGATAAAACGATGGATACGAAATTTTTATTGGTAGAAACGCCGTTTCAATGATACAATACAAAATATCGTTATATACTTTTGACGACAGCCCGCCAAAGGCGGGCGCGATCCTTATTTCAAGGAGGTCCCAACGTTGAAATTCAGAGAGAAATTTGCCGCATTCATGGCCGGGCGCTACGGCGCGGATCAGTTCGGCCGCTTTTTGTCCGGCGCCGCGCTCGTGCTTTTGATCGTCAATCTGTTTGTGCGCGGCGTCGTCGGACAGATCCTTTATTTTCTGGTTCTGGCGGTCCTCGTGTACAACATCTTCCGCATGTTTTCCAAAAACACGGCCGCGCGTTACAAGGAAAACGTCGCGTATCTGAAAGTGAAAAACCGCGTCGTCGGCCGGTATGCCAATCTTCGCCGCCGCATCCGCGAGTCCAAAACGCATCGTTTTTATAAATGCCCCACCTGCAAGACGACGGTGCGCGTCCCCAAAGGCAAGGGCAAGATCCGCATCACCTGCCCCAAATGCGGCGCTTCGTTCGTGCGCAAAAGCTGATGTTCGGTTACGTCGTTCCCAATTTCGATACGCTGGATGCTTCGCAGATCGCGCGCTATCGTTCGCTGTACTGCGGCATGTGCCGAAGCCTTCGCCGCTACGGGATGTCCGGGCGAATGACGCTGACGTACGATCTCGTCTATCTTACGGCGCTTTTGTCATCGCTGTATGAGCCGCAAGAGACGGTCTCGATCCATCGCTGCACACCGCACCCGTTCCGCAGGCACGACGAGGTCGAAAGCGCCGTTGTCGACTATGCGGCAGACATGAATCTTGCACTTTGCTATCATAAAACGCTCGACGACTGGAAAGACGAAAAGCGCGCCGCCGCGCGCATCGCTTCCCACGCGCTTTCGGACGGGTATCGCCGCGTCCGCTCGGCTTATCCCGAAAAATGCGCGGCGATCGAATCGGCGCTGAAGCGCATTGATAACGCACAACGGCCGGAATCGTTCGACGCCGACGCCGCGGCCAATGCGTTCGCCGATTTGATGGCCGAGTTGTTCGTTCTGCGGGAAGATCGCTGGGCGGACGATCTTCGTCTCTGCGGCGCGGCGCTCGGGCGTTTTATCTATTTTATGGACGCGTTCGATGACGCCGTGCGCGATCAAAAACGCGGGCTGTCCAATCCGTTCGGCGCAAATTCCGATCCCGAAGAAGTCCGCGAGCTTTTGACCGTCTTATTGGGCGAAAGCGCCGCAGCGTTCGAGCGTTTGCCGCTGGAAAAAGACCTTCCGCTTCTTCGCAACATTCTATACAGCGGCGTATGGACGCGCTTTGAAGGCAAAACGGCGCGCAAAAAGGAGAAACAGCATGGATCCGTATAAAGTTCTGGGGCTATCACCCGGCGCAAGCGACGACGAGATCAAAAAGGCCTATCGAACACTTGCCAAGCGTTATCATCCCGACGCCAACCCCGGCGACAAGACCGCCGAGCAGAAGATGAAGGAGATCAACGCCGCGTACGATATGCTCATCAATCATAAATACGATCCCGCCTCCGGCACTTCCACCGCATCTTCCGGCGGCGCAAGCTACAGCGATCCGTTCGGCGGGTACAATCCCTTCGGCGGAAGCTACCGCACCTACGGCCCGTTCGGCTTCGGCGGCTTTTATGAAAATGCCGACGCAAGCGAACCGCCCGCGTATCGAAGCGTTCGCGTGTATCTGCAAAGCGGCCGCTATCAGGAAGCGCTGCGCGCGCTCGGCAATATCGCCGAAAACGAGCGCACCGCGCGCTGGTATTACTACGCCGCGCAGGCGCACGCCGGGCTCGGAAACCGCGTCGCCGCGCTGGAAAACGCGCGCCGCGCCGTGTCGATGGAGCCGTCCAATCCGCTGTATCAAAATCTTCTGTCGCGCCTGCAAAACCCCGGCAGAACGTACACGACCTACGGCCGCGGGTTCAGCGCCCCTTCCGGCGCGGGGACCTGGTGTCTTTCCGTCTGCGCAATCAATCTTCTGCTTCGCCTGTGTTGTTTTCCCGGCTCGGGCGGCGTAATCTGCTGCTAAAACAAAAAGCGTTGGAATCGTCTTTTCCGACGCTTTTTTGTTTTGCTTAAAGTCTTCCGTCTCGAAGATAGAGCTTCGTCAAAAGCCGCGCCGCCTCGGAATAGCTCTGCACGCCGCTTTGCTGCCCCATACCCTTTAAATAGGCGTCGTCCAGCCGCTGCATCGTCTCTTCCAGCTCGCCATCGTAAGCCGCGTAATACGCGTTTTCTCTTTGCAGATCCGCGCGCAGTTCGTCGCTCATCTTCGCGCTGATCCGCGCATGCGCCGCCGGATCGGCCGCGTACAGCGCGTTTCCAAGATGCGCCAACGCTTCAAAATACGCGCTGTAGCGAAGTTCGCTCTGCGGCGCCGCGCGGCAGATCAAAAATGCCAGGAATCCCGTTTCGTCCTCCGGCGCGCTAGCAAGCGCGTGCGCCGTTTCGTGTGCCATGGTCACGGGAAGTTCGGACGGATACGTCTTCGGGTTGACGTTGCATTCGCCCGTGATCGGGCAGAACACGCCGACGTAGCCCGTTTGCAGCATGAAATCCGCCGCCGCGATGCGCTTCACGCGCGGCACGGTCGCAGCGCCTTCGAGATTCTGTCCCGCCCAGGCCGCCGACGCGTCTTGCACAAGATCCGCCATAGCGTCAAAATTCGACAGCTTCGCGCGGTCGACGTTTCGGCATTCTTCGTTTGCCGCGTCGATACACGCGTCGTATGCCGCTTCGAGCGCCTCCTGCGTCACTTGATATTCGGAAAGCCCCATCTGTTTTTCCAAAGAATCCGCACAGTAATTGATCCCCCAGACGAATACAAACAGCGCAAAGATCATCGAAAGCAGCATCGTCATATGGGAAAACAGCTCCAGCGCGCGTTTTCGCCCTTCGCTGCCGTGAAACAGCCGAACGACGCATGTGACAAGCCCCGAAGCGACGCATAAAACCAGCACGCACAGCAGAATTTCCATCACCGAGCGGTCGGTAAACGCCGTCGCTTTTCCCAAAAGCGCGCAAAGCTGACGCGAGATCGGCTGATAGACCCGCGTTACCGTCTCCGAATATCCTTTTGCCAGAATAAACGCGCCGATCGAAACCAGACAAAGCGCGAGCGCACGACAGATACGATGAAACGCGCGTCTCATAGGCCCTTCTCCCCTTCCAACGGCACGACTTCCACGACGCGCAACACATTGTCCGAAACGAAAAAGCGCACGTCGTACCCCGCATATTCCATGCCGTAGCGCCGCTGCGGCGCATTCTGATAAGCGGGGCGCGGATCCTGGCGCAAAAGTTCGATCACGGCGGTGCGATGCTCCCGCGGCAAAACTTCCAGAAGTTCATCCGGGAAGTTCACTTCAAGGCGCGGCTCGTCAAACGGCACGGAAAAGCCGCCTTTCGCCTCGGGCCGCGCGTCGGCGTAGGCAAGATAGGGCTTTACGTCGAACACCGGCGTGCCGTCCAAAATATCCGCGCCCGCGATCTCGAGCACCGGGCCGAGAATTTCGTCCTGCCGCACTCCGGCAAGCCGAACGCAGGAAAGGCCGATCGCATTGGGGCGATACGGCGAGCGCGTCGCAAACACGCCGACGCGGCGATTGCCCCCGAGGCGCGGCGGACGCACCGTCGGCGACCAATCATCGCGCAGCGCTTCGGAAAACTGCCACAGAATCCAAATATGCGAATACGTCTCCAGCCCGCGAAACGCCGCGGCGTCGCGAAATTCCGGCGCAAAGACGATCTGTGCGCGCAGTTCGTCGCTCAGGCCGCTTTGGCGCGGAATGCCGAATTTCGACGAAAAACCGCTTTTGACATGGCCGATCACCTGCATCCGCACCGTCTGTACCATAGCATTCTCCTTTCTTCGCGCATCGCAAAAGCGGCCGCAAGCTGTGCGGCCGCTTTTTTCTTTTACGCCTTCGGAAGCGTGATCTTGCGCTTTTCCGGCTGGCGCGCCATGCGGTAGATGACAAACTTTCTGCCGATGCACTGGACGCCGTCGGCATGAACAGCCTCGCACAGCGCGTCGCAAACCGCGCGCGTATCGTTTTCCACGCTCTTTTGGACGCTGCATTTGATCAATTCGCGGGCGCTCAAAGCGTCGTCCGCCTGTTGGATGACCTGCGGCGTGATCCCCGCATAGCCAATGTACAAAATCGGTTCCATCGTCTGCGCAAGCGAACGAAGATAGGCTCTCTGGCCGGAAGTAAGCATAAATCAGGTTTCTCCTTTTCGTATCCGTTAGAAAAATTCATCAGGGAATATAGTCAAATTCGATGTCGAGCAGACGCACTGTGTCGCCCTCCTCGATTCCGAGTTCTTCCAGTTTGGCGATGATGCCGCTTTCACGAAGGACGCGCTGGAAGTAGTTCATCGACTGTTCGTCGTTCGGGTCGGTGCGGCGGCCGAGCTTGTTGACAAAGCTGCCCTCGACGACGTAGACACCCTCGCGCTCGTCATAATAAACGTCGAAGTCGCGCTCGTTTTCGATCTGCGCGATCTCTTCTTCCGTCTCATAGGCCTGCGGCGCGGGAAGCTCGCGCACAAGCTGCGCCACGCGGCGAAGCAGCGGCGTCAGCCCTTCGTGCGTGACGGCGGAAATGCCGAACAGCTCCACCCCTTCTTCCCCTTCAAGCTTCTTTTTCAGGCGCTC
>CAKTSO010000133.1 GCA_934613185.1 uncultured Clostridia bacterium | reverse complement strand
TCCGTCGACGTGGAAAGTTCGTCGAACGCGGGCGCGGGACGATGGATGTCCCAGCGCTCCTCGGTCTCGGGCGCGGGTTTGTTGTCGACCGCCTCACCCAAAACATTGAAGATTCGGCCGAGTGTTTCGCGGCCCACCGGCATGCTGATCGGTGCGCCCGTATCGGTCACGTCCGTGCCGCGCTGAAGACCATCCGTGGAGGCCATGGCGATGCAGCGCGCCGTGTTGTCGCCGATATGCTGCGCGACCTCAACCGTCAGCGTTTTGTCCCCGATCGGAACGGTCAGCGCGTGATAGATCGGCGGCAGATGGCCGTCGTCAAAACGAACGTCAACGACAGGCCCCATGACCTGGCTGACTTTTCCCATTTTATTTTCCGCCAAAACGTATTCTCCTTTCATGCGTCGCTTCCGGCGACGATCTCCGTGATCTCCTGCGTGATGGCGCTTTGCCGCGCGCGGTTGTAGGCAAGCTGCAAATCCGCGATCATTATTTTGGCGTTTCTGTCTGCATTGTCCATCGCCATACGTCGCGCCGCCACTTCGCTTGCGAAGCTCTCACATACGGCTGCATAGAGATTCGCCGCAACATACTGTGTCGCTGTACGGTTCAAGATCGACAGTTCGTCGGGCTCGAAGATCATGGAAACAGCCTTAGTTCCGCCTTTTTCAAACGGCAGCAGGAATCGAACGTACGCCTCCTGCGACATGATCGAAACATAGCGCGTCGCCACGATCGCAAGGCGATCGTATTCGCCGTTCAAATAGTCTTTGCAAAGCCGTTCGGAAAGCGCCATCGCGTCTGAAAAATCGAAATGCTCGCTGGAAGTAAACGGCTTGCCGTAGCGTTCGCAGGCGCGTTTGCCGATGGCGATGATCTCGGCGTCGGGATATTCCCGCGCAAGTTTCAGCACATTGGCGTTGTAACCGCCCGCAAGGCCGCGGTCGCCCGCGATCACGATCAGACGCGTGCGTTCCCCGCGATTTGCGAAATACGGACTTGACAGACACTCCTGCGCGCCGGATAGAGCGTGCATCACGCCGTCAAACGCCGAAGCGTATTCGACGGAGCTCGCCATTTTTTCGTTGGCACGGCGGATCTTCGACGAAGCGACAAGCCCCATCGCCCGCGTTAAGTGCATCGTGGAATCGACGCTTTTAATGCGCGCGCGCAGCGTTTTGATATCGCCGCTCATACGCGTCACTCCATCGCGGCAAGCGCCGCTTCCAGCTCTTTGACGTCTTCTTTGTCAAAGAAACCGGCTTCAAAGCGATCAAGAAGCTGTTTGTGTTCCGTCTGCATGACTTCATAAAGCCTCTGTTCGTAATCAGCGACCTTGCTCACTTCGACGTGATCGAGATAGCCGTGAACGACGGCGTACAGAATGCAGACCTGGCAGCCTGCCGAAACGGGCGAATTGCGCTTTTGCTTCAGGACTTCCACGATGCGCTCGCCGAGGGCAAGGCGCGCCTTGGTGTCCGCGTCGAGATCGCTGCCGAACTGCGCGAACGCCTGAAGTTCGCGATACTGCGAATACAAAAGCTTCAGTTCGCCGGAGACTTTCTTCATCGCCTTGAGCTGCGCCGCGCCGCCGACGCGGCTGACCGAAATGCCGGGGTTGATCGCCGGCATGACGCCCGCGTGGAACAGTTCCGTTTCAAGGAAGATCTGCCCGTCGGTGATGGAAATGACGTTCGTCGGGATATACGCCGAAACGTCGCCCGCCTGCGTCTCGATGATCGGCAGCGCCGTGATCGAACCGCCGCCGTATTCGGGTGCGACGCACGCGGCACGCTCAAGGAGACGGGAATGCAGGTAGAATACGTCGCCGGGATACGCCTCGCGGCCCGGCGGACGGCGGATCAGAAGCGACAGCGCGCGATATGCCACCGCGTGCTTGGAAAGATCGTCGTAAACGATCAATACGTCTTTGCCCTGTTTTCTGAAATACTCCGCCATCGCGCAGCCGGAATACGGCGCGATGTACTGAAGCGGCGCGCTCTGCGACGCGGATGCCGAGACGATGATCGTGTTTTCCATCGCGCCGTAATGTGCAAGCTCGTTTGCGATCTGCACGACGGACGTGCTCTTTTGGCCGATGGCGACGTAAATGCAGATGACGTCGCTGTTTTTCTGATTGATGATCGTGTCGATCGCGATCTCGGTCTTGCCGGTCTGGCGGTCGCCGATGATCAGTTCGCGCTGACCGCGGCCGATCGGGATCATGCTGTCGATTGCCTTGATGCCCGTTTGCAGCGGGACGGATACGCTCTGGCGCTCGATGATCCCGGGCGCCTCCGCCTCGATCGGAAAGACCTGCGTCGTATGGATCGGACCTTTGCCGTCGATCGGCTGTCCGAGCGCGTCGACGATGCGCCCCAAAAGCGCCTCACCGACGGGAACGGACAGAACCTCGCCCGTGCGATAGACCTGCGTGCCCTCGCGGATATCGTTGGTGTCGGACAAAATCGCCGCGGAAACCGTCTCCGTTTCAAGATTCTGTGCGACGCCGAAGCTGCCGTCCTCAAACTTCAAAAGTTCGTTTGCCATACAATTGCCAAGCCCGTAGACCCGCGCGATGCCATCGCCGACAAGGACGACGGTGCCGGTCTCCGTCATTTGTGCGCGGGCGTGATAGGCGCGAATCTGCTCTTTGATGATGCTGCTGATTTCTTCTGGATTCGTGCTCATTTGACCATTGCTTCCTTTACTTCTTTTAATTGCCGGCGAATGCTCGCGTCAATGCAAAGATCGTCCATCTGCACGACGAAACCGCCGATGAGCGCCTCGTCGAGCGCATATTGCGCGTCGACGCTTCGCCCGCTGATCGTTTTAAGTTTTTCCAAAAGCGCGGTTTTCTGCGCATCGGAAAGCGGCGCGGCGCTCGTAACACGCGCGGTGACATGCGACGTTTGAAGATCGAGCTGCTGCTCATATTCCCGCACACATTCGCCGAAGATGCGGATACGCCCTCTTTGGCAAAGCAGGAGCAAAAAGGACAGCACCTGCTCGGGAACACGGCCGCCGAACGCCGCCGTCAGCATCTGTTCTCTGTCGGCAAACGCGATTGCGGGAGACTCGAGGATGTCAAGATATGCCTCGTTTTCCGAAAACTCACGCTCGATTTGCTGCAAAGCCTGCAAATACGCCGCTTCGTTTTTTGTCTCGCGTGCCAGTTCAAACAGCGCCGAGGCGTATTCCTTACTGATCTGCGCCATCGTCGTCACCCATCTGGCCGATCGCCGTGTCGATCAGGCGGCTTTGATCCTCCGCGTTGATCTCACGACGCAGCATTTTTTCGGCAAGCAGCGTGGAAATATCGATGACCTCGCGCTTGACTTCGCCGCGCGCCTTTTTCTTTTCGCTCTGTGCGTCGGTCTGCGCCTGTTTTATGATCTCGTCCGCCCTTTCCTGCGCCATGGCGATGGTACGGTCGCTTCGCTTCTGTGCCTTTTGGGCGGCGTCTTTCAAAATGCCGTCCGCCTGCGCCTTTGCGCCGGCGAGTTTTTCGTCCCAGAGACGCTCGGATTCCTGCGCGGCGTCCTGCGCCTTTTGCGCGGCGCCATACTTTTCGTCCAACTCGCTCTGACGCTGCGTCAAAACGTTCTGTACGGGCTTATACAGGAATTTTTTCAGAATCAGAAACATGATCAGCAGGTTGCACAGGGAGATCAATATCGACCACAGATTGACCGATATAACATCCAGGTTCTGCATAAAACTGCCTTTCGTCAGCCGATCGTCGCCATAAGCAGCGCCACAAGACGCGCGGGCGCGACAAAGATCAGCAGAATCGCGATAACGAGCGCGTAAAGACCGGTCGTCTCGGCGATCGCGCAGCCCATGAGCATCGTCGTCGTAACGGCGCCCTTGCTTTCGGGCTGACGGCCGATCGCTTCGCAGGCCTTCGCGACCGCGTTGCCTTCGCCGATGCCGGGGCCGATACCGGCGATCATCGCCATGCCCGCGCCGAGCGCGCAGCCGCCGAGAATGATACCAATCGCAAGTTCAAGCATTGTTTTGTTCCTCCATTTTTAAAATCGGTTCTTAATCTGCTGTTGTCGGAAATTACGCTTTTTTGTTTTTATGACGCTGTTCGTAGATGTCCGCCGGGAAACCGCCCGCCACATAGAGCATGGTCAGCATGGCGAAAATAAACGCCTGCAAAAGCCCGCTGAAGACGTCAAAGTAAAGCGACAGGATCGCGGGGAGCCCGATGCGAAACAGCGGAAATTCCGCCAGCGCGCCGGGCAGCCATCCCAAAATCAATTTGGAAAGGCCGGAAAGCGCCGCTGCGATCAGGACGGAAATGACGGAGCCGGAGAGAATGTTTCCGTAATGACGGAACGCCATCGAAACGGGCGTCGCCACTTCACTGATCAAATTCAGCGGCAAAAGGAACGGTACGGGTTCGGCGAAGCTTTTAAGATACACCCACAGCCCGCATTTCAGCTTGTAATGCGTGATGAGGATCATGACGAGGATCGCCCATCCGGCCACGACGTTCAAGTCGGACGTCGGCGGATAAAGCCCCAGAAGCGACAGAAGGCTCGAGAACGCGGAAAGCGCCATCACCGCGCCGATGAAGGGCGCGAAACCGTGAAAATACGGCCCCATGTTCTCATCGACAAGGCTCTGCGTTTTTTCCACGACCCATTCGCAAAGGATCTGGCGTTTGCTCTTCCCCTTCGCCGACAGCCCGTGCGTCAGATACAGGCACAGGAAGAACACGGAAATCACCACAAGAACGGAATTGACCTGTGACTCGGTCACCGGGAACCCGCCAAGCGGCAGCGGAAGTGTGAAATAGATCAGCGCGCCCGCGATCTGGATATCCTGCGCTTCGGGCGTAAAAAGAACTTTCAGAACGATTCCCGCAGCAAGCGGCAGGAGAATCAGGAAAATCAAAAGTGCGTCGATACGGCGAAATCGTTTGTTTTGATTCGGCACTGAAATCACCTC
>CAKTSO010000132.1 GCA_934613185.1 uncultured Clostridia bacterium | reverse complement strand
GATTTTGAGCAGCTTACCGCGCCGATCCGCCTGTTTCGGCTCCTCGGCGTGCGCGCGTGCATCGTGACGAACGCGGCGGGTGCGGTCAACACGGATTATCGCCCCGGCGACATTATGGTCATCCGCGATCACATCAAATTCAACGGCGCAAGCCCGCTTCGCGGGAAAAACGTCGACGAATTCGGCCCGCGCTTTTTCGATACGACGAAAATGTACACTCCCGCGCTGCGCCATCTGGCGCTCGAATGCGCAAAGACAAGTCCGCTGACGGTTCACGAGGGTGTGTATTTCTTCATGCCGGGGCCGCAGTTCGAGACGCCCGCCGAGATTCGCGCGATCCGCATTCTGGGCGGCGACGCGGTCGGCATGTCCACCGTGACGGAGGCGCTCACCGCGGCGCACTGCTCGATGCCGCTTTTGGGGCTTTCGGTCATGACGAACATGGCGGCGGGCGTGCTCGACCGACCGCTTTCCAACGAAGAGGTTGACGAAACGGGCGCGCGCATCGCGGCGCATTTCAGCAATTACGTCGAAGATATCATTTCCAAAATCGATCTGACGGAGACAGGCGAATGAAACTGCTTTTTGAACATGCGGATATTTTAACGAAGGAAAACGGCGAATTGTGCGTCTTTGAGGACGCGTATCTCGGCGTGGAGGACGAGAGGATCTGCTATGTATCCAAAACCGCGCCGGCGGACGTGCGGGACTATGCGCGGCGGAATTTTCAAAACAAACTGCTCATCCCGGGCTTCGTCAACGGCCATTGCCACAGCCCCATGACGCTTCTGCGCGGGCTTGGGAGCGACCTGCCGCTGCAAAGCTGGCTGTTCGATCATATGTTCCCGACGGAGGATCGCCTGCGCCCCGAGGACATTCGCCGCGGCAGCGCGCTGGCGATTCTGGAGATGCTTTCCTGCGGGACGACGAGTTTTTCCGACATGTATTTCATGTGCGACGAGACGATCGAGGCGTGCATCGAGGCCGGGATCAAGGCCAACATCGGCCGCCCCGTGCAGTCGTTCGACGAAAGCGAACCGTACAAAGAAAACACTCGCGCAAAGGAGTCGTTTGAACTGTACCGCCGCTGGAACGGCGCGGATCACGGCCGCATTCTCGTCGATTTTTCGATCCATGCCGAGTACACCTGCACGGAAAATCTCGCGCGCGGCTATGCCGAGGACTGCGCGAAGATCGGCGGGCGGATGCATGTGCATCTGAGCGAGACGAAGAGCGAACACGAAGAATGCATCGCGCGGCGCGGCTGCACGCCGACCGAGTGGCTGGAAAAAACGGGCGTATTGCAGATTCCGACGGCGGCGGCGCACGGCGTCCGGCTGACGGACGAGGACATTGCGCTTCTTGCCGCGCGCGGCGCGAGCGTCGTGCACAACCCGACGAGCAACATGAAGCTCGGAAGCGGCTTCTGTCCGGTGCAAAAGCTGATGGATGCGGGCGTGAACGTCGCGCTCGGGACGGACGGCGCGGCGAGCAACAACAATTTGAATATGCTCGAGGAGCTGCACCTTGCAAGCGTCATCCACAACGGATTTTCCTGCGACGCCGAAATCATGCCGCCGCGCGTGACGCTGCAAATGGCGGCGGAAAACGGCGCGAAGATGCAGGGCCGCCCCGATACGGGGACGCTCGAAGTCGGCAAGCGCGCGGACATCGCCGCGATCGACCTTTGCGCGCCGCATCTGTTCCCCAATTTGGATGAACCGGCGCTTTTGTGCTACAGCGCGCAGTCGAGCGACGTGTGCATGACGATGGTCGACGGCAGGATCCTCTATGAAAACGGGGAATTCTTGACGGTCGACCGCGAAAAGATTTTGGCGGAGGCGAAAAAGAGCGCCGCGTATCTTTACGAATAAGAGGAATGAGACAATGGAACGACAGGACAGGGATCTTGCCTTCATGCTTCAATATGAGAACATCGCCTGGTACGAATCGGGCAGCGTGCGCATCTTAGACCGCCGCGTCTATCCGCGGCAAGTGTCGTTCGTCGTCTGCCATCGGCACGAAGAGGTCGCGCAGGCGATCTCCGACATGGTGACGCAGTCGGCCGGGCCGTTCACCGCTGCGGCGATGGGCATGGCGCTTGCCGCGTGGGAGTGCAGGGAAAAAACGGAAAAAGAGCAAATTGCCTATCTGGAAGACGCGGCGCGGACAATTTCGAACGCCCGTCCGACGACGCGCGCGAGAATGCAGCTGGTCACCGGCGGGTGTCTTGCCGAGGCCAAAGCGGCTTTGAAAGAAGGGCGAGATGTGCCGGAGGCCATCGTGGCGCATACGGTTGCGGCGAACGACCTTCGCTATGCCAAGATCGGGAAGATTGCGGAATATCTCGTCGATCTTTTCCCCGACGACGGAACGATCCTGACTCAATGCTTTGCCGAGACGATCGTGGGGCAGATGCTGAAAACCGCGCGGCTGCGCGGCAAAAAAATAAAGCTCGTCTGCGCCGAGACGCGCCCGTATTTTCAGGGCGCGCGGCTGACGGCGACCGTCGCACGCGACATGGGCGTCGACGTGACCGTCATCACCGACAACATGCCCGCGTGGTATATGAAGTCCGAGAAGATCGACGCGTTCACCTGCGCGGCGGACGTCATCTGCTGTGACGGCCACGTCGTCAACAAGATCGGCACGATGCAAATCGCGCTCTGCGCGCGGGAATTCGGCGTCCCCGTCTATGTGACCGGCGCGCCCGACCGCGCGCATGAAACCGTCGACTCTGTGAAGATCGAAATGCGCGATCCCGCGTTCGTCCTGCAGGCGATGGGCATCAAGACTGCCGCCGACGGCGTCAAGGGCTGGTATCCCGCGTTCGACGTCACGCCGCCCAAACTGATCGACGGGATCGTGACCGACCTCGGGGTCTATTCGCCGTTTGATCTGAAGCGATATTTCGACGCGGGAACGATGGGCGAGTATGAAATGATCCTGTGACAGGGAGGCGGACGATGAACGGGGAATTTCTTCGGCGGCAGATCGTCGAAAAATCATTGCAGGCCTATCGCGCGGGGCTTTTCGCGGGGACGAGCGGCAACATGAGCGCCTACTGCCGCGCGGAAAACATCATGTATATTACGCCCACATCCGTGCGCTATGAGACAATGCGGCCGGAGGACGTCGTCGCCATGCGTCTTGACGGAACGATTCTGGGCGGTAAAAAACAGCCCTCGTCCGAATGGCGGATGCACGCTGCGGTCTATCGCGCGTTTCCCGACACGGGCGCGGTCTTTCATACGCATTCGCCGCACGCCACGGTATTTGCCGTCGTGCATCGGCCGATCCCGGCGACGCTCATTGAGATGCACTTCTTTTTGGGCGGCGACGTGCCCTGCGCAAAATACGCGCGCCCCGGCACGGACGCGGTCGGCGAGAACGCGGCGGCGGTGCTTGCGGGAAAGGGCGGCTGTTTGCTGGAAAACCACGGCGTTCTGGCCGTCGGGCGCGACCTTGACGAGGCGTATCTTCGCGCCGAATACATCGAAGACGCGGCGAAGATCTATATTCTCGCCAATACGCTCGGCACGCCCGTGACGGTGGACAAATTATAATCAAAACGCGTCATTGTAAACGGTTGACAATCAAAAAGTCCCGTCGAACGGCTCGAATCGGGCCGAACGACGGGACTTGTTTTGCGTGATTTGTCAGACTTCCTCGAAGCCCAGCGTATAGGTCGCGCGTTCGATTGCGTCGATCACGCGAGCGGTGCGCAGCGCATCGCCGAAGTCGGGGGAGGATTTGTCCCCGCGGGCGATGGCGGCATAAAACGCGAAAAACTCGTTGGCGAAGGAATCCGCCCAGCCGAGCTGATGCCCGACGGGCCAGCGAAGTCCGCCGTAGGGGTGCAGCGCGTCGGTACACTGGATCGTCCGCCAGCCGCGCTCCTGCCGCGGAAGCGTCGCGTCGAAAAACGCAAGCTCGTTCAAACGGGAAAGATCAAAGCGCGCCGCGCCGCGTTCGCCGTCGATCTCGAAGGAAAGATCGTTCGCATGGCCCGTCGCGAAGCGGCTGGCTTCGAACGTGCCGATCGCGCCGTTTGCGAATTCCGCGCAGGCGCAGAACGCGTCGTCCACGTCGACCGTCCCCAGTTCGCTCCCCGCGGCGCTTTGCACGATCCCTTCGCCCTTGCCGTCACAAATCGGGCGCTGTTTTTGGAACGTGCGCATCGTCGCGGCCACGCGCTCGACGTCGCCGCACAAATAAAGCGCAAGGTCGACCAGGTGCGTGCCGATGTCGCCCAGCGCGCCGGAGCCGGCCTTTTCTTTTTGAAAGCGCCACGAAAGCGCCGCGTCGTCCTCGCCCCAATCCTGCGCGTAGACGCCGCGGAAGTGATAGATCCGCCCGAGACGATCCTCGTCGATCAGCTTTTTTAATAAGATCACGGCGGGAAGGAAACGGTAATTCGTGCCGATTTGATGCACGACGCCGCTTTCGCCCGCGGCGTAGGCGAGGGATTCCGTCTCCTGCAAACTCGCCGTCAGCGGCTTTTCGCAAAACACGTGCTTTTTGCAAAGCAGCGCCGCCATCGCCTGCGAAAAATGCTCGGACACGGGCGTGCAGATATGCACCGCGTCAATGTCGTCGCGCATAAGCACGCTTTGATAGTCCGTCGAAAATTCCGAAAAGCCGAGCGCCTTTGCGGCCTGCTCGGTGTGCGCGGGGTCGACGCCGCAGAGCACGGCCTTTTCCACGCGGACGCCGGGATGAAAATAACGGTTCAGATCGTCGATGCCCGCCGCGTGCGCGCGCCCCATAAAGCGCGTGCCGACGACGGCCGTGCGGATGACTCGTTCCATGATCAAATTACGCTCCTTTTGCAATGTTCCTAAAGTATCATTCGAGAAGGCCTGCCGAAATCCTTTTTGCGCGCGCAAAACAGGGCGAAAAACTGTTGCGCCAAAGAACTTACTGTGCTATAATAGCCAAGTATCCAAATGGAAAGGGAGTATCGTGCTGTGATATCTGCTATTGAAATCGCACTTACCATTCTTATGCTGCTTATCAG
>CAKTSO010000131.1 GCA_934613185.1 uncultured Clostridia bacterium | reverse complement strand
GGCTATGTCTTTGTCATAAACTTCATCGCGTTTTTCGCGTTCGCGTCGGACAAACGCCGCGCCAAACGCGGCGCGCGGCGCATCCCCGAATCGACGCTTTTGACGCTCGCGGCCGTCGGCGGCTCGCTCGGCGCATGGCTTGCGATGCTCCTTTTTCGTCACAAGACGCTTCACAAGCGCTTTTCGCTCGGCGTTCCCATGATCTTTTTTGCCGAAACGGCATTTTTGCTCGTATATTATCTGCTCTTATTTTAACGTTCTTATTTTTTTAAGGAGGCACTATGGAAAAACACCCGTTCCCCGTCTGCACGCCGGAGGAGGCCGGTATCCCGAGCGCCGCGCTGATCTCCTATCTTCGCGCGCTCAAACGCCAGCGCGTATGTCTGCACTCGTTTCTTTTGATCCGACACGGAAAAATCGCTTTCGAAGCCGACTGGGCACCGATGAAATCGACCGAACTGCATCGGCTGTATTCCGTCAGCAAATCGTTCGTCTCCGTCGGCATCGGACTGCTTGCAAGCGAAGGCAAGATTCGTCTGGACGATCGCGTGATCGACTATTTCCCCGACAAGGCAACGGCGCATCCGCATCCCTATGCCGCGAAAGCGACGATCCGCGACATGCTTCGGATGAGTTCGCTGTTCGATGACCAGCCCTACGACGGCGCGAAGGATCTCGACTGGATCAGCTGCTTTTTCAATACCAAACCGCAGCACGAAAGCGGCATGGTGCATTGCTACGACACCATGGCGACGGTGCTCTGCACGGCGATCATCGAGCGCACGACGGGACAGACGCTGCTTGACTATCTTCGTCCGCGCCTGCTTGACCCGATCGGCTTTTCGGACGACGCCTGGTGCGTCCGGACGCCCTGCGGCATGTCCTGGGCGGGCAGCGGCATCATGGCAAGCGCGCGCGACCTTGCAAAATTCGCAAACGTCGTCATGCATTACGGTGAATTCGAAGGCCGCCAGCTCCTGCCGCGAGACTACATGATCGAGGCGACGAGCTATCAGATCAGCAACATGGTCAATTCCGCCACGATCCAGCACGGCTACGGCTATCAGTTCTGGCGCTTTCCCGAAAACGGCTTCGGCTGTGTCGGCATGGGAAGCCAGCTGGCCATCTGCCTGCCCGAACGCGACCTCGTCTTCGTCACCACGGGCGACACGCAGGAATTGCAGCAGCGACAATACGCCGCCTACGATCTGTTCTACGACCTTCTTTTGCCGCAGATCAAAGACAAGCCGCTCCCCGTCGACGAACGCGCCGCGGCGGAACTTCGCGCGCTCACCGAGAATCTCTCGATCCAGACCGTCCCCGGCAGCGCGTCCTGCCCGACGATGGAGCGCGTGAACGGCAGGACGTATCGCATGGACCCAAACCCCATGGGCATCAAACAACTACGCTTTGATTTTGACGGCAGCGAAGGCGTTCTGTCGTATGAAAACGCACGCGGCGAAAAGAAGCTGCGTTTCGGGCTCTGCCGTCAGGTCGTCGATTTCTTCCCGGAGACGCATTATTCCGGGCGGCGGATCGGCGAGCCCAAGGGAACGCCCTACCGCTGCGCAGCAAGCGCCGCATGGGACGAGGCGGGCGCGCTCGTTTTGTACTGTTACATCATCGACGATTATTTCGGAACGCTGAAGATCGCGTTCGCCTTCGGCGAGGAAAGCGTGACGATGTATTCTTCCAAGGTCGCCGAATGGTTCCTCGACGATTACGTCGGCTCGGCAAGCGGTCATCTGATCTAAACCGCATTTCCGTTTTCAAAAGACCCGCATGGATCGAACCTGCGGGTCTTTTTTTGGTGCGCATTCCGAATTATCACCATTCAAGCCGAATACAAATGTTCGGATTTTTATGAGATATTTTACAATATATCGACTTTTTGAGGCATTTAGAAAAAACAGTTGACAAAATAACCCGAATGTCTTAACATTCTTTTTGCGGAATCGTTTAGATTTATATCGCATCAAAAAATTCATCAAGGAGCGTACGGAACCATGCAGAACAAGAAAAGCTTCTTCGGCATCAAAGAACGCGGAAGCAATGTCCTGACCGAAATCCTCGCCGGCTTCACCACCTTCGCCACGATGGCGTATGTCCTCGTTGTCCACACGGGCATGATGATCGACGCCGGTATGGACGGCACGGGCGTCATGCTTTCCACGGCGCTGATCAGCGGTATCATCACCATTGCGATGGGTCTTTACAGCAACCTTCCCTTCGCGCTTGCTCCCGGCATGGGTTCCAACGCCATTTTGGCCTACACCCTTGTCGCGCAGGGCATTTGCACTTGGCAGGTCGGCATGGGCATGTTCATGATCAGCGGCGTCGTTTTCGTCCTGCTGAGCCTGTTCAAGATTCGCGAAAAAGTCGTCGAGTGGATCCCCAAAGTCCTGAAGATCGGCGTCGGCGCCGGCGTCGGCATCTTCCTGATCCGTCTTTCCGTCGTTAACGCGGGTCTTGTTGCGCCGAACTTCGGCGGCCTGGGCGACTTCTCCGACCCCAACGTCCTTCTTGCGGCGATCGGCCTTGGCATCACGCTGTTCCTGTACTTCTTCCGCATCGAGATCAAAGGTCATATTTACCAGATCCGCGGTTCCCTTCTTTTCTCGATCATCATCACGACGATCATCGGCATCTGCATGGGGCTGGTCGAGCTTCCCGAGAGCATTTTCACGCACAACGCGCTGTCTTCCCTCGGCAAAGTCGCCTTCCAGCTTGACGTGAAAAGCGCGCTCAACATCTCTTACTTCTCCTACATCCTCGTGTTCTTCATGGGTGACTTCTTCTCCACTCTGGGCACCGCGCTCGGCGTCGCCGGCAAAGCCGGTCTGCTTGACGAGGACGGCAACCTTCCCGCCATCGGCAAGGTCTTCCTCTGCGACGCCGTCGGCACCTGCGTCGGCGCTGCGTTCGGCCTGACCACCGTCACCACTTACGTTGAATCCGCTTCCGGCGTCGAGGCCGGCGGCCGCACCGGCTTCACCTCCGTCGTCACCGGTCTGCTGTTCCTTCTTTCCATGTTCCTCGCGCCGCTGTTCCTGATGATCCCCACGGCCGCGACCGCGCCCGTTCTGGTCGTCATCGGTATCTCGATGATGCAGACCCTCGGCAACGTCGATTTCTCCGACACCGAGTGGTACCCCGTGGCCATCATGCTTCTGGTCTCCCTGTTCTGCGGTCTTGCGAACGCCATCGCGCTGGGCATGGTCGCCTACTGCCTCATCCACGTTGTGAAGTATCTGTTCACCTCCGAGCGCAGCAAAGAGACCCTTCCTTCCCTTCCCACGATCATCATCACGCTTCTGAGCTGCGTGCAGTTCTTCCTGTAAGATCGTAAAACCAAATAGAAGATTACCCGCTGCCTTTGCCGGTTTCTCCGTCAGAGGCAGCATGTATCTAAAATAAAAATCCGAAGGAGAGCTTCATCATGTTTGTGCTTCCCAACAAAAATCGCACTCGCCTGGTCGATGCGGCAATGGGCCGCATTGCCTGCGACACTTCTTTTGAAAACGCCAAGCTCGTCAACGTCATCACCGGCGAGATCTACGAAGCGTCGGTCGACGTCATCGACGGTGTGATCGTCCGCATCCGCGAGGACGGACGCCCCTGCCAAATTGAGAGCCGCGAAGTGATCGACTGCGGCGGGCGGTACCTGATGCCCGGTTACATCGATACGCACATGCACGTCGAGTCCACCATGATGGTCCCCGAAAACTTCGGCAAGCAGGCCATCGTCTGGGGCACGACGACCGCCGTGACCGATCCGCATGAGATCGGCAACGTCATGGGCATCGACGGCGTGGCCTACATGCTCGAAAGTGCGCTTTCTTCTCCGCTTCGCCAGTATGTCCTCGCGCCTTCGTGCGTTCCCGCCGTTCCCGCCGTCGAAGGCGCGGGCGCCGCGTTCCATGCCGCCGAAGTCGCCGACCTTCTCGAGCGCGACGGCGTCATCGGCATTGCCGAGATCATGGACTACATCGGCGTCTATGACAATGACGAGCGCATGCGCACGATCATCGACGAAGGCTTGAAGCGCGGCATGTTCCTTCAGGGCCACTCCCCCAGCGTCAGCGGCGACGCGCTTTGCGGCTATCTTTGCGGCGGTCCCGTCAGCTGCCACGAGGCGCGCGCGCCGCACGAGGCGATCGAAAAGCTGCGTCTGGGGATGCACATCAACATCAAGTCCTCTTCCCTGAGCGACACGGCCTCTTCCGTCGTGGCCGGCGTCCTGCAGCTTCCCTGGAACGACAACGTCTCCATCTGCACGGACGACGTCCACGCCTCCGACCTTTTGAAGACGGGCCATATCAACCACGTCGTTCACGCCTGCATCGAAAACGGCATGGAGCCGCTTCTGGCCGCGCGCTGCGCGACGTACAACGCCGCCCGTGAATATCATTTTGAGGACATCGGCGCGATCGCGCCCGGCTACGTCGCCGACATCCAGCTTGTGGATTCCCTCGAAGGCGTTCAGCCCTACGCCGTCTATCGCGAAGGCCGTCTGATGGCCAAAGAGGGCAAGCTGATCGGCAAAGAGCCCGCCGAGGCCGCATATCCGCATATCAACACCGTCGACATCCCGCAGATCCGCACCGCCGACGATTTCCGCCTTGCCGCGCCCGTGAAGGACGGCAAAGTGAACGTCATTCTCTTTGACACCGACCGCAAGGCCATGCGCCCCGGTCAGCCGCTGGTTTACGGCGAACTTCCCGTCAAGGACGGCTATGTCGACGTCTCCTCCGACGAGCGCCTGACGAGCGTCTGCGTCGTCAACCGCTACGGCTCCGGCGACAAGACGATCGTTCCCGCGCTGAACTTCGAGCTGGACGGCGCGGTCGCCTCCACCATTTCGCACGACTCGCACAACCTGACCGTCTGCTATTCCGATCCCGAAAGCGCCTATGTGGCGGCGCGGGAGCTGGAGCGCGTGGGCGGCGGCATGTGTGTCGCGCAGGGCGGCAAAGTCGTCGCGACGCTTCCCCTGCCCGTGGCGGGCCTCATGTCCCCGCTGCCGTGCAAAGAGCTTGCCGCGAAGATCGACGCCTACGGCGAAGCGCTCACCTCCATCAGCAAAAACAGCGACGACATGCTCC
>CAKTSO010000130.1 GCA_934613185.1 uncultured Clostridia bacterium | reverse complement strand
ACCCAGTTCTGGAATCAGGGCCGCACACAGGAGATCAAGGAGCGTGTGCTGCATCTGTGAGATCGGGACGGAAGGCCGCTTCGCTCCGGCAACGGAGCGAAGCGGCTTTTCATTGACGGAAAGCGGCGCATTCGGTAAAATAGAGACAATGAAAAGCGGCAGGCCGACTGCCGAAAATCAAACGAAACCGACGGGAGGAAACCTGCCATGACCGACTGGAAGTATCGCTTTACGGTGCCGGAGAAAAAGCGCGTGCGCATGATCGTGTATTCCGACTGCAAAAACGAGGCGGACGATCAGTACGCCATCGCGCATCAGCTTATGACGGACAAGATCGAGGTGCGCGGCTTCGTCGCGGGGCATTTCAACGGCAACCCGCAGGAATACGGCGACGGGAACACGGCGAAGGCCAGCTTTGCCGAGATCGAAAAAGTGCTGGAACTCATGGGCCTTTCGGGGCGCTACCCGATCAAGCTCGGCGCGGAATATCCGCTTTCGGACGAAAAAACGCCGCGCGAGTCGGAGGGCATGCGGTTCATCATCGAAGAGGCGCTGCGCGAGGACGAGCGGCCGCTGTACATCGCCTGCCTGGGCGGGGTCACCGACCTTGCCTCCGCGATTTTGACCTGCCCCGAGATCTGCGGCCGCATGACGGCGATCTGGATCGGCGGCGGGGTTTATCCCGAGGGGACGGGCGAGTTCAATATGGAGCAGGACGTCGCGGCGGCGAATGTATTGTTTTGCTCGAAGATGCCGCTTTGGCAGATTCCGCGCAATACCTACAAGCAGGTCTCCGTGACGCTGGCGCAGCTTCAAAGGAACGTCGCGCCCTGCGGCGAACTCGGGAAGTATTTGTTTGAGCAGCTCGTGGCCTACAACGACAAATGCGCCGAGCGGATGGACTGGCCGCACGGCGAGACGTGGGGGCTCGGGGATTCGCCGACCGTCGGCGTGCTTTTGTTTGAGCGCGAATGCGAGGACGTTTACGATATCGTCTCCGCTCCGCGCGTGGATTACAAGACGTTTCGATATCTCCACAACGTCGGCAATCGGGACATCCGCGTGTATAAAGACGCCAATGCGCGCCTGCTGCTCGACGATTTCTTCGCCAAGCTCTGGATCAACTTCGGCCCCGAAGGGCAATAACGCAAAGATCAAAACGAAAGAAGAGCGATCATGAACTACGGTCAGATCAAAAATTGCGACATCGCAAACGGAAACGGCGTGCGCGTGACGCTGTTCGTCTCCGGCTGCACGAACCACTGCAAAAACTGCTTTCAGCCGCAGACGTGGGACTTTACCTACGGCGAACCCTTTACGAAAGACGTGGAGGACCGTCTTGTTTCGATGCTTGCGCCCGAATATATCGACGGCCTGACGCTCCTTGGCGGCGAGCCGTTCGAGCCGCAGAACCAGCGCGCGCTGCTGCCGTTCGTGCGCCGCGTGAAACAGACGTATCCCGATAAGGATATCTGGGCGTTTTCGGGATTTACGCTGGAAGAACTTCTGACGCCGGGAAGCCATCCCAACTGCGAGGCGACGGAGGAACTGCTGGAGATGATCGACGTGCTCGTCGACGGCAGATTCGTCGAGGAGAAAAAAGATCTGTCGCTGCAATTTCGCGGTTCGTCGAACCAGCGGTTGATCGACTTAAATAAGACCCGCGCCGCGGGGAAGATTGTCCCGTGGACGGACGAAAACGAAACGGTTGTTTGAAAAAACAGAAGATTGAAAGAACAAAGCGTCGCGGCGCGTTTCGAATTTCGAACGCGCCGCGGCGCTTTTTTGTTGTCTTACGTAAATTCAAAAAAGATCAATATCTGTCTGAAAAGTGGCAAGATTCGGCTTTTTCCGCTTCGGCGGATGCGGTAAGATAGTCCCGCGCGAGAAACTGCCGCGGCGTGCAGCCCATGCGCGCGGCGAACGCGGCGGAAAAACGGCCCGCGTTGGTGAACCCGACGGCGAGCGCGGCTTGCGTGATGCTCAAATTCCCCTCGCGCAGCAGACGCAGGCTTTGCAGAATGCGCTCGTCGCAAAGCGCCTGCGACAGCGTCTGTCCCGTCATTTTTTTAAAGAAGCGGCAGCATCCCTCGCGCGACATGGAAAGCGCGTTCGCGACGGCGTCGAGGTCGAGCGGCTCGTCAAAATGCGTATGAAGATACGAAAGCGCGGTGTGGAGTTTTGCAAGGTCGCCGTCGGATGTGATGCGGCGGGTGCGCAGCTGCGCGCGGCAGCGCGACACGAGACGGTAGAAAAGACCGCACATCAGCGCCCGGCATTGCAGCTGCCAGGCGAAGACCTGCTGCTCTTCCTGCCGCGCGGCGGCGCGGAGAAGCTCTTTTTCCGCGTCGTCGAGCAAAACGGCGCTCAGCGCTTCGCACTGCAAAAACGAATCAAGCGATTCGTCGCAGGCGCCGCCGTCGATCAGTTCCCGCGCGGCGATGACGGTCAGAAGCCGAACGTGCGAACCGCCGCACGGCAGAAACGAATGCGGCACGCAGGCGTTGATGAAAATGCCGTCCCCGGCGCGCAGACGATAGACGCCGCGGCCGAGCGTGTAGACGGCCTCGCCCTCCAATACGATCGAAAACTCCGTTTCCGCATGCCAGTGGCAGGGAACCATGCCGCCGCGGAAGGAAGTCAGGTCGTCGCGGTTGACTTCGAAGGGGAAACGCGCGCTGCCGTGGGTTTTTAGTTCACGGCGACCGGCGTCGGTTCGGATCTCGCGGATCATGAAAAAGCCTCCCGTTTTGGATGATTCGATAAAAATCAAGGGAAAAGGATGCGATGAAGATGCAAAAAGACCTGACGTGCGGACGCCCGGGCAAAGTGCTGCTGCGCTTTGCGCTGCCGGTGATCGGCGGCAATCTGTTTCAGCTTTTCTATACGCTCGCGGACGTCGTGATCGTCGGCAAAACGCTCGGCGCGGACGCGCTTGCGGCGGTCGGCTCGACGAGCATCGTCAGCTATTTCGTCTTGTGTTTCATTCAGGGACTGACGGGCGGCTTCGGCATCTGCCTCGGGCAGCGCTTCGGCGCGCGGGACGAAGACGGGATGCGCAAAAGCGCCGCGGCGTCGTGGCTGTTGTCTGTCGTCTTTGCGGTCGCTCTGACGGCGCTGCTTTGCCCGCTGACGAGGCCGCTTTTGCATCTCATGCGCACGCCGTCGGATATCTTTGAAGACGCGTGGGCGTATCTGTTTGTCATCTTGCTCGGAACGGGCGCGACCGTGTTTTACAACGCGTCGTCCAACCTTCTGCGCGCGCTCGGGGACAGCCGCACGCCGCTTGTGTTTTTGATCTTCTCGTCGCTTTTGAACATCGCGCTGGACTATCTTTTTCTCGTGCCGATCCCGATGGGGACGGCGGGGGCGGCGTGGGCGACGATCTTGAGCCAGGCGATCGCCGCCGCGGCATGCATTGCGGTCGGCGTTCGAAAGTTTCCCGTTCTGCGCAGCTGCCGTGCGGATTGGGCGGAGCGTGCGCAAATGAAAGCGGCCCTGCGCCGGGATATTGCCGTCGGGTTCCCGATGGGATTTCAGATGTCGGTCATGTGCATCGGCCAGGTCGCCATGCAGGCGGGCGTCAACGCGCTCGGCGCTTCGGCGATCGCGGGCTACACGGCGGCGACGAAGGTCGATCAGATCTCCGTGCTTTTGAACGGCGCGTTCGGCGTCGCGCTCTCGAACTATGTGGCGCAAAACTGCGGCGCGGGGCGGTTTGACCGCATCCAAAGCGGCGTGCGCGTGGGGCTCTTGCAGACCGAATGCGCGAACCTTATCGTCGGCGCGGGGCTGCTTTTGCTGCGGCAAAACATCGTCTCGCTGTTTCTCGACGCGCCCACGCGCGAAGTGGTTTCCTACGCCGAGGGATATCTTTTGGCGGTCGTTCCGTTTTATCTTCTGCTCGGCCTGCTTTTGGTCTATCGTACCGCCGTGCAGAGCATGGGCAACGGCAAAGCGCCGTTTGCCGCCTGTATTGTGGAACTGGTCATGCGCATCGGCGGCACGTTCGGACTGTCCACGCTGATGGGCTACACCGGCGTGTGCCTTTCTTCGCCGCTTGCATGGGCGGGCGCGACGGCGCTGCTTCTGCCGGTCTACGCGTCCATGATGCGCGCGAACGGACTCGGCCGGCAAAAGAAACGGAAGCGCCCGCAAATATTACAGCACGAAACGCTCCCGTCGGCAAGATAAAACGCGGGAAATCAACCGGCCGCCGCTTGAAAAACGGCGGCTGTGTTTTTTTGCGCGCGATAAGCCGTGCGAAAACGCTTTTGCCGATGACATGCGAAACAATGTGGCGGAATATCGTTTTGCGGCGCGTTGTTGTTCGCCTTGTTCCCATCCTGCCTCCATGCTACAATGAAACATATCGGGAAAACGTCTGGAGGAAACGGTGCAATGAAAAAGATCGCGGTGGTTACGGGCGCGTCGTCGGGCATGGGACGGGATTTTGTCTTCGCGGCGGATCGGGAGTTTCGGCCCGAAGAAATTTGGGTGATCGCGCGGCGCGAGAAACGGCTTCTTGAACTGCAATCGCAGGTGCGGGCGAAGATCGTGCCGTTTGCGATGGATCTTTCCGACGCGGCGTCTTTTTCGCGCTATGAGGCGGCGTTAAAGGCGGAGAACCTGCAGATCGAAGTATTGGTCAACGCCGCGGGATACGGCAAATTCTGCACATTCCGCGACATGGAACTGCCCGAACAGCTCGGCATCGTGGACTTAAACGCCCGCGCGCTGACGGCGATGTGCCATATCAGCATTCCGTACATGACGCGCGGCTCGAAGATCGTCAATCTCGGCTCCAATTCCTCGTGGCAGCCCGTGCCGTACATGAGCGTCTACGGCGCGAGCAAGGCGTATGTGCTCTCGTTTTCGCGCGCGCTTGGGCGGGAGCTGAAAAAAGACGGGATCGGTGTGCTTTGCGTCTGCCCCGGGTGGGTGAGGACGGAGTTTATGGATCGCGCCGTGCGGGACAACACGATCAGCTTCTTCGACCGTTGGTATGAATCCAAGGACGTCGTCGACCGCGCCATGCGCGATCTGCGCCGCGGAAAGTCCGTCTCCGTTTTGGGATTTCCCGTGCGGATGCAGGTGCGCCTTGTCAAACACCTGCCCGTCGACACGGTCATGAACATCTGGTGCAAACAGCAGAAAAAGGAAATATAATAAAAGCGGACGCGGGAACAATTCCCGCA